>NZ_JBWKNG010000001.1:281611-338076 GCF_059415465.1 Pseudomonas sp. GW821-FHT10C09
GGCGATTTTTCAGCTAACGATGATGTTGAATGTGATGGCCTCTTCGCGAGCAGGCTCGCTCCCACAGGGATTTGAGGTGCATCAGCTGTCTTCTTCTATATCCAGCAGCAGGTTTTCGAGGGCCTCACGGTATTCGCCCGGCTCCTTCCACATCCCCCGCTGCTGCGCTTCCAGCATCCGTTCGGTCATGTCACGCAAGGCGTGCGGATTGTGCTCGCGAACAAACTTACGCGTCGCCGGGTCGAGCAAATAAGCGTCGGCCAGCAACGCGTACTGGTGATCGTCAATCAACTGCGTCGTAGCATCGAAGGCAAACAGGTTATCGACCGTCGCTGCCAGTTCAAACGCGCCTTTGTAGCCGTGACGCTTTACCCCCTCGATCCACTTTGGATTGGCCGCCCGGGAGCGGATCACCCGATTCAGCTCTTCCTTCAAGGTACGGATCTTCGGCAAATCCGGCTGACTGTGATCGCCGTGGTAACTGGCCGCTGCTTCACCGCTGAGGCTTTCCACCGCAGCAAGCATGCCGCCCTGGAACTGGTAATAGTCGTTGGAATCGAGCAAGTCGTGTTCGCGGTTGTCCTGGTTTTGCAGCACCGCTTGCACCTGGCTCAGGCGCTGGGCGAATTGTTCGCGGGCGGCGGTGCCTTCGTCGGAACCGCCGTAAGCATAGCCGCCCCAATTCAGGTAAACCTCGGCCAGGTCATCACGGCTTTGCCACAGGCGCCCGTCGATGGCGCCCTGCACACCGGCGCCATAGGCACCGGGTTTGGCACCAAAAATTCGCCAGCCGGCCTGGCGATTTGCAGCGTCTTCATCCAGACCCGATTGCATCAGCGCTTCACGCTCGGCGCGCACTTTGGCGGCCAAGGGGTTGAGGTCGTCGGGTTCATCCAGCGCTGCGACCGCTTGCACCGCTGCGTCGAACAGACGGATCAGGTTGGCGAAGGCATCGCGGAAAAACCCGGAAACGCGCAAGGTCACGTCCACACGCGGACGGTCGAGCAGGCTCAGCGGCAGGATTTCGAAATCGTCGACCCGTTGACTGCCCGTTGCCCAGACCGGACGCACGCCCATCAGCGCCATGGCTTGGGCGATGTCGTCGCCGCCGGTGCGCATCGTTGCGGTGCCCCAGACGGACAGGCCGAGCTGGCGCAGGTGATCGCCGTGGTCTTGCAGGTGCCGTTCGAGGATCAGGTTGGCGGACTGGAAGCCGATGCGCCACGCGGTGGTGGTCGGCAGGTTGCGCACGTCCACCGAATAGAAGTTGCGCCCGGTGGGTAGCACGTCCAGACGACCGCGACTGGGTGCGCCGCTGGGGCCGGCGGGGACGAAGCGGCCGTTCAAGGCGTCGAGCAGGCCGCGCATTTCGGCTGGGCCGCAGGCGTCAAGGCGTGGGGCGACGACTTCGCGCAGGCTGTCGAGGATGGCATGCACCTCGGCCCAGCGTACCCCCTGTGGGAGGGTGCCTTTGTGGCGAGGGGGTTCTGGTTCGTTCAACAAAGTGTGGGTGATGAGTTGAGCGGCAAACAATTCCAGGCGTTCGCGGGCATCACCGGCGGTTCGCCAGACTTCGTCACTGACAGTTTGCAATTCCATCGGACGCGGACCGCTCCAGGGATCAGCAAGCGCGCAATCCAGCGGATCGAACCCCAACTCAAACGCCTTCGCCAACGCCCGCAGCAAACTCGATTGCGCGCCACGCCCATCGCCACGGGGAATCCGCAGCAACGCCAGCAAGGTGTCGATGCGCAATCGCCCTGTCGGTGATTCGCCAAAGATGTGCAGGCCATCGCGGATCTGCGATTCCTTCAAGTCGCACAAATACGTGTCCAGCCGCGGCAACCAGATCGCCGCATCAGCGTCGCTGTCGAGTTTTTCGTCCAGTTGCAGTTCGCGATCGATGTGCGTGTCACGCACCAGTTGCAGGATGTCGCGCTGCAATTCCCGGGCGCGGCGCGGATCGAGCAGTTGCGCTTCGTAATACTCGTCGGCCAGCAGCTCAAGGTTGCGCAGCGGCCCGTAGGTCTCAGCACGGGTCAGCGGCGGCATCAGGTGGTCGATGATCACCGCTTGGGTGCGGCGCTTGGCCTGTGCGCCCTCGCCCGGATCGTTGACGATAAACGGATAGATGTTCGGTAGCGGCCCGAGCAGCGCATCCGGCCAGCAGCTTTCCGAAAGCCCTACGCCTTTGCCCGGCAGCCATTCGAGGTTGCCGTGTTTGCCGACGTGGATCACGCCGTGGGCGCCGTAGGTGTTGCGCAGCCAGAAGTAGAACGCCAGATAGCCGTGAGGCGGCACCAGGTCCGGGTCGTGATAGACCGCACTCGGGTCCACCTGATAACCGCGTGCCGGTTGAATGCCGACGAAGGTCAGGCCGAAGCGCAGACCGGCAATCATCATCCGTTCGCCACGGTACATCGGGTCGTTTTCGGGTGGGCCCCAGCGTTCCAGCACGGCCTGACGATTGGCCTCGGGCAAGGCGTCGAACATGCGCTGGTATTCGTCCAGCGCGAGGCTTTGATGACACGGACGCTGGTCGAGGGTGTCGAGGTCGTTGCTGACGCCGCCGAGCAATTGCTGAATCAACGCGGTGCCGCTGCCCGGTAACTCGGCCGGCAACGGATAACCTTCGTGATGTAGCGCACGCAGGATGTTCAACGCAGCGGCCGGCGTGTCGAGGCCGACACCATTACCGATCCGCCCATCACGGGTCGGGTAGTTGGCAAGAATCAGGGCGATGCGCTTTTCGCGGTTCGGCACCCGCGCCAGATCAATCCAGCGTCGCGCCAGTTCGGCGACGAAGTCCATGCGTTCCGGTTGCGGTCGATAACACACCACGTCCGACTGACTGCGCTCGCTGCGCCACGCCAGGTCCTTGAAGCTGATCGGGCGGCTGATGATCCGGCCGTCCAATTCTGGCAACGCGATGTGCATTGCCAGGTCGCGCGGGCCGAGGCCCTGCTCGCTGGCGCGCCAGCCGGGTTCGTTGTCCTGGGCGCAAATCGCCTGGATCACCGGAATGTTGCGGCGAAACGGTCGCAAATGCGGCGCTTCGGGGCTGGACTGGGCGAAACCGGTGGTGTTCAAAATCACCCCCGCCTCGACTTCATCCAGCCAATCCTCGACCACCGTCAGGCAGCCGGGCTCTTTCAAACTGGCCACGGCAATCGGCAAAGGGTTTAACCCGGCCGCTTGCAAACGCTGGCAGAAAACATCAATGAAAGCGGTATTGGCCGCCTGCAAATGCGAGCGGTAAAACAGCACCGCTGCCACCGGTTGATCGGCTTGCCAGTCGGCTTGCCAATCGCTCAGTTCGGCGGGGCTTTTTTGTGGGTGGTAAATCGCTGTGCGCGGCAGGACTTGCGGCTCGGCCCAGGCGTAATCGCGGCCCAGCCAGCGAGTGGCGAGGCAACGGAAAAAGTCCAGGGCATTGCTCATGCCGCCCTGACGCAAAAACTGCCAGAGCCGATCACGGTCGCAGGCCTCGACGGTGCTGAGGTCGCTGAGTTCCGGGTCCGGACGATCATCGCCCGGCACCAGAATCAGCTGCACGCCACGCTCGGACAATTGCACCAGCCGCTCGACGCCATAACGCCAATAGGCGATACCGCCGTGCAGCGAGATCAGGATCACCTTGGCGTGGCGCAGCACTTCATCGACATACAAATCGACCGAGGCGTGATTCTGCACCTGCATCGGGTTGGCCAGGCGCACGCTCGGGTAGTCGTCGGGCAGTTGCTGCGCGGCTTCGGCGAGCAGCGCCAGGCTGGAATCGCCGCTGCACAGGATCACCAGCTCGGCGGGGGTTTGTCCAAGGTCGGCGATGTTGTCATCCGACACGAAACCGCCGGGCTGGGTCCTGAGCAGGTGCATGGCTTAAACGCTGAGCGCGGCGCGCAATTGCGCTTCGAGCTGCACGGCGTCCAGTTCCTGGCCGATCAACACCAGGCGCGTGGTCCGCGCTTCCTCGGCGCCCCACTGACGGTCGAAGTGCTTGTCAAAACGTGTGCCCACGCCCTGAATCAGCAAACGCATCGGCTTGTTCGGGATCGCGGCGAAACCTTTGACGCGCAGGATGCCGTGCTTGACCACCAGTTGCGTCAGGGCGTCCATGAGCAGGCTTTCGTCGGCTTGCGGCAGCTCGATGGAGATCGAGTCAAACGCGTCGTGGTCATGCTCATCGTGATGGCCGTCTTCACCTTCATGGTGATGATCGTGATGGCTGTGACGGCTGTCGATGTGTTCTTCGGAGCCAGCACCGAGGCCGATCAACACGTCCAGTGGCACGCGACCGCTGCTGGCTTCGATGACTTTCACCGCAGGCGGCAGTTCTTCGGCGACTTCAAGGCGCACGCGCGCCAGGTCTTCAGGGCTGATCAGGTCAGCCTTGTTGAGGATCACCAGGTCGGCGCTGGCCAGTTGGTCGGCAAACAGCTCGTGCAGCGGCGATTCGTGGTCCAGGTTCGGGTCGAGTTTGCGCTGGGCGTCGACTTGATCCGGGAACGCGGCGAAGGTGCCGGCGGCCACTGCCGGGCTGTCGACTACCGTGATCACTGCGTCAACGGTGCAGGCGCTGCGGATTTCCGGCCACTGGAAGGCCTGGACCAGCGGCTTTGGCAGGGCCAAGCCCGAAGTTTCGATGAGGATGTGATCGAGGTCGCCGCGACGGGCCACCAGTTCGCGCATCACCGGGAAGAATTCTTCCTGGACGGTGCAGCACAGGCAGCCGTTGGCCAGTTCGTAGACGCGACCGTTGGCTTCTTCTTCGGTGCAGCCGATGGAGCACTGCTTGAGGATTTCGCCGTCGATGCCCAGCTCGCCGAACTCGTTGACGATCACCGCAATGCGACGGCCTTGAGCGTTGTCGAGCATGTGCCGCAGCAAGGTGGTTTTGCCCGAGCCGAGGAAGCCGGTAACGATGGTGACGGGGAGTTTGGCCAGTGTTTTCATCGGATGCCCTTTGGCAAGGTGGCGGGCATACGGGACGACGACCGCTGCAACACACGCTGCGCGGAAGATTTCGCCACCGGATCACCCCGCCCGGTTGAAAGTCAGAATCTGTGTCGAGGCAGGTCTCCTGGCTGACGGCTGGCCAGTCGTTTGACTGGCGGTTTTTGCGCCTTCCCGCTCGCGCCATGGCTGGCGCATGCAGTGGCATGGCAGAAACTGAACCGTTCACAGTTGCGGGGGCAGCCGCGGCATTGACCGCGTTCCCTTCTTAGCTTCGGCAATCGCCGAAGAACCTCGAAAGCGCAAGGCTACGCATCGGGCTGGGGCGGGTCAATGTTCACATGACATTGGCGGCGCTCCCTTCGCGAGCAGGCTCGCTCCCACAGGTGACCGCGTTCCAATGTGGGAGCGAGCCTGCTCGCGATGAAGTCAACAAGGCTTCGAGTTGAGAACCCTTGCCAATTGACGCGAATCCCCCGGCCATGCTCTCCTACGCACTTTGTTACGGGTGCCCTTCACAGGGTGAAACGGGAAACCGGTGAATCATGTGCTTTACTCAAAGCCATGTCAGTCCGGTGCTGCCCCCGCAACGGTAAGCGAGCGAAGCATCAAATCCACTGTGCCAGCAGTTCGGCATGGGAAGGTGATGCTTGCAGGTCAAGGCGAAAGCCAGCGCCCCTCGTGAGCCCGGAGACCGGCCCGCAACACAAAGTGACCGTTACGATCACTGAACAACAAACCCGCGGTGGGCGGGCGCTGTTTGAACGTCTGCGTGCCCGACTCGCAGGGGTTTTCCATGCGCTCTATTCACCCGCTGACAGACCAGAGGGATGCGCCATGTCGATCATCAGCAGCACCGGCCACACAACGACCAGCACCACTTCCACCCTGACTCAACGCCTGACCGCCGCCATCTGCGCGTCGATCCTGGGCGCCAGCCTTGTGTATTTCGCCGGTTTCTCGCACATCGAAGCGGTGCACAACGCCGCGCACGATACCCGTCACAGCTCCGCGTTCCCGTGCCATTGAGAGCTGACGACATGATCAAGCGTATTGCGCAAACCGCAGGGTTCACCGGGCTACTGGCCGCCCTGCTGCTGACCCTGCTGCAAAGCTTCTGGGTCGCACCGCTGATTCTTCAAGCGGAAACCTACGAGAAATCCGAGCCGGCGGTGGTTCAACCCCATGAACACGCCGATGGCGCCATGGCCGCACACACCCACGACGCCGAAGCCTGGGAGCCGCAAGACGGCTGGCAGCGCGTGCTGTCGACCACTGGCGGCAATCTGGTGGTGGCCGTTGGTTTCGCCCTGATGCTCGCCGGTCTCTACACCCTGCGTGCCCCCAACAGCACCGCTCAAGGTCTGCTGTGGGGTCTGGCCGGTTATGCGACGTTTGTCCTCGCACCCACCTTGGGCCTGCCGCCTGAACTGCCGGGCACCGCTGCGGCGGACCTGGCGCAACGGCAGATCTGGTGGATCGGCACCGCGGCCTCCACCGCCGTCGGGATTGCGCTGATCGTGTTCAGCCGTCATTGGCTGATGAAAGTGCTGGGCGTGGCGATTCTGGCCGTTCCACACGTGATTGGCGCACCACAACCGGAAGTGCATTCGATGCTCGCGCCGCAAGCCCTGGAAGCTCAATTCAAAATCGCTTCGCAGTTGACCAACGTGGCGTTCTGGCTGGCCTTGGGCCTGATCAGTGCCTGGTTGTTCCGCCGCAAAAGCGATGGCCAATACCACGCATGACCGATGCCAGCACAGCGCCGACGCTAGTGGTCGGCCTGGGCTGCCAGCGCGGCTGCCCCGCCAGCACGTTGCGGGCACTGTTTGATCAGGCACTGCAGGCTCATCAAATCGGGCTTCACCAAATAAAGGCACTCGCCAGCATTGACCTGAAGCGCGACGAACCTGGCCTGATCGAACTCGCAGAACAACTCGCACTGCCGTTGATGTTCTTCAACAGCGAACAATTGGCCGGATATCAAGCCAGACTCAGCCATCGTTCCGACATCGCGTTCGAGCGCACCGGCTGCTATGGCGTAGCGGAAAGTGCCGCCCTGGCACTCGCCGAACAGCTGGCTCAGGCGCCGGTAAAACTGCTGATCCCCCGACAAAAATATGCGCAAGCGACCCTGGCATTGGCCGGCGCTGCGTAAAATCCCCGATAATCGCGCATTCGATCATGAGCAATCTTCATCTGAAGCGTTGCCCAGCCTCTTTTTTCACAGGAAACGACGATGACCGTCTACTTCATTGGCGCAGGTCCCGGCGACCCGGAACTGATCACGGTCAAAGGCCAACGGCTGATTCGCAGCTGCCCGGTGATCATCTATGCCGGCTCCCTCGTGCCGGCAGCCGTGCTGGAAGGCCATCGCGCCGAACAGGTGGTCAACAGCGCCGAATTGCACCTGGAACAGATCATTGATCTGATCAAAACCGCCCACGCCAACGGCCAGGACGTGGCGCGAGTGCACTCCGGAGATCCGAGTCTGTATGGCGCGATTGGCGAGCAGATTCGCTACCTGCGTGAACTCGACATTGCGTTTGAAATCATTCCGGGTGTGACGGCGACGGCGGCGTGTGCAGCGCTTTTAGGGGCTGAGCTGACCTTGCCGGACATTTCACAGAGCGTGATTTTGACCCGCTACGCCGACAAGACCGCCATGCCTGCAGGCGAAGAATTGGGTAGCCTGGCGCAGCATGGGGCGACCATGGCGATTCATTTGGGTGTGAATCATCTGGAGAAAATCCTCGTTGAGCTGCTGCCGCATTACGGCGCGGACTGTCCGATTGCGGTGATCCACCGGGCGACATGGCCCGATCAGGATTGGGTGGTGGGGACACTTGAGGATATTGCCGGAAAGGTTGCGGCCAAGGGGTTTCGGCGCACGGCGTTGATTCTGGTGGGACGGGTGTTGGGGAGTGATCAATTCAGCGAGTCGTCGCTGTATCGCGCTGGGCATGCGCATCTCTATCGCCAATAGGGCCTCTTCGCGAGCAGGCTCGCTCCCACAGGGGGATGCGGGTGTGTTCAAAATCCGGGGACGCCACTGAACCAATGTGGGAGCGAGCCTGCTCGCGAAAGGGCCAGTGAGTTTCACCCATAAAAAAACGGCACTCACGGGTGCCGTTTTTTCATGTCGCAGCGAACACCTTAGTAGTAGGCGTTTTCTTTCTGCGTGTGGTCAGTCACGTCACGAACACCCTTGAGTTCGGGAATACGCTCAAGCAACGTGCGCTCGATGCCTTCCTTCAGGGTCACGTCTGCCTGGCCGCAGCCCTGGCAACCGCCACCGAACTTCAGCACGGCGATGCCGTCTTCGACCACATCGATCAGGCTGACCTGACCGCCGTGGCTCGCCAGCCCCGGGTTGATCTCGGTTTGCAGGTAGTAATTGATGCGCTCGTTGACCGGGCTGTCGGCGTTGACCATCGGTACTTTGGCGTTTGGCGCCTTGATGGTCAGCTGGCCGCCCATGCGGTCGGTGGCGTAGTCGACTACCGCGTCGTCCAGGAAGGCTTCGCTGAAGTGATCGATATAAGCGGTGAAGCTTTTGAGCCCCAACGCCGTGTCTTCAGGTTTTTCTTCGCCCGGCTTGCAGTAGGCAATGCAGGTTTCGGCGTACTGGGTGCCAGGCTGGGTGATAAAGACGCGGATGCCGATACCCGGGGTGTTCTGCTTGGAGAGCAGGTCAGCCAGGTAATCGTGGGCGGCGTCGGTAATGGTTATAGCGGTCATGGAAACTCCTCGCAGGCTTGGGCGCAGTTTACGCCAATCAACGCGCCGCACAAAGTCCTAGTATTTTTGTCGGGAAAGATTCCGACAATCCCCTGATCCCCTGTGGGAGCGAGATCGCGGTGAGTCAGAGGTTTTCGTAGCGATTCATGTCCAGCACGCCCTCTTCCACCGGGTCGGTCTCGTGGACGTAGCGGCTGAGGTCGTGGAAATACAACCAGAATTGCGGATGACTGCGACGAATTCCCCAGCGTTCGACGATTTTCTCAAAGCTGTCGGTGTCCCTGGCGTTTTCCATCGCATCAACGAAGGCCGGCACTTGGTCGGCCAGGATGTTGAACATGAAATTCGGGTAACTGCTGAGTACGCCCGGGAAAATCGTCAGCGTGTCGAGCCCCGGCTGGTAGCGCAGCGACTCACCCAGCAGGAACGCCACGTTGCTGTGCGCGCGGTTGCGCAGCAGGCTGTAGACCTCGCGTTTGCCGCTCGTCGTTTCGATGCGCAACATCGTCGCTTCCGGCAACTGGTCGATGACCTTCAAGCCAGCCGCCGGCCGCGATGTCAGGCTGCTCAGGGCCTGTTCGGCATTCTGCAAGTCAGGATCGATGTTCGGTCGCGAGCAATACGCGCCGTTGCAGCGGTTGATCGGATCGGGCTTGGCATTCAGATCGCCGTAACGGGCCAGCAACTGCAGGGCGAAGTCGCGCTTGGGGTCTTTCTCGTCGAGTTTCAGCGCAGTCGGTGTGTCGTCGTCGATGGCCTCGTAATCCAGCCACATCTTGAATTTGCCGCTGTTCTGGTACCAATCGTCGAGGTAGCCATCCCGGGAATCGGCCGGCATCAGGCGCAGGAAGTTCTGCTCGGCGCCATTACGGATCAGGTCGAAGTACAGACGGGTCTGGGCCTGATGGGAGACGTTGCCGAACACATCAAAATTGACCGCCAGTTGGTAATAGGTGCGCTCCAGCAACGGGAAGTCGAACAGCCACATGGTTTGCGGCACATCGCCGATCAGGCCCTTGTTCACCGATGCACTGTCGAAGTGGCGGAAGATGCTCAGCAGCGCGTTGTCATTCCCCGCCCACAAGGTCGACCAACTCGGCGCCGGAGCTTCTGCGTAGCTGTCCCGGCGCAGCGCTTCGTACTCGTTACGTTTGTCGCGGTAGTCATGCCACAGGCTCAAGACGCTGCCGACGTCATCGTTCTGCCCTGGCATGGCCAGCAACGGCGTGGCCTGGCCGCGGTAGTTCGGGTCGATGATATAGAGGTCGTGTTCCGGGGCCTGGAACAGCGCCCAGAAGTTGTCGCGGATCACGTCCGTGGCAATCTGGCCACGGCAGACCGGGCCACGAATAAAGGTGCGCACAAAGTATTCGGCGTTATCCAGCATGAACTGGTAGCGCGCCTGCGCCGGGATCGCCTCGAACGTAGCGAACGGATTGGCCCGTCGTTCCGGCCCGTAGCCCGGCAAGGCGTTGACCTGCCAGTTACCGCTATAGAACAGGCTTTTGATCCGCGCCATCTTCGCCGCACTCAGCGGATAGGTGATGTGGGTTTTCTGCACAATCACCCCCTGCACCGGCCACAAGCGGTAATACACCTGGGTGCCTGGATCGTCGTTCGGACGGCGGGTGTTGATCAGGTCAATCGGCTGGCCGGTGGGCGTACGCGAGCGTACCCATTGGAAAAAGTGCTCCGGCTCGCCGTCCTTGAAGTAGATGTGAGCCAGAAACCAGTGCTCAAACAACCAGCGCGCCACCAGGCTTTGCCGGGAGCCGGGCGCGTTGAGCAGGTTTTCCCATTGCACCACCTCCAGCGCTTCTGTCGCGCTCGGCATCAGCGCCTGTTCATCGATCGGCGCACCCGACGCCAACCAGCGTTGCAGCGTCTGGTATTGCTGATCGGTCAGGCCCGTGACCGCCAGCGGCATGCCCTCTTTGGGATGTGAACTGGCATAGCCGTCGAACTCCGCCGGCATGGCGCACATGTTTTCCCGGTTCAGACCGAGAACAATGTCTTCCGGCAATTTGGCATTGGGTTGCAACGGGGTTTTGTGGCCCAGCTCAAGCATCCGTGCCATCAGCGCAGCTTGGCTGCCTTGGGCGTCGAGCACCGGAAAGAAGCCCTTCTGTTGCCAGGCGTGCTTGCCGAACGCGTCGTAAAACAACCGGGTTGGAGCGGCGGCGGTACTGCGGTCGCCGTCGTAGACCGGGACTTTCGTCGCGCCACGCGCGGCGCCTTCGCCACTGCCCAGATTGAGCTGACAGGCGGCGTCGTTGCACGCATGGCAGGCGACGCACTTTTCGGTAAAGATCGGTTGAATGTCGCGGCTGTAGGAAATCGCAGAGGAAATGGCCGGACCTTGCGCAGCGGCGCCCCAGCTTAAAAGCAGCATGAAAATGCTGGTGATGACGCGATACGACATATCCCTGGTCCCAATCATGAAAAATCGCCGCGATTCTACCGGTCAGGCACCCCCACCAACATGAACGATATTCATGCAAAACCGGGTGATGCTCTAAAAGCGCACAGGTTTGCTATGATCCCGCCCCTTCGTCATGGTCTTTCCGAGTAGTCCAAATGTCCGATCGCAGTGTTCGCCTTCAAGCTCTCAAGCACGCCCTCAAAGAGCGCATCCTGATTCTCGATGGCGGCATGGGCACGATGATCCAGAGCTACAAGCTCGAAGAGCAGGATTACCGTGGCAAACGTTTTGCTGACTGGCCAAGCGATGTCAAAGGCAACAACGACCTGTTGGTGCTGACTCGCCCGGATGTGATTGGTGGTATCGAGAAAGCCTACCTGGATGCCGGCGCCGATATTCTGGAAACCAACACGTTCAACGCCACCCAGATTTCCCTGGCCGACTACGGCATGCAGGGCCTGGCGTATGAGTTAAACGTAGAAGGCGCACGCCTGGCCCGCAAGGTCGCCGACGCCAAGACCCTGGAAACCCCGGACAAGCCGCGCTTCGTCGCCGGTGTACTGGGCCCGACCAGCCGTACCTGTTCGTTGTCCCCGGACGTGAACAACCCCGGCTACCGCAACGTGACCTTTGATGAGCTGGTGGAAAACTACACCGAATCCACCAAGGGCCTGATCGAAGGCGGCGCCGACCTGATCCTGATCGAAACCATCTTCGACACCCTCAACGCCAAAGCGGCGATCTTCGCCGTGCAAGGCGTGTTCGAAGAACTGGGCATCGAGCTGCCGATCATGATCTCCGGCACCATCACCGATGCCTCCGGCCGTACCCTCTCCGGCCAGACCACCGAAGCGTTCTGGAACTCCGTGGCCCACGCCAAGCCAATCTCGGTCGGCCTGAACTGCGCCCTCGGCGCCAGCGAACTGCGTCCGTACCTGGAAGAGCTGTCGAACAAGGCCGGCACCCATGTGTCTGCGCACCCGAACGCCGGTCTGCCGAACGAATTCGGTGAGTACGACGAACTGCCGGTGGACACCGCCAAGGTCATCGAAGAATTCGCTCAAAGCGGATTCCTGAACATTGTCGGCGGCTGCTGCGGCACCACCCCGGGCCACATCGAAGCCATCGCCAAAGCCGTGGCCGGTTACGCGCCGCGTCAAATCCCGGAAATCCCCAAGGCCTGCCGTCTGTCGGGCCTGGAACCGTTCACCATTGATCGCAGTTCGTTGTTCGTCAACGTCGGCGAACGGACCAACATCACCGGTTCGGCCAAATTCGCCCGCCTGATCCGCGAAGACAACTACACCGAAGCCCTGGAAGTCGCCCTGCAGCAGGTCGAAGCCGGCGCACAGGTGATCGACATCAACATGGACGAAGGGATGCTCGATTCGAAGAAGGCCATGGTGACCTTCCTCAATCTGATTGCCGGCGAGCCGGACATCTCCCGCGTCCCGATCATGATCGACTCCTCGAAGTGGGAAGTGATCGAAGCCGGCCTGAAATGCATCCAGGGCAAGGGCATCGTCAACTCGATCAGCATGAAAGAAGGCGTCGAGCAGTTCATTCACCACGCCAAACTGTGCAAGCGCTATGGCGCTGCGGTGGTCGTGATGGCCTTCGACGAAGCCGGCCAGGCCGACACCGAAGCGCGCAAGAAAGAAATCTGCAAACGCTCCTACGACATCCTGGTCAACGAAGTCGGCTTCCCGCCGGAAGACATCATCTTCGACCCGAACATCTTCGCCGTGGCTACCGGTATTGAAGAACACAACAACTACGCTGTGGACTTCATCAATGCCTGCGCCTACATCCGCGACGAGCTGCCGTATGCGCTGACCTCGGGCGGCGTGTCCAACGTGTCGTTCTCGTTCCGGGGCAACAACCCGGTGCGTGAGGCGATTCACTCGGTGTTCCTGCTGTATGCGATCCGCAACGGCCTGACCATGGGCATCGTCAACGCCGGCCAGCTGGAAATCTACGACCAGATCCCGCAGGAGCTGCGCGACGCCGTCGAAGACGTGGTGCTCAACCGCACCCCGCACGGCACTGACGCCCTCCTCGCCATTGCCGACAAGTACAAGGGCGACGGCAGCGTCAAGGAAGCCGAGACCGAAGAATGGCGCGGCTGGCCGGTCAACAAGCGTCTGGAGCATGCGCTGGTCAAGGGCATCACCACGCACATTGTTGAAGACACCGAAGAATCGCGTCAGTCGTTCGCCCGTCCGATCGAAGTCATCGAAGGCCCGCTGATGTCCGGCATGAACATCGTCGGCGACCTGTTTGGCGCCGGCAAAATGTTCCTGCCGCAGGTGGTGAAATCCGCCCGCGTAATGAAGCAGGCCGTGGCCCACTTGATCCCGTTCATCGAACTGGAAAAAGGCGACAAACCGGAAGCCAAGGGCAAGATCCTGATGGCGACGGTAAAAGGCGACGTGCACGACATCGGCAAGAACATCGTCGGCGTGGTGTTGGGCTGTAACGGCTACGACATCGTCGACCTCGGCGTGATGGTCCCGGCAGAAAAAATCCTGCAAGTGGCCAAGGAGCAGAAGTGCGACATCATCGGCCTGTCCGGCCTGATCACGCCTTCGCTGGACGAAATGGTCCACGTCGCCCGTGAGATGCAGCGCCAGGACTTCCACCTGCCGCTGATGATCGGTGGCGCAACCACCTCCAAAGCGCACACGGCAGTGAAGATCGAGCCGAAGTACAGCAACGACGCGGTGATCTACGTGACGGACGCCTCCCGCGCCGTGGGCGTGGCGACACAGTTGCTGTCCAAAGAACTGAAACCGGCGTTTGTCGAGAAGACCCGCCTGGAATACATCGACGTTCGCGAACGCACCGCCAACCGCAGCGCGCGCACCGAACGCCTGAGCTATCCGGCCGCCATTGCCAAGAAGCCGCAGTTCGACTGGAGCACTTACGCGCCGGTCAAACCGACGTTCACCGGCTCCAAGGTGCTGGACAACATCGACCTCAAGGTGCTGGCCGAGTACATCGACTGGACGCCGTTCTTTATCTCCTGGGACCTGGCCGGCAAATTCCCGCGCATCCTCACGGACGAAGTGGTCGGCGAAGCCGCAACCTCGCTGTACGCCGATGCCCAGGAAATGCTCGCCAAGCTGATCGACGAGAAGCTGATCAGTGCCCGTGCGGTGTTCGGCTTCTGGCCGGCCAACCAGGTGCGCGACGATGACATCGAAGTCTACGGCGATGACGGCAAGCCGATTGCCAAGCTGCATCACCTGCGCCAGCAGATCATCAAGACCGATGGCAAGCCGAACTTCTCCCTGGCCGACTTCGTCGCGCCCAAAGACAGCGAAGTCACCGACTACGTTGGGGGTTTCATCACCACCGCCGGTATTGGCGCCGAGGAAGTGGCCAAGGCTTATCAGGACGCTGGCGACGATTACAACTCGATCATGGTCAAGGCATTGGCCGACCGACTGGCGGAAGCGTGCGCCGAATGGCTGCACCAGCAAGTGCGTAAAGACTACTGGGGTTACGCCAAGGACGAGACGCTCGACAACGAGGCGCTGATCAAAGAGCAATACACCGGCATCCGCCCTGCTCCGGGCTACCCGGCGTGCCCGGATCACACCGAGAAATCCACGCTGTTCAAACTGCTGGACCCGGAAGCTGAAGAGCTCAAGGCCGGCCGCAGCGGCGTGTTCCTCACCGAGCACTACGCAATGTTCCCGGCGGCTGCGGTCAGCGGCTGGTATTTCGCTCACCCGCAGGCGCAGTATTTTGCCGTGGGCAAGATCGACAAGGACCAGGTGCAGAGCTACACCTCGCGCAAAGGCCAGGAGTTGAGCGTGACCGAACGCTGGTTGGCGCCCAACCTTGGGTATGACAACTGATTCGATCCGCGCAAGCCGCTGCCATCCTGTCGATGGCAGCGGCCGCCCTGTCGGGCTTAGAGGGCCAGCTTAGTTCGTTCCAATGCGGTGAGCTCAAGCTTCAATGCCAGTTCCGCGACGTTTTTGTCGATGGTCCAGGCCTGTATCGCCAGTTCGCGCGCTTCATCGAATACTGGATGCAGATCTTCCAACCGTTCGTATTCAACTTCTTGCAGCCGCTGGAACTCGGTAAACCTTTGCGGGTAGGTTTTCTTCAGGTAGTCGCTCCAGAAGGTACGCTCCGCAAGATTCCTCACGAGTTCATCGGTCTGTTCCGCCGCCGTGACCTGTGAGAATGCAGCATCGAGATCCGCATCGGAAATGTTCGCCATACCTTCATACAGCATGTCCCGTGGCTGGTTGGGCAACTGCAGTCTGTCTGCCAGGCCCCTGCGGTAGGCCAGGCGGATTTCTGCCGGATCCGTTCCGCGATTGGCTCTGACCCGCTCGTCGGCAATAGCTTTGACCTTGTCCAGTCGAAATAGCCGTTTTGCCAACCCAAGAAGCGCGGCACCTTGTTGCCCGCTTTCCACGGACTGTTCGGTAGCGAACACCAGCACCTGAACTTCCAGGTCGCTGAACAGCAGAATGCGGCCATCCCCGCAGGTGTAGCCTGATCGCGCGGCGACGAATAGCAGCTCACGAAGTGAGTCATTACGGTCAGCAGCCTCCATGACTTGCCAGACGCGTTGGGTGAGGTCGGCTCGGGTTCGGACAAAGTCGGCGCTTTCCCTGAGTTCCGAAAGCAAATGAAAGAACGCCTCATTGCCCTCTTGTGCCTTGAGCCGCGCCCAAACGGCTCTTCTGGTTGCGGTATTCGTCGCGTCGCCGGGCAGCCAGCGTGTCAGTTGCTCACCTCCTGCCTCACTGCCTGCCTCCTCCAGAGACTCGTCAGACGTTTGCTCCTCGTCCGACATCAAATCCTCGTCCGACGCACTTCGCTCAAGTTCTTGCTGGGAATAACCGAGGCGATGGCCGTACTCTCGCGAACAATCGAGAATGCCTGCAACGACCGCCTGCGAAAGCGGGTTGTCGCTGATGTCCAGGCCACTGATCAAGCGATCATGCCTGAGCACAGTGTTCACGTACGGCCCCCGAGGCAGGCCAATCTGCGTATCCCACAACGCCTCGGGAATCGTCGTCAATCGATTGCGGCTCAGGTTCAGTGCCCTGAGCCCCGGGACCTGTAACACTCCGGTTGGCCATTCGGCCAGGTTGTTGCCTTCCAGATTGAGACTCTCCAACCGGGGCATTGCGCTGACGTTGAACGCCAGCAGGCGGTTGTTGCCCAGGTCCAGCTCCTTGAGCGCCGGCAGGCTGTTGAGTTGGCGTTGCAACGCCTCACTCATCGACAATTCGTTGTAGCGCAGTTGCAAGCGCGTAAGGTCACGCATTCCAGTCAGTGCGTCCGGCAAACTGTCGAGCCGGTTTTGATCGAGCACCAGGTTGCGCAGTCGGGGAAAACTGTTGAGAAACCCATTGGAACCTTGCTCACTCAACCCTGCGCTACCCAACTTCAGGGTATGAACCCAGGTTAGAGGCTGCGCCAGGGCCGGTAAATCCCCCACCCGCAGGTCGGTCAGGTCGAGGATCACCCCGCCGTCAGGTGCCGGCTCAGCCGCGCCGACCAGCACTTCCCGGCGCCAGCACCACAGCATGCTGTCTGCAGCGCGCCGACGGGACAGCTGCGAGACGTCCCGCCCCGCCTCCCCGAGGACCCGGCTATTGATCCAGGTATTGAGTGTGTCCCTCATCGTTACATACGCCTGGCGCCATTGCGTAATGCGCGCATCAATCTGCGCCGGGGTCAGGCCCTGCCCTTCAAGCCCCTCGACTACCTTCTGCGCCATCGCCTGGCTCATGTCCGGATCGAGCGTACGCAAGCGTTCGTGCGCGCTGAGCGCCGGCTCACCCGGGACTGCCTCGGCAGGCAAGTCAGGCAACACGCTTTCGGCACGTATCGCCTCAAGGTCCGGATAATAGAGCGGTTGATCCGGCTCAAGCATGAATTGAAGCTGACTTCGTCCTGGAACCGGGAGAGCGGGCAAGGGAGGAAATCCTAAACGTACCCGGACCCGATTTGAGACCTCCAGCTGCACGGCGATGGCCTGATCGGTCAGTCGGCAGCCACGCACTTGAGTCGCGGCCAACAGCGCCTCGTTCGCTGCGGTTATTGGTTGTGGGAATGAGGTGATGCCGCTGTTGTTGAGTTTCAAGCTACGCAAATTGGGCAAGCCCAGCACCCCGGTCGGCCACTGGGTAATGGCAGTGCTGCTCAAGTCCAGGGTTTCGAGTGCGGTCAGACCACTGATGTCCAGCGCCCCCACCCGATTGTGTTTCAGATCCAGCACCTTAAGGGTGGACAAGCTGCTCAAACGACCCTGAATGGCCGGGGTAATTGTCAGATCGTTATGACTCAAATCCAGCACCCGCAACTGGGTGAGTTGATCCACGGCAGTCGGTAGCTCGTGTAAGCCGTTGTGCTTCAGGTCGAGGCTTTGCAGCTGCGGCAACCTTGCCAGAAGACGGTTCACCTCGTCTTGCGCAAGCAATGTCCCATGCAGGTTCAGGGTCCGCACATGGGCGTAGGCGGCCGACGGCAGAGCGGGCAAGTCGCTTAACAGGCCGCCTGACAAATCCAGTACTTGTACTGCCACGCTCTCTTGGGCTCCTGCGCCCCAACGTGCGCGCGTACCATAACGCCACGAGGTCAGCAGACGATCGGCAACGACCTGGCGATGATCACCGTCATAGCCCATGCGTTGGACCCGCTTCGATTGGGCCTTCCACTCATCCAGTTGCCGCACGAACTGGTCCTCCTCCCGGCGCAAGTCGCCGATCTGCTCCAGCATAGTGGCGGTGGTGACGCCCTCGTCCCTGGGACTCGGTTCGAAACGGGCCTGCTCGAGTTCAGGCACTCGGCTTTTCAAGCAACCCCGCCGGTAAAGGTTGGCCATTTGCTCGGCGTCAGCCAGGTGGGCAGGGTTGTCCAGCACATAGCGATAGGCCGACATGAATGACGGATGCTCAAGGGCGCTCCAATCCATGCTCAGACCTCTCCACAGCGGCTCATGAGCGCTGAACAGTGCCTGCGGCAGCCTGCTGATCGAGTTGCCCGATAGATTCAGTTGCTGCAAGTGTTCCAACTGCAGAACGCCCGGCGGCCACTGCTGCAACTGGCAGAAGGACAAATCGAGCTGACGCAAATGGGTCAGGCGACTCAGGTCAAGCCCTTCCATGTTCCCTCGGATGCTGAGCGTTTGCAGCTGCGGCATCGCGTTCAGTTGCGCCTGCAACTCAGCCGAATGGCTAAGCCCCCAACCTTCAAGGTGCAGCTCGCGAAGGCCAGTGGCTGCCGTGACCGACGGAGGCAACAGTGCGCCCCCTGCGATCGTGACACGAACGCTCCTGAGGTTGGGAAACTGATTCAACAGCTCCCCGGCAGCGGGCGCAGCGGACATTGCGCTACTGAGTTTTAGCTCTTTGACGTGGGAGAAGTCAGCCGCCAGGCGAGGAAGGTCGCTGACGCCAGAGAGATCCAGGTCAACGTAGGCGTTGCCGTCGCGGTGCAGCCCCAATCGCCAGCATTGGATCAACCGTTCGACAACGGTTTGTCGACTCAGCCGTTCAACACTGAGCGAGGACCCTGCTTGGGGTTCAACCCACCCACGAAGCGTCGCGGACAACTCATCGAACTCACGGGAACGGTTGCTCAATAACGTGTAAATCTGCTGATCGGTACTTCCACCAAGCATCAGGTCGCTTACAAACCGGCCAGCCATGTCCTCCGTCAGGTTAGGGTAGATGTCCTGCACCCGGACAACCAGTGAAGCGTTGTAGCCCACCTGCGCGCCGGCGCCTCGCCCACTCAGCCCGTAGGCTGAAGCGCCGTGTTCCGGCCCCCTGAACCCGCGTCTGGGTGGCTGTAGTTTCAATGCCCGAGACATTTCATTGCGATGGCGGATGGCGTAATCGGTCAATACCTTTTGCAAGTCCGCACTCTGCCCCACGCTGGGTATCGCCAGATCACGCCGCACGCCGTCCGGCAGGGCATGAAGGATAGAGGAATAACAATTGCGACCCTGGCTGGGCACATTGTTCAAGGTGTTGCCTTCAGCGTCATAGGCCTGGAACTGATTGTCCCGGACGACCAGGTATTTACGCTCGGACGCCGTATCGCTGCCGATGCTGTCGACCAAGCGGCCCTCGACGCTGCCTTCGCGAATCTCCAGGCGCACCTTGCCTTGCCAGCCCGGCAAGTGCTCCAGCGCATGCAGGGCGACACGATCACTGTCCAGCGACGCCAGGCTGTCCAGGCTCAGGCCGGCGAAGGCCCGGTTCAGGCGGGCCTGTTGCATGAACCCGCGAGCCTTTTCGGCCATGGCCAGCGGCACGCGTTGGCGCTTGCTCAGGCTCAGGCGTTCCAGCTCGGTGGCCTCGCTCAGCAGCTGTCGTGCGACGCTGTCAGGCATGCCAGGATTGGCCCGCTGCAGTACTTTGAAATCCGTTTCAACGGAGCCTGTGCCTCTCTCAATACGGCTAAACATAGAGACCTTGTGGGTGCTCAAGTGTTCAGCAAACTGTTTGTTGAACTCGGCAACCCGCTCGCTCCTGAGCCTGGCGCCTTCGCCCCCGAGTAGCTGGCTGACTTCGCGCTCATCCAGCGCAGACAGCACAGACTCAGGCAGTTGACCGCTGGCAACCTGCGTTCCGGTGACCTTGATCGTAGGCTTGGCAGTTGCAGGCGTAACCCCGTAGCGCGTCGACTGACCCACAAGCCGAGGACCTTCGAACACCTCGATCACCCGGCCGAAGGGCCAGCGGGGCATATCAACCAGCAATGGCAACACAAGATTGGCACGGTCATCGGCAATGCCTTTACCCGCGCGAAGCTGCTCGACCAGCGCAGTGATTTCCTGGTGGGTCTTGAACTGATTCAAGGTTTCGGTCAGCAGCGGCGGCGGTGGCTGGTGATCGATGTGCATGGCGCGCAGCGCCTCGTCGCTGACTCCGCTGACGTCAGCGATGTGCGCCAGCACCTCATCGGTAAAGGGCTCCGTCACATGGCCCATTCGCCGCAACAGCGTGGGGCGACCCCATTCCAGGGGTCGTTCCAGGCTGTGACGCCAGGCACCCAGGCCGTTGTGGTGCAAGATGGGCTGGTATGCCTCGGGGTCGGTCGGATGCTTGAGCCGCCATTTTTTGATCTGTGAATCAAAGTGTTTTTCGTAGACCTTGCCGTCCTGGCGAATGTAGCTTTTACCGTTCACCGAATATTCGCCCTGAGCGTTGGGCTTGAGCGTTTGGCCCAGCAACACGTCGCTTTCGTAGGGAGCAAGGTCGGGCTTCCACAACCGTACCTGGCCAAAGGGCAGCTTGACCGGCAGCAACCCGTCCACCAGATGGCTGCCCCTGATTTGTGGAGGTCTGCCAGCTTTTGCGCCGACCACACCCAATGCGGCAATGAATGCGACGTTTTGCAAAACCGATCGCAGGTGTGTCCATGCCTCTTCGGCATCGCCCTGTTTCCAGGCTTCAACCCCGTGGTAAACCTCAACCGAGAGCTGGACAACGGTCACTGCCATCATCACCTCCCCCAGCCCCGGCACGAAAAAGGCGGCCACGTTCAGTACGTTAAGCCCCCATTCAGCGTAGTGTTTGATCCGCGCGATCCAGGCCTCGTGGTCCACTTCTGCGGTGGGAACTGCCAGCAACAGCGCATCGGCTTTGATCCTGGCAAGATGACTTTTATAGCGCTCACCAAACACCTCTCCGTCAATGAAAGCTTCATCCATCGCCAGATCGGCGTCGTCGTTCCAGACTTCTTCGTATATGCCGTTGCGAAACGCCGCCGGGTTGTAAGGCGGGCCTGGGTAAACCGGGTTCGGATTCCAACGGTAAACCTTGAGCTGGTTCTTGAGTCGACGAAAGAACCTTGCGGACTCATCCCGGGGGACAAAGCCTGAGAAGAATCGCTGATAGCTGGCAGACCGCAGATTGATTGCCAGCGCCTTGGAGAACGCGCTCAAGGAGGCATATTGTTTGAAAGGACTCAGAGGGTCCGCCGGGATGTAGACAATGATTTCAGTGTCAGGCAGAAACCTCGCAAGTTCGGGTAACACAGGCACCGGCAATGCCCATGGACTCTCGGCAAGCTTGCGCAATTTTCGCCCCCCGGCGCCGATGACCAGGATATCGCTCAAGTCCGAGCCAAACACCTGCAGCCGGCTATAAGCCACCGATGCCGCCTGCGGCGTGTCATTGAGCATCGCCTTCAACGTGACGTAGGCCGCTTCATCAATGTTCGAGCGCATCCGGGCGATATGCGCTTGCACGCGCATCCGGTCCTTGTTTGCCGCAATTGTCTGCTCGCGGACCCTCGCGGCCTTGTCCGGCGCATCAAACGTTGCGCTCAGGTGATCCTGGTATTGCTTGCCCAGGTCCAGCTCCCGGCACAGGCTTGCAAACTCGGCAGGCTTGATCGACAGCTTGTTGTGGATGATGAAGCGGTCGTTGTTGAAGGGATAATTCGCGTTCTCATCGTTCACCACGGTTTCCAGTGCGCCCTCGGGGGCCAAGGCACTGGTTTCCTGCAAGACAACCTTGTCAAAAGGTTCATCGGCCTCGAAGTTGCGCAGCGCCGCCTGCAGCAGTGACTGCTTGTCGTACTGATAGGGCCCGAGCAGATGAAACAGCAGCGTGCGGTTGACATCCGGGGTCTGGCCGAACGTCTTGCGCATGGCCTCTACCAGCAATGGCTTGGCAAAGTCGGTGATGCCTTTGAAGTCTTTGAGGGTCTTGGACAGCGCCAGGTTGGAGGCGCTGCTCTGCGCCTGGCTGTCCAGCAAGGCTTGGCGCAGCGCTGGCGATGCCTGGGCAAACTGCTGGGGGTACGCTGCGATGAACTGCTGCGCGGGGTCCCGAACCTGATCCATCGCCTGAATATGGGCGGGCGTGAGATGCTCGATCCAACCGGGTAGTCGGCTCTTGATCAACGAGGCGTGGAGCCCTGGTCCGGCGGGTGTTGAAGGGGCTGGCATGAAGTCGTTCCTGATACCTGAAAATGAGGTGTCAGGACATCACGCCCGTGTCCGGCAATAGCGGTACATAGTTATAGCGGTAACACTTGTTCACACAGCCAGGATTGCCGCGATTAGCGGTAAACTTGACTACCCTAGGGTGAGTAGACATCACAACGCGTGAGGCCCCATGGACGATTCAGACAACAAGCCGCCGACCTTCTGGCAAATGCTCCACAGCGTGATGGCGGCAGCGTTCGGCGTACAAAGCGGGAAAAACCGCGCCCGCGACTTTACCCACGGCAAGCCCAGTCATTTCGTGATTTTGGGGATTGGGTTCACGGTGGTGTTTGCCCTGATGCTGTTTGGCATCGTGAAACTGGTGCTGATGCTGGCCGGGGTTTGACGCGCCCCCTCCCCGGCCATTCGCTGCGCCTCGAAGCCAGCGAATGTCCGTGAAAGACGCTTGTTGCGGTTTTCGCCCGTCAATGGCCGCAGCGGAGCCCGGACGGGTGCGGTTACTGGTGACTGACCCAGAATACCGCTGTGCCCACGACCAGAATGATCAGGAACAGAATCGCCCAAGCATCGACCGTGCTATCAGGTTTTGTCGCTTTGGTAGGGTTGCTCATTGCATCGCCTCTTGTCGGTTTTATCGGTGATTGCATAAAGACTCGACCACAGTAAAGACGACGATTGCCCGCACCACAAATAAGGGTTTAGCAATAACGGTTCTTGTTAGGCGTTTTGGTTCTTTACATATACTCAAACATCACTTTTGCGCATAACTGCAAACTGGTATCTTGCCCCGGCTCCGTAGGGAGTGCGCGGCCGTGCGCGCAGAATTGCAGAGGCTCTTTCGGACTCCGGCAAGCACAAAAACGCAGCTGTATCCGAGCGACCCAAGCCTGAGAACAGGACTTATATGTACGTATACGACGAATACGATCAGCGGATCATCGAGGACCGCGTCAAGCAGTTCCGTGATCAGACCCGACGCTATCTGGCAGGCGAGCTGAGCGAAGAAGAATTCCGCCCCCTGCGCCTGCAAAACGGGCTTTATATCCAGCGTTTCGCGCCGATGTTGCGTGTGGCGGTGCCTTACGGCCAACTGACTTCGCGTCAGATACGCATGATGGCCAAGATTGCCCGCGACTATGACAAGGGCTATGCCCACATCAGTACCCGCCAGAACGTGCAGTTCAACTGGCCGGCCGTGGAAGACATTCCGGACATTCTGGCTGAACTGGCGACCGTGCAGATGCACGCGATCCAGACCAGCGGCAACTGCCTGCGCAATGTCACCACCGACCAGTTCGCCGGTGTCGCCGCCGATGAATTGATCGATCCGCGCCCATGGTGCGAGATCGTCCGTCAGTGGACCACGTTCCACCCGGAATTCGCCTACCTGCCGCGCAAGTTCAAGATCGCGGTCAACGGTTCGACGTCTGACCGTGCCGCCATTGAAGTCCATGACATTGGCCTTGAACCGGTGCACAACGCCGCTGGTGAATTGGGCTTCCGTGTATTGGTTGGCGGCGGCCTCGGTCGTACGCCAGTGGTGGGCGCGTTCATCAATGAATTCCTGCCGTGGCAAGACCTGTTGAGCTACCTCGACGCCATCCTGCGGGTGTACAACCGCTATGGCCGTCGCGACAACAAGTACAAGGCGCGGATCAAGATTCTGGTCAAGGCGCTGACGCCTGAAGTCTTCGCCCAAAAGGTCGACGCGGAAATGGAACACCTTCGCGGTGGCCAGACCACGCTGACCGAGGCTGAACTGCATCGCGTTGCCAAGCATTTCGTCGACCCCGACTACAAGGCCCTGGACAACCAGAGCGCCGAACTGGCCGAGCTCGACCAGCAGCACCCGGGCTTTGCCCGCTGGCGCACGCGCAATACCCTGGCGCACAAGAAGCCGGGCTATGTGGCTGTGACCCTGTCACTGAAGCCGACCGGTGTGGCACCGGGCGATATCACCGACAAGCAGCTCGACGCCGTGGCCGACCTGGCCGATCGTTACAGCTTCGGTCAACTGCGAACGTCGCACGAACAGAACATCATCCTGGCCGACGTCGAACAGTCGCGACTGTTCGCGATGTGGGGCGAGTTGCGCGAGCAAGGTTTCGCCACGCCGAACATCGGCCTGCTGACCGACATCATCTGCTGCCCTGGCGGTGATTTCTGCTCGCTGGCCAACGCCAAGTCGATCCCGATTGCCGAATCGATCCAGCGTCGCTTCGACGACCTGGATTACCTGTTCGACATTGGTGAACTGGACCTGAACATCTCCGGTTGCATGAACGCCTGTGGTCATCACCACGTCGGCCACATCGGCATCCTCGGGGTGGACAAGAAAGGCGAAGAGTTCTACCAGGTGTCCCTCGGCGGCAGCGCCAGCCGTGACGCCAGCCTGGGTAAGATCCTTGGCCCGTCCTTTGCCCAGGAAGCCATGCCTGACGTGATCGAAAAGCTGATCGACGTGTACATCGAACAACGTACCGAAGACGAGCGTTTCATCGACACCTACCAGCGTATTGGCATCGACCTCTTCAAGGAACGCGTCTATGCAGCGAATCATTAAGAACAACGAGGTCGTCGACGAAACCTGGCACTTGCTGCCCAAGGATTTCAACATTGACGAGATCAGCAACTGCGATGACCTGATCGTCCCGTTGCAACTGTGGCGCGAACACAGCCGTATGCTCAAGGCCCGCGATGGCGGCCTTGGCGTTTGGCTGGATGCCGACGAGGAAGCTGAAGAAATCGGTGAAGACGTGGAGCAGTTCAAGGTGATTGCCTTGAACTTCCCGGCCTTCACCGATGGCCGCAACTACTCCAATGCCCGTCTGCTGCGTGACCGTTACGGTTTCAAAGGCGAATTGCGGGCGATTGGTGATGTGCTGCGCGACCAGTTGTTCTACATGCATCGCTGCGGTTTTGATGCGTTTGCAGTACGCCCCGATAAAGACCCGTACGAAGCCCTGGAAGGTCTCAAGGACTTCTCGGTGACGTATCAGGCCGCCACCGACGAACCGCTGCCGCTGTTCCGTCGCCGCTGATGGTCAACCCTTGAACCCCTTTCGGGGTTCAAGGCTCCCCTCCTGCTTCAATTCAAAGATTGGCCCGCTCCTCCAGTGCCCTGAAAGCCGCCATCGGATGATCAAAGCGCCCGCTGCTGTGACTTAGTCGATTCCACATTTCCTCAGACGCATCGGCCTCGTTCAACAATCTCCAGACTCGTGTTTGTAGCGGCAGATAGCTGACTTGAAAATCGGCCGTCAGACTCAGCCTGTCCATGACCGCTAAAAACCGGGTGCCGGAAGGTTTGCCTGCCAGTCGTTGCCAAAGTGCTTGTCGGGACTGCTGCAACGCCGGGTCGTAATCTCGCAGCCATACCCTCGGCGAGCCATAGCCGGCGCCGGGCGCGTTGAGCCATAAATTGATGCCTGTCTCCTCTCGATGGCTGACCAACCGGCGTAGCGTGTCTTCGTCTGTCAGCGGATTCCCCAAGAGCAACACACGATCATCTTCGATTGCCTGGTTTATGATCGCTGACGGTACCCGGGTGATCTGGTTATCCCGTAAATCCAGGGTTGTCAGATAGGGCTCGTCCTTGATACCGATCGGGCACCGGCTGATGTGTGTATTTCTCAGGTTGAGCTGGCGTAGTTCGTTCATGCCCAACACCAGAGGGGGCACAGCCAGCGGGTTGTCACTTAAATCCAGCGATTGCAGATGGGTCAGGTCACGCAGCTGTGAAGCGGCACTGTCAGTGAATACCAACTCAGTTGCTCGCAGGTTCAGAGTGCGAAGGTGTGTCAATTGACCGATGGCGGGCGGCAAAGAGCGACCCGCATCGCCGGCCACGAAGTAGTGACGCAAGTCCACGCTTTCCAGATTCAATATCTCAAGATTTGGAAAGCTCTCGAGAAACCCGTTAAGGCTGTCTTGCTCGGTCAGATGGAAGCCCTGCATCAAAAGCTCGGTCACGTCGTCGAAACGCACATTCAACGTTGGCAATCGGTGATAGTTTTCGAAATTCATACCCAGCGTGGTACGTGGGGAACCGCCACGCTTTTGCCATATGTTCATCAATTCTTCGGCGAGCTCCGTCCTCAGGGCTCGCTCGTCCTGCATCTCCTCCATCAGCAGCTGGACGTTATAGGCCGCGATTTGTGCAGGGTTCAAACCCTGAGCCGCCACATCGCCAACAGCCAGAAAAGCAAGGTCCATGTCATCGACATCCTGGGGAACCTGATCTATCCAGCCGTTTAAATCAGTGTGCAGTTGCCGTAATTGCTGTTTTAGCCCATCAATATAAGCTTGCGCAGTATTGCCCACCCGCTGCAGGGTTTCATCGGCCTGCGCTGAGGTGAAGTCGGGATAAATATCCTTGAGCTGCAACCTCATCATCTCGTGGGTCATGGCTGTGCCTTGCGGTGTCGTCGGATAACCTCCGCCACGCAACCCCTGAGGCTCAAACGTCAGTCCGCTGTCCATCCTTTGCAACCCGAGCAGGGTTTGCGAACGAGGCAGCGCGACTGCGCCGACCTTGAGCCGCAACTCATTGGCGGGATCGTCTGACGTCAGGTGTAACGCCGAGCGTTCGTCCTTGGACAAAATGGCGAGCACAGCCTCATAGAAGTCCGATGGCATGGTTGGAGGCTGATAGCGGTTTTGCGCGCTGATGAGGATGCGAGTATTAGCTGCATCGAGTGGACCGCAGCTGTCCAGAACCCGCCCAGCGGGAGAATGGTCAAGAATGTTTATCCGCAGGTTTTTGGGCCATCCGGGCACATTCTGGAGGGAGTGCAACGCCAGCGTATCCGTCTCGGCATTGGCAACCGACCCAAGGTAAAGGCCTTCGTAGGCACGATTCAGGCGCACATGCTGCTGGTACTGACGGGCCTTGCTGTCGAGACGCTGGAATACTGTCCTGACCTCGACAGCGTCGGGCGTCGTGCTGATGTCTACGCCGTCGCGGTCAAGCATTTGCTCAATGGCACTTTTTGGAAGCCCCGGATACTGGCGCTGAAACAGCCGGACCCATTCATGCTCTGATTGCTGCAGCGCGGCATAACGACTGTTGAACAACTCGGTTTGCCCAGCCCCACCCAATTCCTGATCGAGCTTGAAGCGGCTGATCGTGTCGGCCAACAACGGCGTCGGTGGCCGACCGGCGTTCATCAACCGCAGCATGTCGTCATCTACCGCACTGACTTTGCCGATCTGCGCCAGGACTTCATCGCTGAATGACGCGACCGAGGGGCCAATGCCGCGGATCAGTTCCAGCCGCGATAGCCTGGAAGGCGCTGCCACACTTTCCTCGACCGGCGCTACGAGGGCGACGTGTTCACTTGGCCCAATTGCCTCGTTCTCGGCGCTTCCAACGTTAACGTCCGCCCCCGCGCCGGCCAGCGGCAGCGCATTGAGCAAACCAAATACTGTGCGGGATATGCCTTCCTTGCGCTCGCTGGGCGTTTTACCGTTCACGGCCTGATCCAGCCCGTAACCAGCGTCGATGAGTCCGGCCAGCGCCAATACTCCCTCTCCCCCCGGCACAAACAGGGCCAACGGCCCAAACCGGTTTATCCATTGCACGACTGGTTCGACCACCGCGCTCAAATTGTCGCGGTTGACTTGCGCGTCGTCCCGGATGGTTTTGGCGCTTTCTCGGGCAGCCTGCTTCATCGTCAAAACCCACCGTGCAAACGGATCGGTCGCAGGTGGCTGATCGTCGAAGCCAATGTACTCGGCTGGGTCCCAATACCCGTCATTGTTGAAGAAACCGGCATTGCTCTTCAGCCAATGCTTTTGCGGGTAAATCGCCATGCCGTCCAGCGCTGTCAGTACACCGGCATGGAAGGTGCCGTCCTGGCGATCCTCGTCGGTAAAGTGAGCCGCCAACGCTTGCTTCGTTGCATTGTCCTTGCTCTGTGCGACCACCCATTGGTGCAACTGCGAGACGTCGGCGAAGTCATGCAGGGGTGAGGAGTTGCCCGGGATGTACATCAACACCTGGGGGCCGGCGGCGAGACGAAAGGTCCAGATGTCGATTGCGATGTAGCCATACAGCTTTAAACGGCTCGCCGTAACCGTGGAGGGGATTCGGGTGGGCGCTTGCAATGATTCGATCGTCAGCGTTTCCCATGCCTGATCCACCGGTAAACCGGCTACCTGCATCGCAAGCTCCAGTCCCTTTTGACTCAAGCGTTGCTCATGCCGCTGCAGCCAGGCAGTCATGACAAATGCCGCTTTGACCGACGTCCTCAATGCATAGGATTGCGGCGCGACAATCGCCTCGTCGGACGGCCAGGCCTGATCGAGATACGCCTTGTACAAACTCTGTAAATCCAGCTCCCACACCCACTTTTTGAAGTCTGCGGGCTTCAAGGGGATCTGCGTTGATGGCCCATAGGTTTGCGGGGTCGTCTGGCGATAAATGCCTTCGTAGGTCTGGTGATTGCCGCTGCCGTGATCAGCGAACTCATCGACATGCGGCACGATGCGAACGGATGGCCCGATGTCCGGTGCCGTGTACAGGCCAAACACGGTTTCTGCAAATCGTCCGTCGCCCACCGTTTGATAATTGGAAAGCAGCACTTGCAACAGCGATTGCGAGCTCGCCACTTGCCCCTGCTGGATGCCGTCCTGTGCAGGATGGCCTTTGTAGTTGTAATCGAGCGTGACCAGCAGCGCCGCCTGCGGATCGATATCCGCCCCCCACTTTTCCTTGATCAAGCGTGCCCCAAACTGATCAGGGGTTTGTGGCAGCGCGATGTTCACGGCGGCGTTGAGCTCGTCGCGCATTCGTAGCGGGCCGGAGTCGTGGCCTTGATTGAGGTCGGTCATGTGCATTCCATTGCGAACATTTGGAACACCACCCTAACCAGCCGCTGTTCCATTGGATGCAGGACAGCGACGACGGCCGCCTTAGGAGATTTCCCCATTTCAGGAAGGAATGTGGACGGAGCCAAAGCAAAAAAAACCGGGACATGAGCCCGGTTTTTTCTTCAAGACAATTTGCGCTGACGATTACCAGAAGCGTTGCTGGGTCAACCGGCTCCACCAGGTCAGCAAAACGCGATCGACCGAACCGCTGGCCGCCATGCCAATGCGCTCTTGCAGACTTTTTCGCTCGGCGTAGTGCAGGTGAAAGAGCTCGGCATTTTTTGCCCGTTCGGCGAGGTATTCATCGCTGGTCTTGAGTTCGTCGACCAGTTGTTTGTCGAGGGCGGCGACACCGAGCCAGATCTCGCCGGTGGCCACTTCATCGATGGCCAGTTGCGGGCGATAGCGCGCGACGAAGTTCTTGAACAGCTGATGAGTAATGTCCAGGTCTTCCTGGAATTTCTCGCGGCCCTTCTCGGTGTTTTCGCCAAACACGGTCAGGGTGCGTTTGTACTCGCCGGCGGTCAGCACTTCGAAATCGATGTCGTGTTTTTTCAGCAGGCGGTTGACGTTAGGCAACTGTGCCACCACACCAATCGAGCCGAGGATCGCGAACGGCGCGCTGATGATCTTCTCGCCGATGCACGCCATCATGTAGCCGCCGCTGGCCGCGACCTTGTCGATGCAGATGGTCAATGGCACGCCGGCATTGCGAATCCGCGCCAGTTGCGAGGACGCCAGGCCGTAGCTGTGAACCATGCCGCCGCCGCTTTCCAGCCGCAGCACCACTTCATCCTTGGGCGTGGCCAGCGTCAGCAGCGCGGTGATTTCGTGGCGCAGGTTCTCGGTGGCAGACGCCTTGATGTCGCCGTCGAAATCCAGCACAAACACGCGTTGCTTGGCCTCGGGGACTTTCTTTTGCTTTTTCTCGGATTTGACCTGGGACTTGCGCAAGGCCTTGAGCTGATCCTTGTCAAGCAAGGTTTGCTCCAGGCGTTCACGCAGCCCTTTGTAGAAATCATTGAGCTTGCTGACTTGCAACTGGCCGGCCGCCTTGCGTCGACCTTTGCTGCGCAATGCCGCAAAACTGGCCAGGACCACCAGAATGGCGATCACCAGTGTCACGGTCTTGGCCAGAAAGCTGGCGTACTCGGTGAGAAACTCCACATTGACTCCTTCATGACGATGCGCGACTTAAATCACGCGCGGGATGTGTTCAGCATACCCATGCGCCAGCCCGACGACCAGCCGTGAAACCTCTGGCAACAGGCCTGTAACGGCCATTTCAAACAAGCGTATGTTTTTTCATTGACAGCTCAGCGCCATCCTCATAACCTCGCCAAACCTTCAACGTACCGGGATGACGCGGACGTGGGCAGTATCTATTTGATTCGACATGGCCAGGCCTCCTTTGGTGCAGACGACTATGACGTCCTGTCGCCGACCGGTATTCGCCAGGCAGAAATCCTCGGCCAACACCTGGCCGAGCTGGGTATCAGCTTCGATCGCTGCCTCTCGGGTGACCTGCGCCGTCAGCAACATACCGCCAACAGCGCGCTGGAACAGTATGCCGCCGTGGGCCTGCCAGTGCCGACCCTGGAAATCGATCCTGCCTTCAATGAGTTCGACGCCGACGCGGTCATCCGCGCGCTGCTGCCGGCCATGCTGGAGGACGAACCCGAGGCGCTGGACATCCTGCGCAACGCCGCGCAAAACCGCGCCGAATTCCAGCGCATCTTTGCCCTGATCATCGAACGCTGGCTAGCTGGCACCTATGACACGCCGGGCCTGGAAAGCTGGCTGGGTTTTGTCGAGCGCGTGCAAGCCGGCCTGCAACGAATCCTGGAAAGTGCCGACAGCACCCAGAAAATCGCCGTGTTTACCTCCGGTGGCACCATCACTGCCCTGCTCCACCTCATTACACACATGCCTGCCCGGCAGGCATTCGAACTGAACTGGCAAATCGTCAACACCTCGCTCAACCACTTGAAGTTCCGTGGTCGCGAGGTGGCGCTGGCTTCCTTCAACAGTCATGCACACCTGCAACTGCTGAAGGCCCCGGAACTCATCACGTTTCGTTGAGTCCGGACTATTGTGACCCTGGCTGTAATCACCCAGCTGTAATTACCCTGCTCTTATTACCCAAGAAAGGATCGAACCATGACCTCCGTAGCTGATGCCGTACAAGCAATGAAAGCCAAGTTCAACCCAGCCGCTGCTGCCGGTCTGGACCTGGTATTCGGTTTCCGCATCGACGACACCAAGAACTTCTCGCTGATCGTCAAAAACAGCACCTGCGAGCTGCAAGAAGGCGAAAACCCTGACGCCCAGGTCACCCTGGTGATGGACGGCGAAACCCTGGAAGGCATCGTTGACGGTTCGACCGACGGCATGCAAGCGTTCATGGGCGGCAAACTGCGCGCTGAAGGCGACATGATGCTGGCGATGAAACTGTCCGAGCTGTTCCCAGGCTAAGACGGCGGCTCCCGACCTTCGGGAGCCTGTCTGGCTATCAACGAATCCCGCCCCTTGTGGCGGGATTCGTCGTTTTCCGACCGCGGAAAACGCCCCCCTGCGGATTCACCGTCTATATTCCTTCTGGCCGCATGCGTCAGACATCGGCTGTTTGCCCCCCGACCCCATTGCGCGGAGCACGGCCATGAGCCCACCTGACGACCCTGACGGTTTTAACCGCCGACGTGTACTGCAAGGCCTTTCGGCAGGTGCTGTCGGTGCCTGGATCAGCCCGCTTTTCGCAGGGAGTAAAACCATGCCCGATACCCCCGCCGACCTCATTCTGTACAACGGACGCCTGCACACCGTTGACCGCAAAAAACCCCAGGCCAGCGCCGTCGCGATCAAGGACGGACGCTTTGTGGTGGTTGGCAGCGATGCCCAGGCCATGGCCCTGCAAGGCCCTGGTACGCACATCATCGACCTGCACGGTCGCACAGTGATTCCCGGCCTCAATGACTCGCACCTGCACCTGATCCGTGGCGGCCTCAATTACAACCTCGAACTGCGCTGGGAAGGCGTGCCGTCACTGGCCGATGCCTTGCGCATGCTCAAGGACCAGGCCGATCGCACACCCACGCCGCAATGGGTGCGGGTGGTTGGTGGCTGGAACGAATTCCAGTTTGCCGAGAAGCGCTTGCCAACGATTGATGAATTGAACAAGGCCGCGCCAGATACCCCGGTGTTTGTCCTGCACCTCTACGACCGCGCCCTGCTCAATCGCGCCGCACTGAAAGTGGTCGGTTATACCCGCGACACCCCGAACCCGCCGGGCGGTGAAATCCAGCGCGACGCCAACGGTGACCCGACCGGCATGCTGATCGCCCGACCCAATGCAATGATCCTGTATTCGACCCTGGCCAAGGGGCCGAAACTGCCGCTGGAATACCAGGTCAACTCGACCCGCCAGTTCATGCGCGAACTCAATCGCCTGGGCATCACCAGCGCCATCGATGCCGGCGGCGGTTACCAGAACTACCCGGACGACTATCAGGTCATCCAGCAATTGGCCAAAGACCAACAGCTCACGGTGCGCATCGCCTACAACCTGTTCACCCAGAAACCCAAGGAAGAACTGACCGACTTCAAGAACTGGACCAGCACTTCACATTACGGCCAGGGCGACGATTTCCTGCGGCACAACGGTGCCGGGGAAATGCTGGTGTTCTCGGCGGCGGATTTCGAAGACTTCCTCGAACCGCGCCCGGACCTGCCGCAAACCATGGAGCAGGAACTGGAACCGGTGGTTCGGCATCTGGTGGAGCAACGCTGGCCGTTTCGCTTGCACGCCACATACAACGAATCCATCAGCCGCATGCTCGATGTGTTCGAGAAGGTTAATCGCGACGTTCCATTCAACGGTCTGCCGTGGTTTTTCGACCACGCCGAAACGATCACGCCGCAAAACATCGAACGGGTCAAAGCCTTGGGCGGTGGTATTGCGATACAGGACCGGATGGCGTTTCAGGGCGAGTATTTCGTCGACCGTTACGGTGCCAAAGCCGCCGAACACACCCCGCCCATCGCGCGCATGCTCGCCGAAGGCCTTCCGGTTGGCGCCGGCACCGATGCCACCCGCGTTTCCAGCTACAACCCCTGGACGTCGATGTATTGGCTGGTCAGTGGCCGCACGGTCGGTGGCCTGGAACTGTACCCGCAAGGCTTGAGCCGCGACACGGCGCTGGAGCTGTTCACCCATGGCAGTGCCTGGTTCTCTTCCGAGCAGGGCAAGAAAGGCATGATCAAAGTCGGGCAACTGGCGGATTTGATTGCACTGTCGGCGGACTATTTCCACATCGAGGATGAAGCGATCAAATGGATCGAGTCGGTGCTGACCATTGTCGACGGCAAGATTGTCCACGGCACCCATGAGTTCGAAAAACTCGGGCCGCCGCCGATTCCTGTGGTGCCGGAGTGGTCGCCGGTGACCAAGGTGCCGGGGCACTGGAAACACCTGACACCGATGACCGCACAGGTTCATCAATGCGCAGGTGCCTGCGCGGTGCATGCGCACAGCCATGAGCGGGCGCGGATGTCGTCAGCGCCGGTCAGTGACTTTCAGGGATTCTGGGGCGCGTTTGGCTGTTCGTGTTTTGCGTTTTGAATGTAGGGTCCAGAAGACACGGATAGTCCCCTGTGGGAGCGAGCAAGCCCGCTCCCACATTGGTTCTGCGTCGCTCAGTCGATCAAGGTTGCAGCAACAACGCGATCAGCGCGCTCCATCCCGTCTGATGGCTCGCCCCCATCCCGCGTCCGGTTTCCCCATGAAAATACTCATGGAACAACACCAGGTCGCGGCTGGCAGGATCTGCCTGCAGCTGTGGATACGCCGCCATTGACGGCCGATTGCCCGCGTCATCGCGAAGCACCAGCCCGGTGAGTCGCTGGCTCAAGCGGTCGGCGACCTCTTCCAGTGACGCCAGGAACCCCGACCCCGTAGGGTATTCCACTGAAAAGTTCTGATCGTAATAACGATGAAACTCGCGCAAGGATTCGATCAGCATGTAGTTGATCGGCATCCACACCGGCCCGCGCCAGTTGGAATTGCCGCCATACAGCCGGGACTCTGATTCTGCCGGCTCGTAATGAGCACACAGTTGGTCACCGTTGATCAGCAATCCAAAGGGCTGTTCAGCAAAGGCTTTGGACAACGAACGAATCCCGAACGGGGAGAGAAACTCGCTTTCATCGAGCATGCGCCTGAGCAGGTCCTTGGTGCGCTCGCCACGCAACAAAGCCAGGAGGAACCGGTTGCCTTCGCCCGGTTCCGTCCAGCGTGAAACCAGGCTGGCGAGGTCCGGGCGATGGCGCATGAAACCGAGCAGACGCTCACGCAATCCGGGTAACCCTTCATGCTCGTGTTGCTCCAGCACCTGCACGGCAAACAGCGGCATCAGGCCGACAATCGAGCGCAACCGCAGCGGTTCGTTGACGCCATCGGGACGATGCAGCACGTCGTAGAAGAATTGATCCTGTTCGTCCCACAATCCTTCGGCGTCGGAGTCAACCCGGTTGATTGCCCCGGCGATGTAGAGGAAATGTTCGAAGAACTTCACCGCAATGTCGACGTACACACTGTTGCGCTTGGCCAACTCCAGCGCGATGCGCATCAGGTCCAGCGCATAAGCGGCGACCCACGCCGTGCCGTCGGCCTGATCCAGTTGATAACCGGGTGGCAATAACGCCGAACGGTCGAACAATGCGATGTTGTCCAACCCGAGAAATCCACCCTGAAACAGATTGCGACCTTCCGCGTCCTTACGGTTGACCCACCAGGAAAAGTTCAGCAGCAGTTTGTGGAAGATCCGTTCAAGGAAGTCCATGTCGCCGACGCCCGTCAGCGCCTTGTCCTGCTGATACACCCGCCAACACGCCCAGGCATGCACCGGCGGGTTAGCGTCGTCGAATCGCCATTCGTAGGCCGGTAGCTGGCCATTAGGGTGCATGAAGCGGTCTTTGACCAGCAGCAATAATTGATGCTTGGCGAATCCAGGGTCGATCAGCGCGAACGCCACCGCCTGAAAGCCCAGGTCCCACGAGGCGTACCACGGGTATTCCCACGTATCGGGCATGGAGACGATGTCGAAATTCGACAAGTGCCGCCAATGCGTATTGCGAATGTGCGAACGCCCGGCAGGTGGCGGCGGTTGCGCCGGGTCGCCGTCGAGCCACTGGTTGACGTCGAAGTAATACAGCTGTTTCGACCAGAGCAACCCGGCCAGCGCCTGACGCTGAACATTGCGCGCATCCGCATCAGCGATACCGGTTTGCAGCGCCGCGTAAAACTCATCGGCTTCAGCGCGACGCCGCTCGAACAGTGTTTTGGCATTGACCCGGGCCGCGTCGGTCGGGGCAAAACGCAGGTAGACGCATCGGCTCTGGCCAGCCTCGAACGCCAGGATGAAATGCGCGGCCACGCGAGTTCCCGTGTCATCGCGGATCGCATCGTTGTGGCCATCGACGATGAAGTCGTTGATGCCGTCCTTGAACGGACCACTCGCTGCCACGCCGTCCAGTTTGGGAAAGTTGCTCTCGTTGTTGCAGAACAGCCATTGGCAGTCTTCCTCGCCCCAGGCGCGGGCCTGCCGATCGGCGGTTTGCGGGTGCCGGGCCAGGACCTCATCGCCGCTCAGCGAGAGGCTTGGTTGCGGCACGTCCGCCGCCCAACTCCAGGTGTTGCGCGCCCAGAGTTGCGGCAACACGTGAAGCCGTCCTGGCTGATCGGATCGGTTATGCACGGTGACGCGCATGAAAATGTCATCTGCCGCCTGTTTGGCGTATTCCACCGTCACGTCGAAATAACGGTTGTCTTCAAACACGCCGGTGTCGAGGATTTCATACTCGGTATCGGCCAAGCCACGGCGGCCATTTTCGGCCACCAGGTCTGCATAGGGGAATTCAGCCTGCGGATACTTGTAGAGCATGCGCATGTAGGCATGACTGGGCACGCCATCGACGTAGAAATACAGCTCTTTGACGTCCTCGCCATGATTGCCTTCGGCGTTGTTCAAGCCAAACAGACGCTCCTTGAGAATCGGGTCACGCTCATTCCATAAGCCCAGCCCCAGACACCAGTGCTGAGCCTTGTCACTGAACCCGGCCAGCCCGTCCTCGCCCCACCGATAGGCCCGGCTGCGGGCGTGTTCGTGAGGAAAATAGCGCCAGGCATCACCGTCGGCGCTGTAGTCTTCGCGCACCGTGCCCCATTGGCGTTCGCTCAAGTAAGGCCCCCATTCGCGCCAGGCCTCGGCATGGCTGCCAGCCAGACGCAGGCCTTCAGTGGTATCGAGGATGTTTGCTGCGTGCTTTACCGTCATGGGTCGGGCCGTTGGGCTGGAGACGGTTGCAGTGTAGTGCGCACGCCCCACCAGCAATGTGAAAACCATGACACCTCGCCACAGGGTGGGAGTGCTCCTACAATGCTCGCACTTCTCGCACCGGCCGCCCTATGGACATCGACCTCGCCCGCACCTTTCTGGAAATCGTCCGCCACGGCAGCCTCGCTGCCGCCGCCGAGAAGCTCCACGTCACCCAGACCGCGATCACCGCGCGCGTGCAGAAGCTTGAAAGTCAGCTGGGCAGCACGCTGTTCGTGCGCAACCGCGCCGGCGCGCGCCTGACACCCAATGGCGAGGCCTTTGTGGTCTACGCCAATCAACTGGTCGAGACCTGGGAAGCGGCGCGTCGGGATTTGCCGTTGCCTGAGGGTTACCGCGATGTGCTGCACATCGGTGGCGAAGTCAGCCTGTGCAACCCGTTGATGCTCAGTTGGGCCGGCGAACTGCGCGAGAAGATTCCCAGCCACGCCCTGCGCATGGAAATTCGCGACGGCGAAAACCTCTTGCGGCAACTGGAACTGGGCGTACTCGATGCCGCGCTGGTCTATCAGCCGGAGTACTGGCCGCGACTGCAAGTCGAGCAGGTACTGGAAGAAAAATTGGTGCAGGTGCGCCTCGCCGGCAAACCCGATCCTTACGTGTACATCGACTGGGGAGCGGACTTCCGACGCCAGCACGATGCCGCCCTGCCGGAAAAAGCCAAAGCCCCGCTGAGCTTCAACCTCGGCCCGCTCGGCTTGCAGTACATCCTGGAAAATGGCGGCAGCGGCTATTTCCGCACGCGCGTGGTCCGTAGTTACCTGGAAAGCGGTGTACTGGAAGCCGTGCCCAAGGCCCCGGAGTTCAGTTACCCGACCTACCTGGTGTACTCGCGTGATCGTGACTCGGCGACCCTGCAGCGGGCCTTCGATTTGTTGCGTGAATTGATCCAGTCCGATGAAGACTGGTCGCAGCGCTGGAATCCACTGACCTGAGCACACCGGATCATGGCGTTTGTGTCCTCTAAGTAGCGCCAGCCTTTGCAGGGAGATCAGCTAATCTGCTGGTTATAACAATAAGCACAGGTGAACGCAGTGAGGCAAACCACCCAAGACTTCCGCAGCCGCTATCGCGCCGCTATACACCCCCTCTACAACCCCTGGCTGCACGGCGCATTTGTGCTGGTTTTCGGGGTGCTGGCCATCGGCGGATTCTGGAGCACCGTGCATCAGGTCACACCGCTGGAATGGCTGGCGGTGCCGATCACGCTGCTGTTCTTCAACTTCGGCGTGTACAAGGTGCACCGAGAGCTGGGGCATCACAAAAAGAGCTTCGCGCGGATGTTCTACGCTCGTCATGCCGGCGACCATCACAGCTTTTTCGCCCCTGGCCACATGACTTTCGACAGCGCCCGGGATTGGCGGGTGATTCTGTTTCCAGCCTGGCTGATCGTGGTGCATACCGTGGTCATTACCCTGCCCCTGTGGTGGCTGCTGGGTAGGTTCGATACCAACGTCGCCGGCTTGTTTGGCGGTTGTCTGGTGCTCGGCTACCTGACCTATGAAGTGTTTCATGCCTGTGAACACCTGCCGCCCGGCAACCCGGTCACGCGCTTGCCATGGATTCGCCAGATGCGTCGCCTGCATGAACTGCATCACCGCCGCGAGCTGATGCAGGAACGTAACTTCAACATCGTGTTTCCGCTGATGGATTACCTGTTCGGCACCCTGTACTGGGAACCGGATCATGACCCTTTGCCCCTGACGAGAACGCCCATGACCCGCATGCAGCACCAGATCGTTATCGCTGGAAACCCGATTGACGTGCTGGCCTACGCCAGCAGCGTCACCCGTTGGCCGGAGTGGCATCCGTCGTCGCTCAAGGTCGACGGTCAGCCCGGGCCACTGCACGCCGGCTCGCGGTTCGAGGAAGACATCAGGGCCGGCGGGCGCGACGGGCACTTGAGCTGGGAGGTCAATGAATACCTGCCGGGGCGCCGTTGGAGTGCCCAGGCGCGGGGCGATCACGGCTTGTCGCTGGTGGTGACTTACGAATGCGCGGCCGACGCCGACGGCACGCAATTTATACGCACGCTGGAGTATCAATTCGCGGGGATGGCGATGCGCATCGCCAATCAGCTATTGCTCAAGCGGCGCATCGAGCGTGAATCCGCTGAGTCCATGCTGGCCTTGCGCGAGATGGCGCAACAACAACTGACACTCGCCGGAGCCCCTGTGTGAGAAGACTTATCAAATTCCGGCATCTGGTGTTACTGCTCTTGATTGCCCTGTGTGCCTTCCTGTTGCTGTTCCCGACCAAAGTCCGCCCGGTGGCCTGGAATCCGCCGCCGGCGCCCTCCCTCACCAGCGGCGTCTACGCCGACAATGAACGCCTCAAAGGCGTGGAGCGTGTCGGCCCGGCTGACATTGAGGGGCCGGAGGCACTGCTGCTGGAGAGCGATTCGCTGATTACCGGCTTGCATGACGGCCGGTTGATTCGCACGAGCATCGACGGCAAACAAACCAAAGTGCTGGCCGATACCGGCGGCAGACCATTGGGCCTGGCGCGTCACCCCAATGGCTTGCTGGTGGTCGCGGACGGGGTCAAAGGGCTGCTTTCGCTGGATGCCCAAGGCCAGTTGATTCCGTTGAGCACCACGGCGGGCGGCGTGCCTTTTGGCTTTACCGATGACGTGGCCATCGACAAGGCCGGGCATTTCGCCTATTTCAGCGACGCTTCCAGCCGTTGGGGCTACGGCAAGGATGGCGAGGCGATCATCGAGCATGGCGGCGACGGGCGTTTGCTGCGGTATGACTTTCAGACCGGCAAGACCGATGTGTTGCTGGACAAGCTCGAGTTTGCCAACGGTGTGACGCTGGGGCCGGACGACGCCTTTGTGTTGGTCAACGAAACCGGCGCTTACCGCATCAGCCGCTTCTGGCTGAGCGGACCGAAAGCCGGCACGCACGACCTGTTTATCGACAACTTGCCGGGGCTGCCGGATAACCTTTCGTTCAACGGCCGCGACCGGTTTTGGGTCGCACTCTATTCACCGCGCAACGGCTTGCTCGACCGCACGGCACCGCACCCGTTCGTGCGCAAGATGATTGTCCGGGCGCTGAAGGTGCTGCCTAAACCGGTGGAGAACCGGGCCTTTGCTCTCGGGCTGGATGTGGATGGCAAGGTGATTGCCAATCTGCAGGACGGCAGCAGCGGCAATTATTCGCCGATCACGACGGTGCGCGAGTACGGAGACTGGCTGTATTTCGGGTCATTGAAGGCGAAAAACATGGCGCGATTGCCACTCGCCACCGCCCTCCAGAAATAACACTAACCCTTGTGGGTTACTCAGGATCTGGGGCGTCCGCCGTTTCTTCACGCTCGCGCAACGGGTCGTCATCCTCGGCATCCGGATGGGTCGTGATGTGGTTCGGGCTCAACGGCTCGGGATGAGTCGGGATCGGGTCGTACCCGCCCTGCTCTTCGCTCGGAAATCTGGGATTGGACATAAGGCACCTCTCAGTGAGTCGTTAACGATGACTCATGACATTCGAGGTGCCGGTTTTGACGCCGTTCCACTTTTCAGTCACCGGTCGTCGGTGACTCGGTACGACGCATCAGGACGATGCCTGCAATTGCTGGACGATCTTGTCCTTGACCAACAAGCGATGTTCCTTGAGTTTCTTCAACTGGTCATCACTGGGCGCATCGGATTTCGCGGTCTCGGCCTTCACCACTTCAGCGTCCGCCTGGGAATATTTGTTGATCAGCGAATCCAGTAACGGATCCTTGGTGCGTCTTTGCTGGATCTCTTCCTTTGATACCTTCAAGTCCTGATACAGGTCATGGTTCACCGGCATGGAACACCTCCGTTTGATGATCGGTAGCAAACGCGATCGATTGCGTTCACCAACTATCAGAATGGCCTTGGTTTGCGCGTTCTGTCGACCACCTGTCAGACCAGCGGTGTCCGTTCGTCGTCCTGTCGCAAATGCGATAAAACCTTTGCTCCGGCGCCAACCTCCACTGAGTAACGATCCACCGGATCGCCTACCCAAACCTGTGTGGAGAATGACCAATGGACGGATTCACCCTGCGCCACCTCGCCCTGGCCGTCGCCTTGAGCAGCAGCATGGGCACGGCATTTGCCGCCACCTCCAATGATTTCGTCGACAAAGCGGCCGCTGGCGGCATTGCCGAGATCGAAACCAGCCGCCTGGCGCTGGAAAAAAGTTCTTCAGCCGACGTCAAGGCGTTCGCCAACATGATGATCACCGATCACTCCAAGGCCAACGATGAACTGGCGGCCCTGGCGAAAAAGAACGACATCGAGGTGCCGGACTCGACGACGCTGGTCAAGCAGGCCAAGGAGAAAATTCTCGACATGCGCGATGAGTCCTTCGACGCGGCGTATGCCAACAACCAGGTAAAAGCCCACGAAGACACCATCGAGCTGTTCAAGAAAGAAGCCAACACCGTGACGGACGACAAGGTCAAAGGCGCCACAGCGTTGAAAGGTTTCGCACAACAAATGCTGCCCGCCCTGGAAAAACACCTAGAAATGGCGAAAAAACTCCAGGCCGCCCACCCCGACAAATAACACCACACAAACCTGTGGCGAGGGAGCTTGCTCCCTCGCCACGATTTGATCTGCGCAGGTGACCCGAAAACAGGTGTGGCGCCTCCCGCATTCCAGTCAAAAAATCGCCGCCTGAAGCAGTGCCGACTAGAGTTACCGGGCAACTTACCGCCGTAACGAAAAAAACCTGGGCAAAACGAACAACTATTTCATTCGGCAAAGGTCATTGACTTCACGCCGGTCGTTTTTCACAGGGAACCGGCAAAGACTCATTCAGGAGCGCAAGGACATGGCAGCACTGCAAATCAGCACACTCGATGCGATGAAAAACAATCAGGCTCAACTGCTTACCGAATGGATCAAGGGACTGGAAGCCAATGGCGCTGCCCGTAACCTTAAAGAACAGGACCTCAAGCAACAAACCGCCGAGTTTCTGCATCTGGTGGTCAGCGGCCTTGAAAAGGGCAACGGGCAGAATGTCGCCGCGCCGGGTTGGGACGAGGCGCGTCAGTACCTCGAAAAACTCTCCCACAGCCGCGCCCTGCTCGGCCAGGACTCCCACCAGACCGCCAGCTTCATCTTCTCGCTCAAAGGCCCGCTGTTCGGCCTGCTGCAAAGCCATTACAAAGACAACCCGGCCGTACTCGCCGAGCAACTTTGGGAAGTCTCCGAATTGCTCGATGCCTTGGGCATGCACACCATTCGCACTTTCCAGAAATCCCGCGAAGCGGTGATCAAGCGTCAGCAGGAAGAACTGCTGGAGCTGTCGACCCCGGTGGTCAAGCTCTGGGACGGCGTTCTGGCGCTGCCGATGATCGGCACCCTGGATTCGCAGCGCACCCAAGTCGTGATGGAATCGCTGCTGCAACGGATCGTCGACACCGGTTCGGAAATCGCCATCATCGACATTACCGGCGTGCCAACCGTCGATACCCTGGTGGCTCAACACCTGCTCAAAACCGTGACGGCCATTCGCCTGATGGGTGCCGACTGCATCATCAGTGGCGTACGTCCGCAGATCGCCCAAACCATCGTGCACCTGGGCCTGGACCTGCAAGGCGTGGTGACCAAGGCCAACCTGGCCGATGCCCTGAAACTGGCCCTGACCCGCCTGGGAATCACCGTCAGCAAGACGGTATAAGCCCATGGATCGAATTCCAATTCTGCAGATGGGCGACTTTCTGCTGGTGACCATCCAGGTCGACATGCACGACCAACTCGCCCTGACCCTTCAGGACGATTTGTCCGAGCGCATCAGCCGGACATCGGCGCGTGGCGTGTTGATCGATATTTCTGCGCTGGATATGGTCGATTCGTTCATTGGCCGGATGATCGGGACCATTTCCGGCCTGTCGAAAATCATGGACGCCGAAACCGTGCTGGTGGGCATGCAGCCGGCGGTAGCGATCACCCTGGTCGAGCTGGGCCTGACCCTGCCCGGCGTCAGCACGGCGTTGAACGTCGAGCGCGGGATGAAATTGCTGCTGGAACGAGTGCACGAACAATGACCCCGCGCAGCAGTGGCACTCATCCCATTCACATTGAGCAGGACGTGGTGCTGGCCCGGCAATTGGCGCGCAAGCTCGCTACCGAATGCGGCATGCGCCTGATCGACCTGACCAAACTGGTGACCGCCGTCAGCGAGCTGGCGCGTAACACCATGGTCTACGGCGGCGGTGGCGACATGGACTGGCAAATCATCGACGAAAATTCGCGCGTCGGTCTGCGCCTGACCTTCCGCGACGAGGGCCCGGGCATTCCCGACATCAAACTGGCGATGACCGACGGCTGGACCTCCGGCAGCGGCCTCGGGCTGGGCCTGACCGGGGCCAAACGGTTGGTCGATGAGTTCGAACTGGACACCGCGCCCGGCCAGGGCACTCGCATAACGATCACCCGATGGACATGAACATAACAGGCACCCTGACCGAGGTGCTGATGATCGAAGACAGCAGCCAGATCGGTCACGCCCGGCGCACCGCGCAAAAACTCGCCGAAACAATCGGCTTTGACGCCACCGATGCCGGGCGCGTGGCGCTGGTGGCCACGGAACTGGCGAGCAACGTGCTCAAGCATGCCACCCGTGGCGAATTGCACCTGCGGACCCTACCGTTTAAAAACGGTCACGGGATCGAGATGCTGGCGGTGGATCGCGCACAGGGCTTTGATGTGCACGCGTGCCTGACGGATGGTTTCTCCACCGGAGGCACACAGGGCATTGGCCTGGGTGCGGTGTCACGTCAGACCGACGTGTTCGATGTATACGCCGATTCAAGGGGCGCCGTTCTATTGGCCCGTTTGTATCCGCGCACCCACAAGGTCGTGGACCTGCGATTGGGCGTCAGCCAGCACTCGCTGGCCAATGACCCGGCGTGCGGTGATGTCTGGCACTTGGCGATTGACGGGCAGAATCTAAGCGTCTTGGTGATTGACGGCCTCGGCCATGGCGAAGAAGCTGAACGCGCCGGCCGTGCCGGTGAAAAAGCCTTCGCGCACGCGCCATTCGCCTCGCCAGTGCTGCTGCTTGAAGACATTCACCAGGCCATGATCGGCACCCGTGGTGGGGCGTTGGCCTTCGCACAGTTCGACGCGCAACTCGACAAGCTGACCTTCACCGGCATCGGTAACATTGGTGCCAGCCTGATCGCAGCGGACAAGTCCCGTGGCCTGGCGTCCCATCCCGGCATCGTTGGCGGCCAGTATCGAAAAGCCCAACCCTTTGACTATGCTCACGTGAATGGACATCTACTGATCATGTACAGCGACGGCTTGCAGTCCCGATGGAATTTGCATGACTACCCCGGCCTGGTGCACCGGCATCCCGCCGTGATAGCCGCCGTCCTGCACCGCGACTTCTGTCGCGGGCGGGACGATGTGACGGTATTGGTCGTTGCCCTGGAGACCGCCCATGGCTGAGTCACCCACCCTCACGCCCGACGATCCTTCGGCACTGATCGCACGTCTGCAAAGTGAAACTGCAGCCTTGCGCGAGGAGCTCGATGAAACCAATCAAGGCGTGCTCGCGCTGTACGCCGAACTCGACACCCAGGCCGAAGAGTTGCGTCAGGCCTCGGACCTTAAAAGCCGTTTCCTGTCGTACATGAGTCATGAATTTCGCACGCCCCTGGGCTCGATCCTGAGCATTGCCAGCCTGTTGAGCGATGAACTCGATGGCCCACTGAGCCCCGAGCAACACAAGCAGGTGACCTTCGTCAGCACCGCCGCGCGGGAGTTGAGCGACATGGTCGACGATTTGCTCGACCTGGCGAAAATCGAGGCCGGGCGCATCACCATTTCCCCGGCGTGGTTCGACATGTTCGACTTGTTCTCCGCCCTGCGCGGCATGTTTCGCCCGATTGTCGACGCCAGCGCCGTGGACCTGATCTTCGAAGAACCGGTGGGTTTGCCGCGCCTGTACACCGATGACAAGAAGCTCGCGCAAATCCTGCGCAACTTCATTTCCAATTCGCTGAAGTTCACCACGCGCGGTGAAGTGCGAGTGTCGGCCCGGCTCCAAGGCATCGACCACGTGCGCTTCGCCGTCAGCGACACCGGAATTGGTATCGCTGCCGAGCTACATGGCGCATTGTTCGAGGACTTCTCCCAAGTCGATTCGCCCTTGCAAAAGCGCTTGCGCGGCACCGGCCTGGGATTGTCGCTGTGCAAACGCTTCGCCGCGTTGCTGGGCGGCGAAGTCGGGGTCGAGAGTACACCGGGGGTCGGTTCGACCTTCTTCGTGATCATCCCGCTGGCCATCGCCATGGAGCCTGCCGATGAAACGTGACATCCGCCTGCTGATCGTCGACGACAACGTTGCGACGCGCTATGCCTTGCGCCGGCGCCTGGAAGCTCACGGTTACCTGGTGCTGGAGGCCGGGACCGGTGGCGATGGCCTGGCGCTGATCGACAGCGAAACCATCGACGCGCTGATCCTGGACGTCAACCTGCCGGACATGAGTGGCTTCGACATCGTGCGCAAGCTGCGCTCCGAGGCTGCCACCGCGCTGCTGCCGGTGATTCACGTATCGGCCGCCTCGATCCAGACCGGCGACATCATCACCGGCCTCGATGCCGGGGCCGATGCCTACCTGATCCACCCCGTGGACCCGGACGTGTTGCTGGCCACGCTGCGCACCCTGCTGCGGGTGCGCGACACTGAAAACGCCCTGCGTGAAAGCGAGGCGCGGTTCCGCGAGATTTTCGTCAACGTGTCGGCACCGATCGCGGTGCTGGACGCGGATTTCAAAGTGCACGAATGCAACCACGCTTTTTCCCGATTGATTCAGGACAATGTTGACCCGGATACGCTGGGTGAATGCTTCGCCGAGGACCAGGAAGCGGTGATCGAGGAACTGCGCCTGCGCCTGATCGCGGGCGAGCGCTGGAAAGGCATTTTGAACATGCGCGTGGAAGGCGAGTTGCGCGAAACCGAGTGGCAGATTTCGCCGTACCGTACACCGGGTTTGAGCCTGGTGTTCGTCGAAGACGTCACCGAACACCGCCATCGCGAACGCTCGCACCTGGCCCGACTCGACGACGCCACTTCACAACTGGAACGTGAAATCGCCGAGCGCGTGCGCACCGAAGCCCAGTTGCTGCAAGTGCAGAAAATGGACGCGTTGGGCAAGTTGACCGGCGGCATCGCCCATGACTTCAACAACCTGCTGACCGGCATCATCACCAGCCTGGAGCTGATCCAGAAACGCGTCGCCGATTCTCGCACCGACAAGGTTGCGTTCTATGCCGATGCGGCGTTGAACTCGGCCATGAGCGCCGCCGCCCTGACCCATCGCCTGCTGGCTTTCGCCCGTCAGCAACCGCTGGATACGCGGCCGGTGGACATCAACGAACACATTCGCTCCCTCGAAGAATTGCTGGTGCGCACCATCGGCGAACACATTGCGCTGAAACTCGAGCTGACTTCCAAAGCCGCAATCGCACTGGTCGACCCGATCCAGCTGGAAAGCGCCGTGCTCAACCTGGTGATCAACGCCCGCGATGCCTTGCCGCAAGGCGGGAACATCTGGGTCAGCACCTATGCGGCGTACTCCCACGGCGACCTGAAACTGGCGGATGGCGCCTACGTTGCACTGTCGGTTCGAGATGACGGTACCGGCATCGAGCACAGTGTGATCGACAAGGTGTTCGACCCGTTTTTCACCACCAAGCCGCTGGGCCAGGGCACCGGTCTGGGACTATCGAGTATTTACGGTTTCGCCCGGCAATCAGGCGGCGATGCGCACATCCGCAGCGTGGCCCGACGCGGCACCGAAGTGACCATCATGCTGCCAGCCAGTTCGGACCCGACCACGGCCGATGTCGTCTCAGAGACGGTGGATCAACAAGGCTCGGGTGAACATGTGCTGATTGTCGAGGACATGCCTTCGGTGCGCATGTTCGTCGCCGAGGTGCTGGTGGATGCGGGTTATCGCTGCACTCAGGCGGGCGATATCGAGGCGGCCCTGGAGCGCCTGCAGAACGATCCGTCGATCGATCTGATGCTGACGGACGTTGGCCTGCCGCGCATGAACGGCCGCGAATTGGCGGATGTAGCGCGAGGGTGGCGGGAGGGATTGCCGATCCTGTTCATGACCGGTTATGCGGAAAACGCGATCAACCGCCAAGTGTTCCTCGGGGACGGCATGGAAATGTTGATCAAGCCGTTCCAGATCAGTGAATTGCTGGACAAGGTCAGACGCACACTCGGTTACGCCTGACAGACCGCCTTCGCGAGCAGGCTCGCTCCCACAGCCAACCACATTCCAATGTGGGAGCGAGCCTGCTCGCGAAGAGGCCAGCAAAAACAACCCATCAACCCCTGCCCAGCTCATCCCCCACAGCCAACCGCATTCCAATGTGTGCGAGCCTGCTCGCGAAGACGTCCGAAAGTACGACGCATCCCTCAAGCCAATCACAACCCCGACTTCAACCGGCTGAACGCCCGAATCAACGCCCGATTAAACACCTTCCCATTGTCATTCTTGCTATACAACGAAGCCCTCACCTGCGCCGACGGATACGTCCCCGGATCATCACGAATCGCCGGATCAACCAGCCCGTCCGCCGCCGTAATCGCATTGGCGTAGTGAATGGTGTCCGTGATCGGGGCGATCACTTCTGGTGTCATCAGGTAATCCATCAACGCCAGCCCCGCCTCGGGGTGTGGCGCATCCTTGGGAATGACCATGGCGTCAAACCAGATCAACGTGCCTTCCTTGGGTATCCGGTACTTCAGCGTGAACGGTTTCTTCGCCGCCTCGGCCTGCCCCGCCGCGATGGCCACGTTGCCGTTCCACGACATCGCCACGCAGGTGTTGCCGTTGGCCAGGTCGCTGATATTCAGGTCATTGTCGAAGTAGCGAATATACGGGCGGATCTTCGCCAATTGCTGTTCAGCGAGCTTCAGGTCATCGAGGTTCTGGCGGTTGATGTCCAGGCCCATGTACTTCATGACCGCCGCGAACACTTCGTTGGGATCGTTGAGCAAGCTGACCCCGCAATCGGCAAATTTCGACACCACCGCCGGGTCGAACAGCATCGCCCAACTGTCCCGTGGCGCGTCGGGCAGGCGCTGCTTCACCGCTTCTTCCTGGTAACCGACACCAGTGGTGCCCCAGGCATAGATGCCGGCGTAACGGTTGCCCGGATCGAACACCGCCATGTGCTGGCGGAACTCCTCGCCGACGCCTTGAAAGTGCGGCGTTTGCTTGCGGTCCAGCGTCTGGATCGCACCGCTCTGGATCGCGCGGGACAAATGCTGCCCCGCCGTCAACACCAGGTCATAACCGCTGCGACCGGTGAGCAATTTGGTCTCGACGGTTTCCAGTGAATCAAAGTGATCGGCAACCACATGAATGCCGGTTTGTTTTTCGAAATTGGTCAGGGTATCCGGTGCCAGATACTCGCCCCAGATGTACAGGTTGACCACCGGTTTGGCGGTGTCGGCGGCCTGCACACACAGGGGTGCAAGCACCAGCATTAACGCTTGAGTCAGTTTGTGCAGGCCCATGTTCATACTCCCTTTTTGTGGCTGGCAGGCGCGGCGTATTGAGGCATGGTGATGCACGCCACGTTGCCGCCACCGAGGAGGATTTCCCGGGAGTTTTCGATGCCGACGATTTTGTGCTGCGGGAACAGTTCGGCGAGGGTCGCCATGGCCGCCTGATCGTTGCGATCACCAAACAGCGGCACCACAATCGAGGTGTTGCCGGCGTAGTAGTTGATGTACGACGCGCAGATTTGCGTCCCGGCCTGACGCGTGTGCGTGCTGTCTTGCTGATCCAGGCCCTAGGCTTCTTCGGCGGTCCACTCCAATACGTCCGGTTGGGGCAGTTTGTGCACGATCAACTCTCGGCCACGGCTGTCGCGGGTGCTGCGCAGGATGTCGTAGGCCTCCTGATAGATTTCCCACTGCGGATCATCGCGGTTGTCGGTCCATTGCAGCACCACTTCGCCGGGGCGCACGAAGCACGCGAGGTCATCGACGTGGCCGTCGGTTTCGTCGAATTTGCAGCCCCGAGGCAGCCAGATAATTTGCTCGGCACCGAGGTAATCGGTCAGGCGCCGCGTGACTTCTTCTTTGCCCAGATGCTGGTTGCGATTGCGGTTGAGCAGGCATTGTTCGGTGGTGAGGATGCTGCCCTGGCCGTCACTCTGGATGCCGCCCAGTTCGGCGATCAGCGGTGCGCGATAGCGGTCGAAGCGTTCGATTTCGAGGATTTTGCTGGCGATCTGATCGTCCTTGTCCCACGGGTAGTACAAACCACCGTCGAGACCGCCGTAAGCGTTGAATTCAAAGTCGACGCCGCGCACTTCGCCGCGGTGGTCATTGACCACGAAGCACGGCCCGCTGTCGCGGAACCAGGTGTCGTTGCAGGTCATCTCCACTACGCGCACTTGCGGCGGCAACTGGCGGCGGGCAGTGGCGAACTGCGCGGCTGAGGCGCAAACGGTGACCGGTTCGCTGTGCGAGATCGCCGTGACGATTTGCACCCAGACTTTCTGCGCAGGCTTGGCACCGTTGCGCCAGACGTCGGTGCGCTCCGGCCAGCCGAGCCAGCAACCGGACTTGGTTTCGAATTCGCCGGGCAAACGGAAACCGTCTTGCTTGGGGGTGGAATCGAGCAAACGTGCCATGGTCAAACCTCATCAGCGGGGGTTGGAATGACCACAGGCTAAGGTCGCTGGCGCCGTCCTCGCCAACGATGATTATTTCGGAATAGTTGAATTCAACTCATCAATCGATCAACTGATCGTTGAACCATTCCAGCATCTGCGCCACCGCCGGACGCTCCAGCCGCACCCGCTCGCACACCAGCGCGTATTGGCCGAGGGCAGTCATGCTCGAGGTGAAAGGCCGGACCAGGCGCCCGCTGAGCAGATCTTCCTGCGCCGTCAGGTTATCGCCCATGGCCACGCCCTGCCCTTGGGCCGCGGCTTCCAGCGCGAGGCCGGCGTGAGCGAAATACAGCTGCCGTTCGGGGCGTTGATCACCGGCATGACTGGTCAGCCAGGCGGTCCAGGTCTTGCCGTCCTGATCGTCGTGCAGCAGGCAATGCCGCGCCAGATCCTTCGGCGTTTTCAATGTGCCCTGATTGAACAGGCCGGGGCTGCACACCGGGAAGAACTGCAACGCCGGCAAGGGCCTGACGAAGTACGCACTGCTGTCCACCGGACCGGTGCCGTAGGTGATCGCCAGGTCGATGTCTTCACCCGGCGCCGTGCCGTCAATCGGTTGCTCGTACAGGTGCAAGGTGATGTGCGGATAACGCGCATAGAAATCCGTGAGCCGGCTCATCAGCCACTTTTGCGCCAGCTCGGCGGTAACAGCGAGGCGCAACACCGCCAGCGATGACGGATCGCGCAGCTCATCGCAGGCATCGCCGATCAGTTCGAAGGCTTGCTGCAGGCTTTGCATCAGTCGGCCGGCGGCCATGGTCGGGCGAATCTGTCGGCCTTCGCGGATGAACAGCGAAACGCCGAGGTGTTCTTCGAGTTGGCGGATTTGATGGCTGACGGCGCTGTCGGTGACGCACAACTCGGCGGCGGCCCGGCCGAAGTGCGCGTGACGGGCGGCGCATTCGAAGGTTCGCAGGGCGGCCAGAGAGGGTAGTCGTCGCATGAGTTCGGACCGGGTGATGGGGGCGTCCATGCTGCCTTGGCCATTCGCGGGCGTCCAGCGGGACCGCGTTATCGTTCATCGCGAGCAAGCTCGGCTCCCACAGGGGGTTTGTGAACACCGAAGATCCAATGTGGGAGCGAGCCTGCTCGCGAAGGGGCCAGCACATTCACCACAGATCCACCGCCCCATCACCCTCCCTTATCCACCATGACTTCCCTCCAGACCCGGCGCATGTTGGTGCCTCAACCGGAGGGATTCGCCATGCTTGACGCACTCAAACAGATCAACTCAACCTCAGCCTTCAACCGCTGGGCCGGATTCGAAGTGACCCATGCCGCCAGCGGTGAAGCCGAGGTGACCATGGCTTTTCGCGACACCGATATGGCGCAATATGCAGGCTTCCTGCACGCTGGCCTGATCGGCGCGCTGCTCGACACCGCGTGCGGTTTTGCCGCTGGCACGGTCGCCGGCAACGTGCTGGCCTCACACTTTTCGGTCAACTGCCTGGCACCAGCCGTCGGTGAAGTGTTCATCGCGCGCGGCCGGGTGGTGAAGGCCGGCAAGAAACAGGTATTCGCCCGCGCCGAGCTGTTTGCCCAGAGCGGTGATCAACTCAAACTGGTGGCGACGGGTGATGCGATTCTGGTGCCGGTCTAGTCTGTCTGGATAAACCCCAGACCGGTCGGAGGTTGCCATGCAACTCGAAGGTTCCTGCCATTGCGGTGCGGTGTCGTTCAGTTTGAACAGCGCCCACCCCTACCCTTATCAGCGTTGCTATTGCTCGATCTGCCGCAAGACCCAGGGCGGTGGCGGGTTCGCGATCAACCTCGGCGGCGATGCCGGGAGCCTCAAGGTACGCGGTCGCAAACACATCGCGATCTACCATGCGCGCATGAAGGACGAAGGCGATAAACGTGCGCACAGCAGCACTGCCGAGCGGCATTTCTGCTCGCTGTGCGGGACGGGACTGTGGCTGTTCAGCCCTGAATGGCCGGAGCTGATCCACCCGTTTGCCTCCGCCATCGACACCCCGCTGCCGGTACCACCGGAGCACACGCACTTGATGCTCGGTTCAAAAGCACCGTGGGTGGAGGTTGATGTGCATGCGGGGGATCAGCAGTTCGAGGTGTATCCCGAGGAGTCCATCGCCGACTGGCATGAACGGCTGGGATTAAGCCGCTAAGCCATTTCAAATTGGTGGTGTTGCTGATGGCCCCTTCGCGAGCAGGCTCGCTCCCACATTGGGAATGCGTTCCCCCTGTGGGAGCGAGCCTGCTCGCGAAGGTTTTACGTTTTGAACGCTTGCCGCTGAAAAAGCATCACGCCGCAGCAGGCACACCGCTGTGGAAACGGAATTCCACGTCCGGTGACTCGATCAGTTCCTGCTCGGCCGCGCGCACCTTGTCGATCACTTGGGCGATGTCCTTGGCGTCGCCGTACTGGTAAGCCAGCTTCAGGTAACCCTGGAAATGCCGGGCTTCGCTTTTCAGCAGGCCGAAGTAGAACTTGCCCAGTTCTTCGTCCAGATGCGGTACCAGCGCTTCGAAACGCTCGCAGCTTCGGGCTTCGATGAAGGCGCCCACCACCAGCGTATCCACCAGTTTCACCGGCTCATGGCTGCGTACCACTTTGCGCAGGCCCGAGGCGTAGCGCCCGGCGGACAACTGGCGCAGCTCGATCTTGCGCTTTTTCATCAGGCGCATGACTTGCTCGTGGTGCACCAGTTCTTCCCGGGCCAGGCGCGACATCAGGTTGATCAGGTCGACGTGGGAGTGATACTTGGCAATCAGGCTCAGCGCCGTGCTGGCGGCCTTGAATTCGCAGTTCTTGTGGTCGATCAGCAAGGTTTCCTGATCGGCCAGTGCGGCCTGCACCCAGCCGTCAGGGGTACGGCAGCCGAGGAACTCGTGAATTTCGGGAAGGATCATGGGGCTCACGGATAAATGGTCAAAACGAAGGGCGCCGATTATACCGGCCTGCCGGCAGACCACCAGTCGCCAACCGTTGATATGCATCAAGTACCTGGTTGGCGAGCAGCAACTATAGTTGTGCAACGCCGTGCTTTTTAGCCGTTTATGGAGATCCCGATCATGCAAGCCATTCGCAGCATCCTGGTGGTCATCGAACCCGAACACTCGGAGAGCCTGGCGCTCAAACGGGCCAAACTGATTGCCGGAGTGACTCAGGCGCAGTTGCATCTGCTGGTGTGCGACCGCAAGCATGATCACAGTGGCATGTTGGGCGTGCTCAAGGCAGCCTTGTTGGCGGACGGCTTTAGCGTCACCACCGAACAGGCCTGGAATGACAGCCTGCACCAAACCATCATTGACGTGCAGCAGGCCGAAGGCTGTGGGCTGGTGGTCAAGCAGCATTACCCGGACAGTTCGCTGAAAAAGGCGCTGCTGACCCCGGATGACTGGAAGCTGCTGCGTGAATGCCCGACGCCGGTGCTGCTGGTAAAAACGGCCGGTTCCTGGAAAGACAAAGTCATTCTGGCTGCCATTGATGTGGGCAACACCGACCTCGAACATCGCCACTTGCACAACACTATCGTCGATCACGGCTATGACATCGCCAGTTTGGCCAAGGCGCATCTGCACGTGATCAGTGCGCATCCCTCGCCGATGCTGTCGTCGGCCGATCCGACCTTCCAGCTCAAGGAAACCATCGAGGCGCGCTATCGCGAACAGTGCAAGTCATTCCAGGCTGAATTCGACATCGACGATGCGCATTTGCACATCGAGGAAGGTCCGGCGGATGTGTTGATTCCGTTCATGGTGCACAAGCTGCAGGCAGCGGTGACCGTGATCGGCACCGTGGCGCGGTCGGGGTTGTCGGGGGCATTGATCGGGAATACGGCGGAAGTGGTGCTGGATTCGGTGGAGAGTGATGTGTTGGTGCTCAAGCCGCAGGAGATTGAGGATCACCTTGAGGAATTGGCTCAGCATTGAGATGGGCGGTGTCGGCACTGACGCCTTCGCGAGCAGGCTCGCTCCCACAAGGGATTTATGAACACTGGAGATCCAGTGTGGGAGCGAGCCTGCTCGCGAAGCTTTTAGGCGCCGAAGGCGTCTTTTAAGAAACCGGGTGCGATGTACCGCTGGTAATGCGCCTCGGACAGCAAAAAGAATTCCCGATCAATGGCATCACGCAATTCCGGCAAATTCCAGTCACGAAACTCCGGCATCAGCACCATCCCGTACGCCTCCAGGTTATTGATCACCCGCGCCCCACGGGCAATCAGCTGATACGCCCAGCAATACTCCGACTGATGTGGCACAAAGCGAATCTTGCGTTGCTCCAGTTGCAGACGCAGGCGCTGTGAGTCGAAAACCTCCAGCTTGCTGGCCATCACCTGGGACAGCAATTGCTCAAGACGCAGCCATACCGCGCGCTTCTCCTCCTCGTTGTAACCATTCCAGTTGATCACTTCATGGTGGAAACGCTTGCAGCCACGGCACACCAAGTCACCGTAAACAGTGGAGCAGAGGCCGACGCAGGGGGTCTTGATGGTCTGATTGGGCATAGGTAGGCAAAACACGGGAAAGCAGAACAGGTCGGCATGTTAGCCCTTTGTCTAACATTCATCACCCCTCAAAGTTCAGGGGCTAACTTACGTTTATATTTTTTTTGCCGTAGAATCAGCCAGCCTTTTAAGGCGCCAATGTCCGTTAGAAGCTGTTTTCAAAGCGTCACGAGCACAGTCGTTCCTTCAGAGCGGTGTTGGCGAAGGGTTTTTCCAGCGGGGAAAAGTCCAACGCCAACCCTCATCAGCTCCCGTTCTGCAGGCGTAAAACTTTGAAAGCAGCTTCTGTAAGGAATTGTCGGTAATTCTGGCTAAGTGGCCCACAACGCCACGCAGCGCATGAGTACGGCAATTTCGGGATGAGCGTCCCGGACACCCATTTGGGACCACTGATGAGGGTAATAACTGTGCTTGAAGCCTACCGCAAACATATCGAAGAGCGTGCAGCACTGGGTATCGTTCCCCAGCCGCTTAACGCCGAACAAACTGCAGGCCTGATCGAGCTGCTGAAGAATCCTCCGGCTGGCGAAGAAGCTTTCCTCGTTGACCTGATCACCAATCGCGTTCCACCTGGCGTGGACGAAGCAGCCTATGTAAAGGCCGGCTTCCTGTCCGCCCTCGCCAAAGGCGAAGCCAAATCCCCTCTGATCGACAAGAAACGCGCTGTAGAACTGCTCGGCACCATGCAGGGCGGCTACAACATCGTGACCCTGGTCAACCTGCTGGACGACGCCGAACTGGCGCCAGTGGCTGCCAAAGAACTCAAGCACACTCTGCTGATGTTCGATGCCTTCCACGACGTCGCTGAACGCGCCAAGAACGGTAACGTTCACGCACAAGGCGTGCTGCAATCCTGGGCTGACGGCGAGTGGTTCAAGAACCGCCCGGTATTGGCCGACAAGATCAGCCTGCGCGTGTTCAAGGTCACCGGCGAAACCAACACCGACGACCTGTCCCCTGCTCCGGACGCCTGGTCCCGCCCGGACATCCCGCTGCACGCCCTGGCCATGCTGAAAATGGCTCGCGACGGCATCGTGCCGGACGTACAAGGCTCCATCGGTCCGATGAAGCAGATCGAAGAAATGCGCAACAGCGGCTTCCCGATCGCCTACGTCGGTGACGTGGTCGGTACCGGTTCGTCGCGTAAATCCGCCACCAACTCGGTGCTGTGGTTCTTCGGCGACGACGTGCCTTTCGTGCCGAACAAGCGCGCTGGCGGTTTCTGCTTCGGCAGCAAAATTGCCCCGATCTTCTACAACACCATGGAAGATGCCGGCGCCCTGCCAATCGAATTTGATGTGACCAACATCAACATGGGCGACGTGATCGACCTGTACCCGCACGCTGGCAAAGTCTGCAAGCACGGTACCGACGAAGTCATCACTACCTTCGAAATGAAGACCCCGGTGCTGTTGGACGAAGTCCGTGCCGGCGGTCGTATTCCGCTGATCATCGGCCGTGGCCTGACCGACAAGGCTCGCGCCGAACTGGGTCTGCCAGCGTTCGACCTGTTCAAGAAACCGGATGCCCCGATCGAAAGCACCAAAGGTTTCACCCTGGCGCAGAAAATGGTCGGCAAGGCGTGCGGCGTAGCCGGTGTGCGTCCAGGCACCTACTGCGAACCGAAGATGACCACCGTCGGCTCCCAGGACACCACCGGTCCAATGACCCGTGATGAACTGAAAGACCTGGCGTGCCTGGGCTTCTCCGCTGATCTGGTGATGCAGTCGTTCTGCCACACTGCGGCTTACCCTAAGCCGATCGACGTGACCACCCACCACACCCTGCCGGACTTCATCATGACCCGCGGCGGCGTTTCCCTGCGTCCGGGCGACGGCATCATCCACAGCTGGCTGAACCGTATGCTGCTGCCGGACACCGTCGGCACCGGTGGTGACTCGCACACCCGTTTCCCGATGGGCATTTCGTTCCCGGCCGGTTCCGGTCTGGTTGCGTTTGCTGCAGCCACCGGCGTTATGCCGCTGGACATGCCGGAATCGATCCTGGTGCGCTTCAAAGGCAAGATGCAACCGGGCGTCACCCTGCGTGACCTGGTTCACGCCATTCCTTACTTCGCGATTCAGGCTGGCCTGTTGACCGTTGAGAAGAAAGGCAAGAAGAACGCTTTCTCCGGCCGCATCCTCGAAATCGAAGGCCTGGACAACCTGAGCATCGAACAGGCTTTCGAGCTGTCCGACGCCTCGGCCGAACGTTCGGCTGCCGGTTGCACCATCAAGCTGTCGAAAGAGTCGATCACCGAGTACCTGAGCTCCAACATCACCCTGCTGCGCTGGATGATCGGCGAAGGCTACGGCGATGCACGTACTCTGGAACGTCGTGCTCAAGCGATGGAAGCCTGGATCGCCAACCCTGAGCTGATGGTTGCCGATGCTGACGCCGAATACGCTGAAATCATCGAGATCGACCTGGCCGACATCAAAGAGCCTGTGCTCTGCGCGCCAAACGATCCGGACGACGCCCGTCTGCTGTCCAGCGTTGCTGGCGAGAAGATCGACGAAGTGTTCATCGGTTCGTGCATGACCAACATCGGTCACTTCCGCGCTGCCGGTAAGCTGCTGGATCAGGTCAAGGGTCAGCTTCCAACCCGTCTGTGGCTGTCGCCGCCGACCAAAATGGACGCTCACCAACTGACCGAAGAAGGCTACTACGGCATCTACGGCAAGGCCGGCGCGCGCATGGAAATGCCGGGCTGCTCGCTGTGCATGGGTAACCAGGCACGTGTGGAGCCGAACGCCACTGTGGTGTCGACGTCGACCCGTAACTTCCCGAACCGTCTGGGTGACGGCGCGAACGTCTACCTGGCTTCGGCTGAGCTGGCGTCCGTGGCTTCCATCCTGGGTCGCCTGCCGACCGTCGAGGAGTACATGGAATACGCTGGCAAGATCGACAGCATGGCGGCCGATGTCTACCGCTACCTGTCCTTCGACCAGATCGCCGAGTTCCGTGAAGCTGC
>NZ_JBWKNG010000002.1:0-320310 GCF_059415465.1 Pseudomonas sp. GW821-FHT10C09
TAGCGATGTGGCGCGGGTTTGGGCAGTACGAGGTTGTCCATCATCCGGTTTGCCGCCAGTTCGGCGAGCATGACGATTTGCTGGATGGCCATGGCGGTGTTGCGGTGCGGGCCTTCCAGGTAGGCGGCAAAATCGCCGGCCATGACGCTGGCCTGGGCCAGGGTTTCACAGGTGTGGGCCAGCAGGTCTTCGTCGTTGAGGTCCGGTGCAAGCATGAACATGGTGCTGGGTTTGCGGGTGGGTGGTGATTTCAGTACTGCGGGGTTGAGGTAGTGATTCAACGCGCGTTCAGCAGCGTCGTGGAATTTTTTGGAATCGACGGATTCGTAGGGGGAAACGTCGTCTGTTTCGGGGGGATTTGGTGTTTCTTTGATCATGGTGAAGCTCCAAGTAAGTAATGGAGCTGCCACTAATCGCCGCGAAGCAATGGAAGGTGGCAGCTGTACGCAGGTTCGCGGACCGAGCACTTGGTAAACCCGGCATACCCGAAGGTATCCCGCGCACAGCCACCATGAAACCAATCGACAAACTATGAAGGAGAGTCGGTTGAGGGCGGTGATTATGCACCAAGTAAGCTAATTCAGGCCGCGAAGCCCGGTCGCTGATTTTGCAGCGACACCCAGAGCCTATCCCCATGACTTCCGACACAACAACCGACACAGCCTGTCGGAATCCCCCTCAAAAACCGCCACGGCTGTAGGACCCCCACAGATTTTCCAGACCATCCTCCATCCAATTGTGGGAGCGAGCCTGCTCGCGAAGGCTGTTTAACATTCAACATGAATGGTGGCTGACACACCGCTTTCGCGAGCAGGCTCACTCCTATTTGATCCGTGGGGTGACAAAAATCGCGGCCACAAAAAAAGGCGACCCCCTCACAGGAGTCGCCTTTGCATTAACCGCCGCTAAACCTTATTCGGACAGTTTGTACGCCATCACATAGTCACCTTGCTTGGTGCCCAGCGACCCGTGACCGCCCGCAACGACTAGCACGTATTGCTTGCCGTCCTTGCCGGTGTAGGTCATCGGTGTGGTTTGCGCGCCTGCCGGCAGGCGGCCTTCCCACAGTTGCTTGCCGTTTTTCACGTCGTAGGCGCGCAGGTATTGGTCGAGGGTGCCGCTCAGGAAGCCAACGCCGCCAGCAGTGACGAAGGTGCCGCCCAGGCTGGGTACGCCCATGCTCAACGGGATCGGAACCGGTGAGCTGTCGCGCACGGTGCCGTTCTTGTGCATCCAGATTTTTTCATGGGTGGTCAGGTCGACCGCGGCCACGTAGCCCCACGCCGGTGCCTGGCACGGCAGGCCCATTGGCGACAGCAGAGGTTCGAGGATCACGCCGTACGGCGCGCCTTTGTTTGGCTGCACGCCTTCGGTCTCGCTTTTGCGCGGGCCTTGGGCGGCAATTTCCGCAGCCGGGATCATTTTCGATTTGAAGGCCATCCAGTCCGGGTTCACGAACAGGATCTGACGCACCGGATCGACCGAGACACCGCCCCAGTCGAATACGCCGAAGTTACCCGGATAAACGATCGAACCTTGCAGCGATGGCGGGGTGAACGGGCCGTCGTAGCGCAGGGACTTGAAGGTGATCCGGCAGACCAGTTGGTCGAATGGCGTCACGCCCCACATGTCGCGTTCTTGCAACGGCGGCGGCATGAAGTTGAGGTCGGACTTGGGTTGGGTCGGCGAGGTGTGATCACCGGCGACAGCGCCTTGCGGCACCGGCACTTCGTTGATCGGCACGATGGCCTTTCCGGTGCTGCGGTCCAACACGTAGATGCTGCCTTGCTTGGTGGACGCAAGCACCGCCGGCTTCACGCCGTCAGCGGTTTTCAGGTCCATCAGGGTTGGCTGGCCGCCGACGTCCATGTCCCACAGGTCGTGGTGGGTGAACTGGAAGTGCCAGCGCACTTGGCCGGTGGCGATGTCCAGTGCGGTCAGGCCGGCGGCGTGCAGTTCCGATTCCGGGGTGCGAGCGCCACCGAACTGGTCCGGGGTCTGGTTGCCCATCGGCAGGTAGAGCATGCCGAGTTTTTCGTCGACGGCGAACATGGACCACATGTTCGGCGAGTTGCGAGTGTAGGTCTGGCCTTCGGCAATCGGCGTGGTGTCGTCCGGTTTGCCGCTGTCCCAGTTCCACACCAGTTTGCCGGTGTGTACGTCGAACGCACGGATCACGCCGCTTGGCTCGTCGGTGGAAACGTTGTCAGTCACGTGGCCGCCAATCACCACCAGGTCTTTGGTGACCGCAGGAGGCGAGGTGGAGTAGTAACCGCCGGCGGTGAAGCCGCCGATGTTGGCGCGCAGGTCAATCTGGCCCTTGTCGCCGAAGTCTTCGCACATCTTGCCGGTGTCGGCGTTGAGGGCAATCAGACGGGTGTCGGCGGTCGGCAGGAAGATCCGGCGTGGGCAGGCATTGGTCACGGCGGCGCTGGCGCTGCCGGTCGGGCTCTGCTCGGAGGCGTAGACGGCGTCATCGTGATACGACACGCCACGGCAGGTCATGTGCGCCCAACCCTTGAAGTTCGCCGCGTTTTGCGTGGAGAGCTTAGGGTCGAAACGCCAGATTTCCTTGCCGGTGTCCGGGTCCAGCGCGATCACCTGGCTGTGCGGCGTGCACACGTACAGCATGCCGTTGACTTTCAGCGGGGTGTTTTCAGCGGTGGTTTCGCCAGGATCGTTCGGGCCCGGCAAGTCGCCAGTACGGTAAGTCCACGCCGGGACCAGCTTGTGAGCGTTTTGCGGAGTGATCTGCGTCAGCGGCGAGTAACGATCGCCGTGGGCGCTGCGGCCGTAGGAATTCCAGTCACCGTCGGGCATGGCCGGCGCGGTGTTGGTCATGCCGGGCACGCTGTCGCGGTCCAGTTGACCCTTGATTTCACCCGGGTTGGTGAATTGGCTGGCCAATGCGGCCACGCCTGCCACGACCACGGCGACGCTCAGGGCGCCAGTGCCCATCGGTGCAGCGCCTTCGCGCAGCAGCGGACGACGGAACCATGGCAGCAGCATGACGATACCCAGCGCAAACCACAGCGCCAGACGCGGCACCAGTTGCCACCAGTCGAGGCCGACTTCCCACAGTGCCCAAACGGTGCTGGCGAACAGCACCAGTGCGTACAGGCCCAGCGCAGCGCGGCGAGCCATGATCAGCAGCACGCCGGTCAGCGTCAGGCCGATACCGGCCAGCAGGTAATACAGCGAGCCGCCGAGCATGCTCAGCTTGATCCCGCCGGCCAGCATGGCCAGGCCCATTAGCAGAAGCAGGATGCCGAGCAGGCTCGGCAACAGACGGCTTCGACTCAAAGCACCATCAGTGCTCATAGTGTGGTTCTCCGTGACGTTTTAAGTAGTCCCGCGCAAGTTCACTGTAGATGACGATCTGGCGTGGGCATGGTTCAGTTGAAATCTGTTCGGTTGATGCATTCCCTTGTGGGAGCGAGCCTGCTCGCGAAAGCGGAGGTTCAGTCAACATTGATGTCAAGGCTGACGGCCTCTTCGCGAGCAGGCTCGCTCCCACTGGGGGGTTAGAAGGATGAAGTGATCTTGATCCCGCCAATCAGGGCGTCATCGACCTGGTCCACGCCACCGGGATGGCGGATGTATTGCAGGTTCGGGCGCACGGTCAGCCAGTTCGTCACATGCACGCCGTAATAGAGTTCGGCGCTGTATTCGGTGTCTTGCGGTGGCAGGAACGACGGGTCGTCGTAGTTGAAGACGGCGCGGGCCTGATTGGTCGCCTCGGCGTTTTTGCGGTAGGCCGGGTTGACGTGAACCCGGGCCAGGGCGAAGCCGATGTCGTCTTTGGCGCGCGCATCGAACAAGCCCTTGTAGACCACGCCAGCCTGGACGTAGTTGTCGATGGCATTGGTCTTCTTGTCGTGCATCGTGCCGTTGGCGAACACGTTCAAACCACGACTGTTATCGCTGGCGACGCTGGTGATCTGCTGCTGAATGCCGAGCCACACGCCGTGTTTGCTCGATGCACTGCGATACGCTTCACCACTCAGGGCCGCTGGCTGACCATTGCTGTCCTTATAGACATCGGTGGCGCTGGCGCTGCTGTAGTAATACCCGGCACGGTATTCGCCCGGCAGGCCGTTGAGCTTCGGCGTCCACACCAGTTCCACCGGCAAAATCGCGCCTTGGGTGCCGCTGCCACTGAGCTTGAAGCCGTTGTCGCGATCCAGGTTCGACGGGTTTTGCTCGTAGGCACCGACCTGCGCGTACAGCTCTGGCGTGAGGTGGTATTTAACGCGCAACGCCCATTGGCTGACCGGCCAGTTGTACCAGATGTCGCCGACCCAGTTACCGACTTGCGAGCCGCAAAACGCCAGGTTCTGGAAGTCGCAGGGGAAGCTGTTGAAGTCTTCGCCTTCGCCGAAACGACCGGCCTTGATGTCGAGCTTCTGGTCGAAGAATTTCTGCTGATACCACATCTGCGTCAGGCGCCAGGTTTGCCCGCGGCCCCAGACCTCCTGGGCCGAGGTGAAGCCGCCCACGCGTGGATCATTGATGCGGTCATTGCTGATGTTGTTGCCGTTGCGCTCGGTGATGGTCAGCTGAAATTCGGCGTCGTCCCAACCGAGGATTTTCTGCAAATCCAGGTGCGTGCCGAAACCGAACTGGTCGCTGTAACGCGCGGTGCGGTCATGGTCGTAGCCGCCGTGCAGGTTGCTGCCCATTTCGCCGGTGTAATCGACTTTGAAGTCGTAGCCTTTTTCCGCAAGTTCGGTGCGCGTGCCGTTCCAGTCGCCGAGCATCCACGGTGAATCGCTGTCGAAGGCGGGCGCCGCCTGGGTGCAGGTGGCGAAGCCCAGCGCGGTGAATCCACCGATCAGGTTCAGGGCTTTCCGGCTGGCAATAGCTGTGCAGACAGCGCTGTCTCGCGAAGTTTGAAAGTCAGGCATAGAGAAGAAATTCTGGGTCTTTTTCTAGGGAAAATACGGAGTGCAGCAGGCGTGAAGCAGTGTGCGGAAGCGTTTCAGCTTGGCGGGCGCAAGGATAATGTTCTGTTACAAATAGAGAAAGGGCTTTTACTGACATGGATCATTTCAGATTCGGTAACAGTGCCGGGCGGCAGTCTTATCAAGGTCACCTACAGTAAGAGATAGCGCACAGAGCGCTTCCACCCGATCACCCCCTCGGCTAAGGTGCGCGGCTTCCCACTCCTTACATCGCTCGAAGGCCCGGCATGACCGAACAGAACAACAACCCGCTGCATGGCGTGACGCTGGAACAGATCCTCAACGCCCTGGTTGAACATTACGAATGGTCGGGGCTGGCCGAGCGCATTGATATCCGCTGCTTCAAGAGCGACCCGAGCATCAAGTCGAGCCTGACGTTCCTGCGCAAAACCCCGTGGGCCCGGGAGAAGGTCGAGCGTTTGTACGTGAAGTTGATGCGCACCAAGCGACCGGTCTGAACATGCCGGGCTCGGTCGCGAGGCGTCGTTTTGTTGCCGTTGCGGCGGTACTGGGCTGGGCGGGACTGGCCATTCAGCTGTACCTGATCCTGTATTCACGCTGGACGCTGGATGCCAGGCTGATCGGCGGTCTGGTGAGCTTTTTCAGCTATTTCACGGTACTGACCAACACGCTGGTGGCGACGGTACTGACCTGCGAATGGACGTCCCGTGAGTCGGCGGCTCGCCGCTGGTTTTTGCAGCCGTGGGTGAGCAGCGCGATTGCCGTGAGCATCGCTGTGGTGGGGTTGGTGTACAGCGTGTTGCTGCGGCATTTGTGGCACCCCGAAGGCTGGCAATTTCTGGCGGATGAATTGCTGCACGACATCATGCCGCTGCTGTTTCTGGCCTATTGGTGGCGGTGCGTGCCCAAAGGTACGTTACGCCTGCGGCACATTGGCCTGTGGGTGATTTATCCGCTGGGGTATTTCGCGTATGCGTTGTGGCGCGGGCATCTGCTGGCGGTTTATCCCTATCCGTTCATTGATGTGGATAAGTTGGGTTATCCACAGGTGTTTGTGAATGCGGGGGGATTGTTGGTGGGGTTTGTGGTGGTCGCGCTGATAGTGATCGGGCTCGATAGATGGCAGGCCCGAAAGTGAACCTGATTTGTGGCGAGGGGGCTTGCCCCCGTTGGGCTGCGCAGCGGCCCCAAAGTCTGGGAGCGCTGCGCACTCCAACGGGGGCAAGCCCCCTCGCCACAGAAGCCCCCTCGCCACAGGATGCTTGTCAGGCTTCAGTTATTCATCGTCGCTGTCATCCAGCCGCCAGTAGCCGACCGCTTTGACCATTTGCTCGTTCAGCCCGTGCTCATCAAGCAGCACCCGCCGAATCTGACGCGACACTTTGGTTTCAGTCGCCACCCACGCATACAGATTGCCGCTCGGCACTTGCAGTTGCTTCACGGTGGTCAGCAGATTGTCCTTACCACCCTCGCGCAGCACCCAGATGACATTGACCTGCGCGGCGCTTTTGAGATGTTGCTGCTCGGCACCGTTCTCCACTTCTACAACCACCAACGCACGGCGATTGGCCGCCAAGCCTTCGAGGCGGCGGGCGATGGCGGGCAGGGCGGTTTCGTCACCGATCAGCAGGTAGCTGTCGAACATGTCCGGCACGATCATCGAACCGCGTGGCCCGCCGATGTGCAGGAACTGGCCGGGTTGGGCTTGCTCGGCCCAGGTCGAGGCAGGGCCGTCGCCGTGCAGCACGAAATCGATGTCCAGCTCAAGCGTGTCGAGGTCGTAGCGACGTGGTGTGTAGTCGCGCATCGCTGGCGGCATTATCGACGTTGCCCCGTTGTCTTTGCCGGCGCCGAGCACCAACGTTTCCAGCGCCGCGTGTTCCGCCGCGTTCTGCGGGAACAGCAGTTTGACATGGTCGTCCGTGCCGAGGCTGACGAAACCGGCCAGCTCCGGCCCGCCCAAGGTAATCCGGCGCATGCGCGGGGTCAGGTCGACCACGCGCAACACTTGCAGACGACGGCGTTTGATTTCATGCATGACGCGGTGGATGGATTGCACGATCACTTCAGTCATTCGGCTTTCTCCTGAGCGGGTGGAACGGCAGGGCCATCGACAATGGCTTTGGCAGTGTTATTGAGCAAGTCGCGCACCCGCAGGATTTCTTCCGGGCTCCAGCGGCCGTGGTGCATCTGCAAGGCATGACGCAAGTTATGCACCGCCTCGTGGATCTCGGCCGGGCGGTCGTGGCCTCGCAGCGAACGCTTGCTGACGTCGATGCGCATCCTCACGCCGTCCAGCGCAATCGCCTGCTCGGTCAGTGACAGACGTCCGGCGTCGGTGATGCTGTAGCGTTTTTTACCGCCATCGGCGTCGCCCAGGATCATTTCGCTTTCTTCCAGGAACGTCAGGGTCGGATAGATCACGCCGGGGCTGGGGCTGTACGCGCCGTCGAACATGCTTTCGATCTGGCGGATCAGGTCATAGCCGTGGCAAGGCTGCTCGGCGATCAATGCCAGCAGCAACAGTTTCAGGTCGCCGGGGGCGAACACACGCGGGCCGCGGCCGCCGCGTTCACGGCCGGGGCCTGGGCGTTTTTCGAAGCCGTCGCGGCTGTCGCTGTGCTCTCGATGGGAATGATGGTCTCTCATTTTACGTCTTCTCTCGTCGTGTTTAGATACAACTTAAGATATATCTTTAGGCAAAAGCAAGGCCCCGAGACGAACGGTCGACCGTTGAAAATGATGAGAAGTGTGCTCTTTTAGAGTAATTGAACTAATTGTAAGGCGCTGCTGTTTATCATTGGCTTACTATTTAGTGATAGTAGTATTGTTCTGACGGAAGTTTGATTAAGTATTATCTGTGTGCTTTTTTAGTTTGAACTGTGTGTAGTATTTTTCTGAGGGTAAAACAATCCAGTTGTTGTTTTTGAGGATTTTTTCCTGCTGTTCAAAAGTCATTGTTACTACATGTGCTTAGGAACTTACGTACTTACTTTCTCGAGCGATTGGCCGATCATTCTCTGGCGTCGAAAGTTAAGCGAATTCACCACCGCCTCACGGTATGGCATTCGCTTGCTCTAACTTTTATTCGCCCAATCCTTTGAAAAAACAGGTACTCAACAATGTTCAAGAAGTTTGCAATCGCCGTTCCGATGACTCTCCTGGCCCTCAGTTCTTCGGCGGCGTTCGCTGCGGGAGACGCGCACACTGTCATCAACATCAGCGCCACCATTCCAAGCAAGGTCTTCCATGCTCAGCCGCGCAACCCAGACTTCGGTAAAGCTGAAAAGATGGCCTACGTTCTAGGGGCAGGCACATTGACGCCAATTCGTGCGACTTACGATGTGCAACACACCAATGGTTCGGTTGGCGCTTACATCGAAGGTGGCCCGCAGCCGTTGTCCAACGGTACCAACACCATCGCGTTGACTTATACCTTCAACGGCATAACCCTGTCGGGCGTCTCGCAAGAAGTAGTAGGCGACACTGAGTCCAACGGCGGCATGCAGGCCGATCTGGTGATCGCCGCCGTCAAGCCGGCTGACGGTCAGAATGGTCTATATAACTCCACGCCGGTGTTGATGTTCGACGCAATCCCCCGCGTAACTCCGTAATACGGTTATGACTTAAGGCTTTGTCCTTATTGATAACACTTACCGGTTGGCGGGTAACTTCTGCCCGTCGATCGGGTTTCAACGTATTTATCTTCAGAGTATCCCGTTCATGTTCCCGATGACTCCCATCGCGACGGCGCTTGCCCTTTTTTTCTGCGCAACCGCAATCGCCGCGCCAGCGGAAAACGGCACTACACCTCGAAGTCTGCTGGCGCAGGCCAAGGGGTTGCCGACTGAGTTCGAAGAGCACTTCTTTGACGTGCCATTGGCCGTGCGTGTGGAACTTGACCAACAATTTCTCGGTGAGGCGATGGTGGTGTTATCCCGCGACGACCGCGTCACCCTGGTTGACTTCACTGACATCAGTGACAGTACGATCAAGCCCAGCGAGCGCGATACCTGGTCGACTTATTTGAAGCAAGGTGTGGCGCTGGGCAGTTGCGAGGCCAAGTGCCCCGAGCAGCTTCTGGCGGTACATTACAGTCTGGAAAACTCGCTGCTGTCGATCGTCACGCAAAACGCCGAGCGTGACGAGCAAGCGCAGCATTACTACACGTTGCCCGAAGGCGGCAGCACCGGTTTGATCGTGCGCAACCAGTTGAACCTCAACGGTGGCCAGAACCAGGATCTCGGCGGCCGTTATGGTCTGGAAGCCAGCAGCAGCCTGGGTAACTGGACCCAAGCCGTCAACGTTCAGTGGTCCCGACTGGGCGGCATCGATAACACGCTCTATCACGCCGTGAATGAGCTGTTTACCCAGCGCGAACTGCAAGGCAACTTTCTGCGCCTGGGCCTGTTCACGCCCTCGTCCGAAGGCCTGACCCGCCAGCCCAACACCTTTGGCACCAGCCCCGACACGGCGCTGGGCGTGATGTATGGCAGCTCCGACAGCCTGGCCCTGAACAACCCGAAGCCAGCGGTTTATCCCATTTATGTCACCGCCAATCGCCAGGGATCGGTGGAGATCTACCGCGACGGTTTGCTGATCAATACCCAGGCCGTGCCCGCTGGTTTGCAAACCCTCGATACGCGTCCGCTGCCGGGTGGCATCTATGAAGTGGAAGTGCGTCTGATCGAAGACGGCCAAATCACCTCCAGCACCCAGGAACTGATCTACAAGCCGAACAACTGGCGTAACCATGACGAGCGCTGGCGCTACAACCTCTTCGCCGGCCGTGAATCCAAGGTGCTCAGTAACTGGGACGAACAGGACGATGGCGACATGACCGCTGGCGCCGCGTTCAACTACTTGCTGCACCCTCGGGTGATCCTCGGCCTGAGCGGCCGTCAGGTGCGCGACAGCCTGCAATACGGCACGTCGATCGACTGGTCGATCATCAATAACGCCAGCCTGTTCGCCAACGTCTACCAGACCGAAGATTACGGCACCGGCTTCGATGTGCAGGGGCTCTATTCCTATGGCAGCGGCAGCATCGTCGCCAGCCACAACCGCAGCTGGCTCGACACGACGAAACTGTATGACACCCTGCCGGATGGCACGCGAGTGCGTCAGCGCAACGTGTTTGTCGGGCAGACCAGCAACTCTTCGTTGTCGCTCAACCATCGCTTGACCAGCAAAAGTTCGGTCAATGCCCGTGTGTCCCACAGCGAGGGCAACACCAACGGCACGGGGGTGGATCTGGGATGGACCCAGCGCACCCGGCTGTTTGGCAGCGATGCCAACTGGCGACTGTCGCTGTTCGATCGGCCCGGCAGTATCAGTTCGGATGACGACCGCAACCGTGGCGTCGACCTGAGCGTCAACGTTGCCTTGGGCGGCCCCGGTGAACAGATCTCCGGCAGCATCGGCTCACGCACCGCGCGCGAGGGCGGTCGGGATAACAACGCCTCGATCTCCTACCGCAAGGACCTGCAGGATCACCTGCTGCAAAGTGTCTCGGCCACGGTTCTCACCGACACCTACGGCGTGGGGTTGAACGCGATGGGGACGATGCAAACGGACCTGGTCAACGGCGACGGATTTGTCCAGCGCTCGTCCTTCAACAACGACTTCACCGGTGGCCTGAACCTGGACAGCACCGTGGCCGTCGGCGGCCAGAAAATGGTCGTGACCAGCCAGTACCACCGCAACGGTGCGGGCATGATTATCGATGTCGAATCGGACATCACCGACATCGCCTTGCGCGCCGACGATTTGAGCGGCAGCAGCACGGTACTCAAACCCGGGCGCAATTTTGTGCCGATCACTGCCTACAAAAGCAGCTCGGTCAGCTTCGATTTCGAGGGCAACCATGTGCCCGCCGCGACCATCCAGCCCGCCCGTTCCAGTTATCACTTGAACAAGGGCGGCGTGGAGTATCGCCAGATCAAGGTCATGCGCACCCTCACCGTGCTCGGTCGCCTGATCGACCCCGCGGGCAACCCGCTCAAGGGGCACCACATCATCAACCACGCCAGTCGCGGCGTGAGTGAAGTGGACGGCTTTTTCTCGATGGAAATGAACGCCGGCTCACCGACCCTGGAAGTGCGCCACGGTGATCAGTTGCTGTGTCAATTCCGCCTCGACCCGAGCAATGGCCGCACGGAAAACAACGTGCTGATGATCGGTGATTTGCGCTGCACGCCGGACACCTTGGCGGATGCAAGTTTTGTGGCTCGAACGGCGGGTTGATGGCCCGGCAGAACGTGATTAATCAACGAGGTAAAGGACGATGAAACGTCTGTTGGCAGTATTTGGTTTTTGTTTGATAACCCAAGCAACGCAGGCAACACCGAGCATCAATATCGGCACCGTTTACGACTATCTGGACGGCGACAAAAGCACCTTTTTGAAACGGGTGTTCAATGGCGGCGACAGCACGGCTTTCGTGAAGGTCAACATTCTCGAGATCCTCTATGACGCCGAAGGCAAATCGCAGGAAGTGCCGCTCAAGACCAGCACGGATGGCAGCGCCCGTGATGGCTTGATGGCCAGCCCGGCTCGACTGATCGTCCCGGCCAATGGCATGCAGGGCACGCGATTGTTGTTCATGGGGGAGCGCGACAAAGAGCGCTATTTCCGCGTGCGTTTTGTACCGGTGGTGCCCGAGAAGGAAGACGAGTTCGCCGTCTCCAAAGAAGAGCGTGACGACTACAAGAAAACCCTCTCCGCCGGGGTCAATGTACTGGCGGGTTACGGCGCGGTTTTTTTCGTACGACCCAAGCTGGCACGCTTTGACAGCGCGATCGAAAACGGCGCGGGCACTTATCGGATCCGCAACAACGGCAACACGGTCGTGGTGATCGATGAGTTCAAGGATTGCTCGGTTAAAAGCGAGCAGGACTGCCAGCCGACCACCAAGCATCACATTCTTGCCGGCCGTACGTTTACCTTCGAAAAACAGGCCGGACGCCAGTACCAGTTCACGCTGGTGGAAGGTGCAAACAGCAAAAAACTCGACGTGAAGGGTTGAAGCCATGACCAGGAAACTGATCTTCGGGTTGTTCGCGGTGGCTGCTGCGTGTGCGAGTCATCCGGCCTTTGCCGCCAGGGAAGTGCATCAGTTCGAAGTGTTCGTGACGATCCCGACGCAGGCGTTCTACGTGATTCCCTCCGACCCGACCTGGATCCATCGCGAGCAGCAACTGCCCTGGAACCTGACCGCGTCGACGCTGGGCGGTTTGCGCAAGCATTTCGACGTCAAGAACGAAGCCGGCTCGATCGAGGCAAGGCTTGAAGGTCGACCGTATCTGTCCAACGGCACCCCGGCCGATGACATTGGTTTGCGGGTGCTGTTCAACGGCACGTTGTTGAGTGAGCTTGAAAGCAGCGAAGTGGTGTCCCTGACCGATGCCGCCCCCGGCAAACGCGTCTTGCTGGAAATCGTCCCGATGCCGCCGGCCGACGGGGTTTACAAGCCCGGCAATTACTTTGGCAACGTCAACATGATCTTCAACGCGGTGATGCCGGGTGCTTGAGTGATAAACCATGAAACCTAAAAGAATGGAAAGAGTTGCGAGGCTTTTTGTCTGGAGTGTGATGGTAATTCTATGGAGTGTTGAGTCGGCCATGAGTGCCACCATGGAGATCAGGGCGGTATTTCGACCGGATCCCTCCAAACCTATGGAAAATAAGTTCGTTAATCAAACGCCTGTGACGGGGCATTGCCAATTACAACCGGAGTTCTGTAACGACAGAGGTCTGTTCTCACTTCTGATGCCGATCGATTTCGTGTCTGTGGCGCCCATTGAAGCCAAGCACCCTGATTCGCGCAAAGGGGCGATGTTTCGCGTGCCAAGTCACTGGCAGGTGCTTCGTGTCAGGAATGTCGATACTCAAGAGTATGCGGAGCTGGAGGTGCGCATAGCCTCGATCGGCGGCCGTTATATCCTTCCGGATACCGCCGAAAACCTCGTGGGTGAAGGTGAACCCACAACCGTTCAGGGCTGGCACACTCGATTATGGGGCGATTGGACATGGAATCCGCCGGCTCCCTGTCAGGGAACTGGCGGGATGTATACCGCGCCGAACAGTAGAACCTTTTTCTGGATAACACCGACCGCGAATCAATGTGCGGCAACCGCCAACTATCGCATTTCGAATCTGGCTTACGACAGAATGCAGATCGGCTATGAGCTGCGTACACCTAATCCGTTGGGAATGTCCTCCGGTCTATACACCGGAGATTGGACCTATTTCTTCGGACCGGGAAAGGACTTCGACATGGGCGACATCATGGAACCCACCAGTCCGACCCTGACGCTGAACTTCATCCTGGATGTTCAGCACACCCTCAAAGTGGAAATACCCCCGGGGGGCAACCGTGTGGAACTGGTGCCGCAAGGCGGCTGGCAGTCGTGGCTGACCCAAGGGCGCAAACCGACACGCCTGTTCCGCGACCAGACGTTCAATCTTTCCGCCAGTTCACGTTTCAAAATGCAGCTCGAATGCCAATACACGCAGGATGGACAGCATTGTTCCTTGCGCGAACCTGTCAGCGGTCACGCTGTTCCCCTGAATGTCAGCGTCAGCCTGCCCCATGGCTTGAGCGATGCCAGTGGGAAACCGGTCAGTCGTTTACCGCTGCGGATTGACGGCAGTGGCACGGAGCTGTTTCAACCGGGCATTTATGTGGATCGCAAACCGGGAACGCTGCACTTCGAGGTGCCTGCCGAGCAGGTGGCAGAAATGATTGGTCCGGGCGTGGCACGTCAATACTCGGGCAACGTGACAATGATCTGGGATTCGGATATTTAGCGCTCCGTCAAACGCTGCCACGGTTGCAACGGGCCGAGCATTACTATGATTTTTGAAGGAAAGACAATGAACTGTCTGCGTACGCAATCATTTGGAAAATTGACCGGCCTGTTGTGCGCCGTGTTGGCGATGTCGGCGCACGCCGTGACGGTGGACATCGAAGCAACCTTCAAGCCCGATTCGTCCAATCCGCAGAGCAATAAATTCATCAATCAGACACCGTCCGAAGGGTTCTGCCAACAGGTTCCGCAGGCCTGCGAGCCCTATGGGCTGTTCAGCCTGGGTGCGCCCATTTTGTTCACGGCCAATGCGCCGATCCTGGCCAATCACACCGACCCTCGTCAGGGCGGCATGGCCCGGGTGCCCTCAGAGTGGCGAGAGGTGCCGGTGACGCATGAGTCGGGTGATACCCGAATGCTTTCCATACGGATTGGCGGTATTGGACACGAGGCACAGACTCCGCTCCCCGTCAGAGAGTTGACCGGTGGCGGATACTGGGACCAGCTGTGGGAAGGAGGGGGATGGGCGTATGCGCCTGCGCCTTGTCAGGGTGTGGGTTGGTATACACATGGCTCGCGGGGTTACAACAGCTTCTGGAGAGTGCCGGAGAATGTGGGCGTGTGCAGCAAGAAGGCGCTTTTCGACATTCCGATGTCCTTCCGCTACCTGTACTTCGTTTTCGCTTATGAGCTGCGTACACCGGACCCGCTGAACATGAAGGCGGGTAAATACACGGGCTCCATCCCGTACTCGGTCGGTCCTCGCCAGGATTTCGACATGGGCGATGTGATGATTCCGGATGACGAGCAGTTGATCCTCAATTTCACGCTGGATGTTCAGCACACGCTCAAGGTGGACATTCCTCCCGGTGGTACGCGCATTGAACTGGTGCCGCAAGGTGGCTGGCAGGCCTGGTTGACGCAAGGGCGCAAACCGACGCGGTTGTTCCGTGATCAGACGTTCAATATTTCGGCTTCGAGCCGTTTCAAGATGAACCTCGAGTGCCAGTACGTCAGCGGCAATACCTGCGCGGTGCGGGAACCGACGGCGGGACATTCGGTGCCGCTCAACATCAGCGTCACCTTGCCCAGCGGTTTGACCGATGCCGCGAATCAGCCGGTCAACCACCGCCCGCTGTTGCTCGATGGCAGCGGCACACACTGGTTCCAGCCTGGCGTTTACGTGGATCAAAAACCCGGGACGCTGCATTTCGACGTGGCCCGGGACCAGGTCGAGGAGATGCTCGAACCGGGCGTTGCCCGAAGTTACTCGGGCAACATCACGGTCATCTGGGATTCAGAGGTGGGCTGATGCCAGTCCCTCAATGCCTGCGGCGAGACTGGCATCGACACGCATCTATTTCGACGGATCGGCCTTTTGCAGGGCTTCACGGGTCAAGCGTCGGCTCAACGCCTTTTCGTCATAGCCGATCTCGTTGAGCAACCGCTCATACACGGCATCGGTCATCTCGGCGCCGGTAAACACCACGTTGTGGGGTACGGGCAGTTGGTCGGCGAGATCCTGCAACTGTCGGCGCAACGGAGCCCGGTGCAGTTCCGACCATCGGGCGGAGTGTGCCCAGGCGCGTTGCGCATCGCGCAGCTGATCCAGCAGCTCGGGTTTGCCCCGGTAGATTCGGGCGTTACGGTGGTAGGCGTCGGGGTAGGCTTCACGCAGGTACTTTTCCCAGAAGGGCTGCTCGATCATTTCATTGACCAGCCCGTCGCCGGCCTCCATGGAGATCACGGTGTCAAACGCCGTATCGAGGTTTTTGGCGCTTACGCCGGCCGTGGTTTCAAAGAGCATCGTATTGGATTGCCATGGCAGGCCCAGGCGGTGGGCCAGGCCGGTTTCGTAGGCCAGGTATACCTCGACTTCATCGGGATTGCCCGCTCGGCTGCGGACATCGGCACCGGCGATGTCATCCACCCGTGCCAGGCGCGCGGCGCCTTTTGCCAGGGTCACCAGCCTGCTTTCCAGAATCTCGGCCGAAGCAGAGAGGGCATAAGCTTCGGCGGTGAGGACCTTGATCCCCATGTTGTTGAATAACTGGGCACCGGCATCGGCGCAGGTGGTAGGGGCGGAGGTCATCTCGAACAGCTCGGTGCGCAATTCAGTGTCCAGGTCCATGGCCTCGATCATGCGCCAGACGCGCCCGCTGAGGTGATCGCGCAGTGCTCCACCGGCTCGGTAGTCGGCCGTCTGCTTCAATTTTTCAATCAAAGCGAAGAAGTCTTTGGAGCCCGGCTCGCCCATCAAGTCGTGCCAGGCTTCTTCCTTGAACGTGCCCAATCCGGCGACGACCCGACTCCACCAACGGGAATCATCCGACATCGGCCAGGCATCGATCGCATGCTCGGCGGCACTGCGGTAGATATGTCTGGGGCTCAAGCCCACCGACTTTCGGTACTCCTCATAAGCGAAGCGGTTTGCATCGGAGAGCTGCTTGGTGAACAAACGCGTGCGGGCCACGATGCGTGCATCTTCGGAGCCGGGCGTCACGGCCGGCAGTTCAGTGAGCGGGTTCTCCATCAGGTCGAGGAGAAACCCCCGGGGGCGGCGTTTCTTGAACAGACCCTCAGGCCAGCGCGTCACCCCGGTGTTGCTCAAGCTGAGGATCATCAGTTTGGGCATACGCTCGACATTGGGCAGCAGGCCCAGCTTCGGGTTTTCATCGAGCCTGAGCGTTTCCATGCGGGTGAGGTTTCTAAGGATCTCGACAGCTTTGGGTGTCAGGGTGATGTGGTTGTCCGTCAGGCGCAGGGTGCGCAGAAAGTGCATCTTGTCGATGTCGTCCGGCAAGTGGGCCAGCCGGCAGCCTCTGGCACTGAGCTGCTCAAGCTGGGTGAATTTTTCCAGCAGGCTGCCGGCTCTGGGGTTAAAGGTTGCACGGTCCAGGTTCAGCGTGGTGACCTTAGACAGGTGGTGCTGGATGTCCGGCAGTTTGTTCCACCACAGATCGAGGTTGATGACATTGAATTCTGCCGACAGATCCAGCGTGTATCCACCGTCGAGGCTGGCGCTGCGCTCACCGAAGACCATCGATCTTCGTTCAAAACACTGCAACAATCGTTCGGCAATCAAGCTCCCGCCGTTGTACCTGAAACTCATCCATTCGGGGTCAACTTCACTGTCACCCGTGCCGTCATAGGGCGCAGGTTCCCAATTTTCCAGAGTCTGTCGCAGCTTTCCAAGTTCGTCCTCCAGCGCGTTCATGACCTTGAACGGCTCTTCTTTGGCATTCAAGGATTGAGCGAAGGCAGCCACTTCGCGTTCGTTCAGGTGGGGGTACAGATTGCGTACCCGATCCTCCAGTGTCGCGGCGGGCTTGGAAAACAGCTTGCCACGCAATAGGGTGACCGTTTCGGGGGGCAGGACGGGCACATTCGGCGGCTCGGCGAGCAGTACCCGACGCACGCTGGGCATTTCGGTCTTGGCCATGATCCATTGCTTGAAGAAAAGGCCTTGTCCGGGCCGGTAACCCAGTGCCTGACGCTTGTTGGCGGGCACAGCGTGGAGTACCGACTCCATAAAATCGTCGGCTTCATGCAGTTTGTTGTTGGCGCCGTCCCGCACTTCGTATTGGCCGGATTCCTCGCGGATCAGCAGTCGCACGGTCGTCGCACCCTCAGCACCGACGCTGCATCGCAGGGCGCCGTCGAAGCTGCCTTCGCGCACTTCAATGCGCAGCTCGGCGAAGGTGTCGCTGTGCAGCCGCAAGGTATTGAGCACCAGGCTTTCAGTATCTGGCCTCCACTGTGCGTCAGCATAAAATCCCTCATAGGCGTGGCTGAGCCGTGCTTCGAAGGCGGCTTCGCGGGCCAGGGTTTTCAAGCGCAGCGGCGGGCGCTGTTCTTTTGACAGGCGCTCCAGTTCAGCGCCACGGGCCCCGGCCAGCAGTGTTTCGGCCGTGCGCGCCGGCAGCTCCGGTACCGTTTGACGAAGCACGCGGATACGCGGGTTGTCCGAAGTTTGCCCGGCCTGGTAGAGATAATTGAAGATGTCTGTCCTGATCTCGCTGGCTTCATCAGCCAGTCGATTACGCAGGGCCTGCACGCGATCACCCTTGGCGACCTGCGGGCCGAGCAACGTTTCCAGCTCGGCGTCGTTGAAAAAGTCGACGACGCTTTGCGCAAATTGCTCGCTCGTGACATGGGCGAGACTGGTGGCGAGGGTCTGTTCGTCGCTGGCCTCGCCGTCGCCAAACTGGCGAAAATGCCCGCTCAGGTCGGTGTTTTCGTAAACCTTCAGCGCTTTCTCTGCGGGCCAGCCGTCCAGATAGGTCACCAGTGGCGCGAACCAGTAAGAGGTCGGTTCGAGGGACTGCCCGGCACGGATGTGTCCGATGGCGGTGTCGATCTGCCGGTCAATCTTCCAACGCTGCAGGCTGTCTGCAAGCAGCGGCGGCGGTGGCGTATTGTCGATGTACATTCGGCGCAGCGCATCGTCGTCGGTGCCGCTGGCGATGCGAACCCGCTCAAGCGCTGCATCGCTGATATCGTCCACGTCATGGCCAAGACGGCGCATCAATGTCGGGCCTTCCCAGTCCTGTGGGGTTTCGCCCTCATGGATCCAGGCACCCAGGCCATTGGTCTTCAATTCGGGTAAGTAGGCATTGGCGCGCTGAGGATGCTTGATGCGGTAGCGACCCTGCTCTACCTGGTGTTGCACGGCGTAGTGTTTGCCCTCCAGTGGCAACACACTTTGCCCCTTGTGCGAATGCAGGCCACGTTCATCCGGTCGCGAATCGTCCGGCAACGTGAGATCGGGCTGTTCGTAGGGTTTGAGATCTGGATGCCACAGCCGGGACTGACCGTTGGGCAGCCTCACCGGTTTCATGCCTTCGATCAAGGGCGAAAGCCTCAGGCGTGCGAATTTGCCAAGCTCCGCACCTGCCGCAATAGCCGCCAGTTGAATGATGTTCGTCACCACCTCGACGATGTGTTCGGCGGCTTCGGTCCATAACCCTTCGGCCATGTCGACGATGGATTCGACCACGTCACTGGTGATCTGGTAGGCGGTATAGGCCATCATCAACTCACCCAGGAAGGGCACGAACGGCGTGATGACAATCAGCGCGACGTTGAAGATGTCCGAAACGATCTTCTTGAAGTTGTCCCACCAGGCCCAGCGGGCATTGCTGTCGGCATCGGCGGTGGACACGGCGATGTGTCTGGCGTCGTTGAGAATCTTGTTCAGTTTCTGCTGATAGAGATGCGTCCACAGATTGTCGTTAATCAGTTCGGTACGAAAATGCAGCCGAGGGTGAGCCACCGGCTCTTCGCGCCATGGCGGACGCTGATCCAGTGGCTCTTTTTTGTGCCAGCGCACCTCGGTCAGGTTCTGCTGGAGTTCGGCGAAAAACAGCCCGCGTTGCTGATGGGGGACGAATTGACTGAAGTATTGGCGGTAGGTCATGCCGCTGGATCTGATCAGTTTGTTTTCCCGCAACTGGCGTATCAGTTCGTTCAGGAAGTCGGGGAGCGAGGGGTATGTTTTCAGCGGATGTTCGGGGTCTTGCGGGACATAGGCGATCACTGGCTCGATTTGCCATGTCCGATCCAGATCCGGGGCGATCAGGACGATGCCGGTCAACGCCGTGTCGAGCATCGACAGTTGGTGAAACCGCAAGGTCTTGCCTTTGAGTTTTATGGTTTGCTGGCTATCAAGCATCGCCAGGACAACATCACGGGTATGCGGTCCGATGTCACCGGTCACCACCGCCAGTTGCGTCGCCGCTTTGAAGGCGGCTTTCTGACTTCTGACGACTTTTTTCTTCAAGAGCGTTTTGGCAACGGCATCGTCGGGCAACAACCTGCTTTGCAGGTATTGGTTGTATCGGGCGCCGATATCCAGTTCGCGACACAACGTCTGGAACTGAGCGATGGACATCTTGCGTTTGATCGGTTTGATGTCGAACAGCCCACGTTCATCGGGTTGGCTGATGAAATCCGAATCGGCCTCGCAGGTTTCGGTACGGGCGAAGTTGTGCAGTGCGGCATCCAGCAGGGATACCGTTCGGGCGACCACACCTTTTGAAATATCGATGGCGTACCACGGCTGTTGCTTGGGTAAATAAAGATGCAGGAAGGTTGTTCTGACGTTGTCCTCGACGCCAAAGTGTTCCTTCAGTGCGGCACTCAATAAGGGTTCGGAAAACTCATAAACATTTTGCAACTTGTCGAGTAACTGGTCGACAGTGTTGTGTTCCGTCCATAGTTTCAGATTGGCGTCTTGTAACTGCTTGTGATCAGCGTCCGGAGTGGTTGGCCAGCGTGCCGTGGCTATTGGCGTAGCGGCGAGTTCCTGCGCTCTTCTTGGCGATGCACTTTTGAATACGTGAGGGATTCGGTTTTTTATAAGTTCGTAATGACGCCCGCTGTCTGCAGGTGTGTCAGATTGTGGCTGGTTAGTTATACGTCCTTGTAAGTCAGACATTGTTTTAGTGAGCCTTGAATATAAGTTGGAGTTCCCAGCCTACCGTTCATGGCTCAAAGTTAAAGTTTGAATTACTGCTGTTGAGTCGGTGTGGGTCCTTGAAAAAGCATTGGAATTATCAATGCCGAAAATAATTAATTACCGCCCGCCCGCCATGACCCTTGTGTTAACGCCGTACGACTTCAATCGGCAGGCAACCCGTGTTGCTGGCGGGTTGCAGGTACGGCGTCAGGATCGGCGCCATGCCCTTGAGTACCTGCACCGGCAACGCCGAGGTGAACGTGAATGTTTCGGCAGAGCGACCCGGCACGAAGGCGGTGAGGGTGCCGAAATGGTGATCGCCGATGTAGAACACGAAGGTCGCCGTGCGGTTCAGGGATTTCGAACTGATGACCTGCCCGCCGGAACCGATGGCGGAAATGCGGTTGTCGCCGGTGCCCGTCTTGCCGCCCATGGCCAACGGTTTGCCATCGGGCAGGGTGAAACTGCCGGACACACGTTTCGCTGTACCGGCGTCCACCACTTGCGACAAGGCTTCGCGCATGGCAGTGGCGACTTCGGACGGCATCACCCGTTTACCCGCGACCGGGTCATTGATCAGTTTGGTTTCGTACGGCGTATCGGCCGCGAAATGCAGCGTGTCGATGCGCAGTGTCGGCATGCGCACGCCGTCGTTGAGAATGGTCCCGATCAACTCGCCCAGCGCTGCCGGACGGTCGCCGGAGCTGCCGATGGCCGTGGCCAGCGACGGCACCAGGTGATCGAACGGATAGCCGACTTTCTGCCAGCGCTGGTGAATGTCCAGGAAGGCTTCGATCTCGAGCATGGTGCGGATGCGGCTGTCGCGGGCGCCCTTGTGCTTGCTTTTGAACAGCCAGCTATAGACTTCCTGACGTTCGAACTGGCTGGCTTTGACGATCTGGCCCCACTTCGCGTCAGGGTTGTTCAGCAGGTAGCCCATCAGCCACAGGTCCAGCGGGTGAACCTTGGCGATGAAGCCCTGGTCCGGCAGGTCGTAGGCGCCGGGGCTGTAACTTTCGTACAGCCGTTGCAGGCGTTCGTCAGTGAGTTTTTCGGTGAGCTTGGCGCCTTTGAGGTGCGAGCGCACAAAGGTGTTGAAGCTTTCCTGGCTGGCCTGTGGCTGCAGATACCGGTGGACCGCTGCCATGCGGATCGGCGTCGGGCGCATGCCGTCGAGGAAGGTGTCGAGCCGTGCCTGGGTGTCCTTGTTTTTGTACTTCTTCCAGAACTTCAGCAGGAACGAAGTGCCTTCTTTGTCGGCGAAATTCGCCAGGTATTCCTGACGGCGTGGGTCTCGGTCGTCCTTGAGCAGTTCGGCGCTGCTGTTGGGGCCGGAATACGTGGTGTAGCGCACCAGGTCGCGCATCAGCCGGATGAACGGCAGGTTGATCGATTCGCGCAGGGCATCGCGCAAGGTCGGTATGCGGCCGTTGTCTTCCTTGCGGAAGTTATGGAACACGTGCAAGCCGCCCCCGGTGAAAAACGCTTCGCCAGGGCTGGCCGAGTATTTGCGATCCAGCGCCGCGCCGAGCATGGCCGGCAGGTTGCGGTCTTTGTTTTCGATCAGGTAGTCGACGGCCCAGCGGCTCAGGCGGTCCTGGTCGGGGACATCGACTTTCTTCAGTTCAGGAACGGTCATCCCGGCATATTTATCGTGCAGCTCGGCGATGATTTGCAGGTAGGTGGTGAGCACGCGCATTTTTGCGGTGGAGCCCAGTTCCAGCTTGCTGCCTTCGTTGATGTCGAACGGCTGGTCGGTGCTGTCGGTCTGGATCCGCACGCGCGCGCCGTCCGGCGTCAGTTCAAACAGGGTGAAGCTGTAGCGCACCTGAGTGGTGCTGGTGGGCGTGAGCAAGCGTTCGCCCATCAAGCCGATCTGCGTGGCAAACGCCGGGTCGGCCAGATGCTTGAGGTACTCGGTGGCCCTGGTTTGCAGGTCGCCTTGCAGGGTGCTGGTGGCGGACAGGTCGAGGCGATCAAGGTCGTACAGCGGACGATTGAGCAACCCGCCCAGGCGACTGCGGGCCACGCTGATGCCTTTGTTGGTTTCGATCGGTTGAATGGTCGGTTGGGTTTGCCAGTCGCGGTAAGTGACCTTGCTGGCCAGCGCTGCCGCTGCGAACGGCGCATCGATCACGTTGTTCTGGGCGAGCAGGCGAATGTGACTGTCGGTGAGGTCGACCAGTTCATCACGGCCCTTGGTCAGGTAGTGGGAAGGGCGGCGCTGGGCAATCATCAGTGAGAGCATTTCACGCAGGGCCAGGCCTTTGGCGGCCATCGTCTTTGGGTCGGTGTCAGGGCTGTTCAGCGTCTCGTTGGCCTTGTCGAAGTCGGCGCCGTACCAGACGCGCAACCCTTCGGCCATTCCATGCACTTCACCATGGCCGGGCACGGCGGACAGCGGCACGCTGTTGAGGTAGTCGCGCACCACATTTTTCCGGGCCTCAAGGGTTTCCGGACCGGCCTGATAGGCGCGTACGGTGGCAGAGATCATCTGCCGGATCTTTTCCGCGCCCGACACCGTCAGGCCATCCGGTGAATGCCGATACTTTTCAAGCTGTGTCGCCAAGGTGCTACCGCCCGCCGACTGGCCTGGCAGGTGAATCAATTTGGCCACCTGCGACCACGCGGCCATGCCGAAGCGCGGCCAGTCCACGGCGGGGTTGGCCAAGGGTTGCTTGGGGTCGAGCAGGAAGCGGTTCTCGATGAACAACAGGCTGCTGACCACCACCGGCGGGATCGAATCAAAGCTTGAGTACAGCTGTTGCGGGTATTTGAACTGGTACAGCGGCATGGCACGGCAGTCGGTGATGGACAGGCCTGCCTGGATTTTCTCGGAGTAGGGCACGAATAGGCCCTTGCCGCTGTAATCCATCAACTTTTGGGAAAAACGGGTTTGGGCTGAAATCACGTAATCGCGCTTGAGCAACCGCGGCAGGAACTCATCCAGTGAGCTGTAGCCCAGACGTAAATCAAAAGGCCCGGCGCCAGGGTAACGAATGGCATCGCTGGGGCCTGGTTCCAGGGAATAGCTCAGGGACGCGGCAAATTTGCTGACTTCCCTGGATTGGAATTTCGAGGTGCGCATTTCCTTGGCGGCCGCCAGTCCCACGACAATCGCGATGATCAGCAGCAACAACCAAAACGCCTTCCAGCCGTGTTTGACACGACTGGTGCGAGGTTTTTCAGGTGATGGCGCTTCATCCACACGTTCAGTTGGGACCACAGTTTTACTCGTATCGGTTTGCCACAAAGCGCCCATAGCCGATTGATCCATTCACGCAGATTGATCTGACTTGTCTGAAGCTTAGACGGTGGTTGGCGATGGGGAAAAAATTGTGAGTGCACAAATATCGAATATTTCCCGTGACCTGCGGCGATGGTGGTGTTGTGGCGAGAGGGCTCCTGTGGCTAGAGGGCTGTTGTGGCGAGGGGGCTTGCCCCCGTTGGACTGCGCAGCAGTCCCCAATAGTTTAAAAACAAATCGACGACTGCTGCGCAGCCGAACGGGGGCAAGCCCCCTCGCCACAACAGCCCTCTAGCCACAGCAGCCCCCTCACCACTGCAAGTCATCACAAGGAGATAAGTGTGCGGGTTTACAGCCAGTTCGCATCCCACAACGGGTAATCACCTATTTTTTCCACCAGCCCGGCACGCAACGGGTTGGCAACTATGTAGCGGGCGAACGGTAGGAGCTCTTCGCCATCTCGGATTGCACGGTCGTGGTAGCCGGTTTGCCAGAACGATCCACTACGACCGGTAAGTTTGTTCACTGCCAGGGTGCTGCGTGACTTGATGGCGCCCACCATCCTGCCCAAATCCTTGTCCTTGAGCTGCATACGCCAGTGGACGTGATCGGGCATAACCACCCAGGCAATTGAATCTACTAGCCCTGTGTCGTGTGCTCTTCGCATTTCTGCTACCAGCAAACGCCCAATTCGCCAATCAGAAAATATGGGTTGGCGGTCGTGCACAACCGCAGTGATGAGATAGGCGCGGCCGTTCTCGGAGTTTCTGCCTAAGCGCAGGCGATGGGAGTTTGGTTGAGTAGGCAATCCATTGCTTCCTTACGTGATAGTCAAACGACGTTGTCAGGCTAGTAGGCGGTGGGCTGTATCGAAGCTGAGACTGTTGAACGAAATTTCTGACTCTCTTGAAGGACAGATGAGTTCCTTTAAAGAGGAGGGCTTTTGTGGCGAGGGGGCTCCTGTGGCGAGGGGGCTTGTCGGAACGCCGCATCGCCCCGTTCGGCTGCGCAGCAGTCGTCGATTGGTTTTTAGACTATGGGGACTGCTGCGCAGTCCAACGGGGGCAAGCCCCCTCGCCACAACAGCTCTTCTTGCCTGAGGGGGCGGTTGGTGTCTGAAATAGCTGAGCTAGACACGTCGTCTGGTAAATGCGGCGAAGGTCTGGGCATGACGATGCACCAATGCTGTGCAATACTCGGCGCCGTTTTCTGCAACGGGTGAAATCACTTTTAGCCAGTTAAAGCCTCTCCGTAAAAGCCGCTTTTACCGAGAGTTGTGGCTGTAATTTATGGTTTATAGAGTGAAAACACCTGAGCAATGCTTTTTATACTGCACGTCCCGCTGATCCTGGAGGTTTTGTCCTACAGGACGGTCCTGCTCACGAAGCAGGCCGGTTTCAGGCAAGCAATGGCTTATCGGTCAGCGCTTCGACACTCGGTGGCTATATCCAATAACAAGACGAGGATGTCCCTATGCCTGCTGGCAATCACCTGCCCCACGGCGAGACCGCTCAGGGCGGCCCGCTTAAACGCGAACTCGGCGAACGGCATATTCGCTTGATGGCACTCGGTGCCTGTATCGGCGTCGGCCTGTTCCTGGGTTCGGCCAAGGCCATCGAAATGGCCGGCCCCGCCATCATGTTGTCCTACATCATCGGCGGTCTGGCGATCCTGGTGATCATGCGTGCCCTCGGCGAGATGGCTGTGCACAACCCGGTCGCCGGCTCGTTCAGCCGTTACGCCCAAGACTACCTCGGCCCCCTGGCGGGCTTCCTCACCGGCTGGAACTATTGGTTTTTATGGTTGGTGACCTGCGTCGCGGAAATCACTGCCGTGGCGGTGTACATGGGCGTCTGGTTCCCGGATGTGCCGCGCTGGATCTGGGCGCTGTCGGCGTTGATCAGCATGGGCACCATCAACCTGATCGCGGTCAAAGCCTTCGGTGAGTTCGAGTTCTGGTTCGCCCTGATCAAGATCGTCACCATCATTGCAATGGTGATTGGCGGTATCGGCGTGATTGCATTCGGCTTCGGTAACGACGGTGTGGCGCTGGGGATTTCCAACCTCTGGGCGCACGGCGGTTTCATGCCCAATGGCGTGCAAGGCGTGTTGATGTCGCTGCAAATGGTCATGTTCGCCTACCTCGGCGTCGAGATGATCGGCTTGACCGCCGGTGAAGCCAAGAACCCGCAGAAGACCATCCCGGATGCCATCGGCTCGGTGTTCTGGCGGATTCTGCTGTTCTACGTCGGCGCACTGTTCGTGATCCTGTCGATCTACCCGTGGAACGAAATCGGCACCCAGGGCAGCCCGTTTGTGATGACCTTCGAGCGTCTGGGCATCAAGACCGCCGCCGGCATCATCAACTTCGTGGTGATCACCGCGGCGCTGTCGTCCTGCAACGGTGGCATCTTCAGCACCGGGCGCATGCTCTACAGCCTGGCGCAAAACGGCCAGGCCCCGGCCGGTTTCGCCAAGACCTCGAGTAACGGCGTGCCCCGTCGCGCCTTGCTGCTGTCGATGGGCGTGTTGCTGCTGGGCGTGTTGCTCAATTACCTGGTGCCGGAGCAGGTCTTCGTCTGGGTCACAGCAATTGCCACTTTCGGTGCGATCTGGACCTGGGTGATGATCCTGCTGGCCCAGCTCAAATTCCGCCAGGGCTTGAGCGCCAGCGAACGTGCCGGCCTCAAATACAAGATGTGGCTGTACCCGGTCAGCTCGTACCTGGCGCTGGCGTTCCTGGTGCTGGTGGTCGGCCTGATGGCGTACTTCCCGGAAACCCGCGTGGCGCTGTATGTCGGCCCGGCGTTCCTGGTGCTGCTGACGGTGTTGTTCTACGTGTTCAAGCTGCAACCGAGCAATGTGTCGCAAGGCGCAGTGCGTTCGGCTTCGTAAGACGTAACGCTTGAAACGCAAAAGCCCCGGTCGAGATGACCGGGGCTTTTTGGTTTCAGGCGACTGCGTTTTGCGGTGATCGTGTCAGGCGTTTATTGAACTCCAGCCAGACCGCCAACAACCCCATCAACCCGGCCCCCACCAGCGCGGTGAAAATCTGCATGGCAAACGCATCGTCGGTCAGGGCGTTGACCATGTCAGCCAACGGCGCCAGCAACACACCGAGGCAGAACACTTCCAGCGAGTAACGACCCATGCGCGAACATTGCCGGGCCAGCCAGTGTTGCGTCCAGCCCGTGTCCGGCAACAGTTTCGCCGTGACATACGCCAGGGCCAGAAAGTGCAGCAGGCGCACCGGCGACAGGTCGGTCTTGCTGATTGGGTACAGCAGGTTGCTCAGCAGGGAGGGCATCAGCGCGTCATGTATTTGCGGCCAGCGCCAGGACACGGTAATCACCCCGGCCAGCACCGCATAAATCGCCGCACTGACAAACAATGGCTGGCGCAGCAGCGCACGCGTCTCGGCCGATCGAGGCTTTTGCCCGTGAATCGCCGCCGCGCCGCCGAGCACAAACAGCAGTTGCCAGGTGACAGGGTTGAAGTACCACACGCCGTCCTTGATCGCGGCCAGGTTCCAGCCAAACGAAGGCGCCAGCAGGTAAACGGTCAACGACACTGCCACCACCGCCCACGCCTTGCGCACCAGCATCGGCAACACCAGCGGCAATCCGGCCAGCAACACGATGTACAGCGGCAACGGGTCCATCAGGTTCGGTTTGAAGCGCAGCAGCAGTTCATCCGTCAACGCCTGCTGCGGGTTGGTGATGAAGTGATGCAGACCCATTTCCTCGACCAGATCTCGGGTTTCCACATGGCTGTTAGCGAAAAACACGATGCCCATCAGCATCGCCAACAGGAAAATATGCACCACATACAGCACCCAGGCGCGGCGCAGGATTTTCACGCAGGCAATCAAGTAACCGTCGCGTGCAAGGATTTTGCCGTAGGCCAGGACCGCCGCATAACCGGCCAGAAACACGAAGATCTCCGCCGCATCGCTGAAGCCGACATTACGCAGGGTGATTTGACCCAAGGGGTTGTGAGGCACGTGATCCCAGAAGATGAAGATCAGTGCCAGGCCTCGGAAAAAGTCGATTCGGTGATCGCGTTCAGTCGTCATGGCGGCGGGCTCTTGAACGGTTTTGAAGTAGGAACGGGGCGCCATAAAGGTAACGCGCCGCACATCGGCGGCGCGCAGGGTGCCGTGATTTGGGGGTAATTGCAAAAGTCCGGGTATTACCGAATGTCTCTGAGCATTGCCGAAGGATAACCGCCTGTCTGAAAGACTTGCGGCCCAGTGATCTCTGGCGCGCGCCAGGTTCAAAGGTTTATTGATTTAACGCAGTTCCCATGAGGTTTCGGGATGAAAATCAGTGACTGGCTCGAAAAAGAATTGGGAGGCCGTCAGGTCTGGCTGAGTTTTCTTTTCGCAACGCTGCTATTCGTCCTGCCGCTGATCCTCGCGGATTACCCCTACATCGACGACAACTGGCGTTCCCTGGCCGCCGGCACGGCGTGGACGGAGGAGGGTCGCCTGTTCGCGCAATGGTTTTATCACCTGCTGACCTTCAGCGGTGCCGCGCCCAATATCTTCCCATTGCCGTTGTTGATCGCCACGCTGGCCATGAGCGCCGCCCTGACGCGCCTGACGTTCCACTATTTCCCCGAACCGACGTTTACCCATTGCCTGGTGTTGCTGCCACTTTGGTACAACCCGTTTTTTCTGCAAAACCTGTCGTACCAATACGACGGGCCGACCATGGCGCTGAGCGTGGTGGCGGTGATCTGCGCGATCACCTTCCGCAGCCTTTCGCGCGTTCAGCAACTCATCGTTCCGGCCCTGCTGATCGCATTGGCCATCGGCCTATATCAGGTCAGCATCAACGTGTTTCTCGGGCTCTGTTGCCTGGAACTGCTGCGGGGGGCCAGCGACCGATTAGCGTGGCCCGCATGGTGCAGATTGCTTGGCTGGAAAGGCGCGCAGTTGCTGCTGGCTGGCTTGATCTATTACGCCACGGCTTTTGCCTATATGAGTCAAGCACGCACCTCGATGCTGAACGGCGAGGCGGCACCGCTGCTGCAAGTTGAAATCAATGCTGGCCGGGTCCTGGAAAAAATCGTGCTGCTGTTTCATGGCGGATTTGCCTGGGTGTTCGGCGCGCTGTTGTTGTGCGCCATCGCCGGTGGCGTGTGCGTGGGGCGCGGTGTGCTGGCGCGGTGGGACTCGGGCCTGCACAAAGCGGTAATCGGTATCGCCTGTCTTTTAATGCTGCCGGTTTTGCTGTTGCTGGTGCCCGGCGCCTCCTTGTTTTTCCGCGACTTCAATGAAGGCGCCCGAACCTTGATGGGCTTCGGCGTCGTCCTGGTTTTGTTGTTCTACCTGAGTCATCGGGTGCTGGCGTCATTGCATGCAAAGCTGCCATTGCTGTTGTTGATCCCGCTGTTGGCGACGCTCTCGTTGTCCTTCGCCTATGGCCGCGTGCTGACCCTGCAAAAGACCTTCACGACTAACGCCTTGTACGCCTTGAGTGCCGACATCGCCTCTCGCCCGGCATTGCGCAACGCCAAGCGCATTTATCTGTCGGTCAGCTATTCGGATCACTGGCTGGTGGCGGCCGCCGGGTCATTCAAGCAAATGCCGGTGTTGCACTACCTGCTGAACATCGACTTCTACATGCTCGCGGAAAACCTGCCCAAAACCGGCATCACCAACGTGGTCAGGGAAAAGGAGCGGCGCAACGCCACGCGGGTGGGCTACCAGGGTTATCCACCGCTGGTGGACAGCCTGTTCTATCGCATTTATCTGCTGGGGGATTACGGCTTTATCGTCATGAAAGAACCACCCCGGGTCACCACGCTGCAGTGGTAATCGACCGCTGGTCTGGAAGGTCGCGCTACCTGATAGTTCTGACAGTAGACGCACACTTGCGCTGGCTTTAGGTTGACGCCTGAAACAGCAACCAGCCAGGGAGCGGACATGAAAGCCTTATGGAAGGAGTTTTCCACCTACGCGGTGGTTGGCGTGGCCAATACGCTGATTCATTGGCAGCTCTTTTATGTACTGAACACGGCCGCCGGATTTAGTCAGGCCGCCAGTAACTTTTCGGCATTTTGTGTGGCAGCGACGTTTTCCTTCTATGTGCATGCGCTGTACACATTTGAAGCCGGGGCGTCGGTGGTTCGTTATCTGGTGTATATCGGCTTCATGGGCGTACTGAGTGTTGTGGTTGGCCACTATGCCGATGTGTGGAAGCTCCACGGCCTGGTGACCGTCGCATCGTTCTCGCTGTTGAGCCTGGTCTGCGGGTTTTTCTTTTCGCGATTTATCTTGTTCAGCGAGCGCGAAGCGTGAAAATTTCGCGCTGCACTGGGGAGGTGGCGGCGCTGTTTGTGGTGGTGGCGATCGCGTTATTCGTGAGATTTCACGCCATCACCACGTCGCCCGTCTGGTTCCACGAAGCCTTTAGCCTGCTGCTCGCCGAGCGGTTGCCTGCGGATATCTGGAACACCACGGCTCGAGACGTGAATCCACCGCTTTACTACGTGATGTTGCATTACTGGATCCTGATGTTCGGTAATGGCGCCCTGGCTGCGCGTTCGCTGAGTGTCCTGGCCGATGTCGGCACGTTGTTGCTGTGCATCAAGCTGATGAGTCTGGTGGCGACACGAAGGGCAACCTGGATGGCTGCATTGTTGTTTGCGTTGCTGCCGATATCGGTTCGCTACAGTCAGGAAATCAGGATGTATGCCCTGCTTGGTTTCTGGCTGATGGGCGCCACCGTGGCGTTGGTGTGTTGGGTCAATTCACCGCAGCAAAAGCGTTTTGCGATCATTTATGTGCTGCTGATGACGGCAGCGTTCTATACCCATTTTTTCGCCGCGTTGTGTGTCGTCGTGCATTGGGTTTTTTGGTGGCGGTCGCGCGGTTTATCCGCCCGTGCATGGATAGGCGCCAACGCTGCCATTGTCGTGTTGTTCCTGCCGTGGTTACCCCATTTCATCGATCAACTGCAGTACGGAAATCGGCACGACTGGATACCGCCTCTTACGTGGGAGGTCGCACTGACGGTTGTTTGGTCATTCATGGCGATGAGTGATGTGCCAGCGTCTTTAGGGTGGCGTCTGGTGCCGACGGTATTGGTCGTTGCTTGCGCACTATTTGTGTTGTCGAAAGACCGGAGTCAACACCGCTACAGCGCGCTGCTGGTGAGTTACTTCTTCGTACCGGTACTGATTGTTTTTCTGCTGTCGCAAATCCTCCCCCTTTTCCTCCAACGATACCTTGTGTTCGCGGCTGCAGGATTACCCATGATCCTTGCTGTTGCGCTGGAAGGTTTGGGACGGCAATGCAGAATCCTCGCCACTTTGGCTTTTGTTCTGGTTGTCGGGGTGCAAACGTATGGGCTGACGGCGGTATACGAGCAGTCTGATGTAATGGGCGATGCCGTTTTTCGTCACGAGGCCAGGCTGGACGTGCTAGCGGCCGGGATCGCTCGCGAGGCTCGCCCGGATGATGAAATCGTGGTCGAAGGATTATTTTGGTACTTGCCGTTCATGTACTACAACACAACGGGCATCCAGCCGAAGATGTACGTTGTGAAATCGACCGGCGTGTCCTGCGACACCTACGGTTTTGGGGGGTGTGCGTTAGTCCCCGGGCGAGCAGAGGGCACCGCATTCATGGATTTTTCGGCCATGAAGCCGAAGGCGAGAAGGGTCTGGTGGGTAGCGGGTCAATCCGATCCTGAACACCGCCGATTATTTCCAAACGACTGGATACACGTACTAACGCTCAGGGGAGGAGAAAGCGAGGCCCGCTTGTTCGTCCTGGACGGCGCTCCTACTCCCCATGAAATCGTTTTTCAGCCGTTATTTACGCAGCAACTCCCTCATTAGGCTCAAAACTGTCCGCCCGCGCCATCTGCCACATCCGCGAGTAAAACTCGCCATTCACTTCACCCGTGAGTAATTCCCCCGGTTTCAAGAACACATGCAGCTGCGAGAACAACTTGATTTCGGTCGCCGACATGCGCCGTACCAGATGCTTGGCCGACAGTTGTGACGGGTGATCGAGACCGGCCGCCGCGAGCATTTCGGCCAGGGCCTTGAGTGTGTTGCGGTGGAAGTTGAACACGCGCTGGGCTTTGTCCGGGACCACCAGTGCGCGCTGGCGCAAGGTGTCCTGGGTGGCGACGCCGGTCGGGCATTTGTTGGTGTGGCAGCTTTGCGACTGGATGCAACCGATGGCGAACATGAAGCCGCGAGCCGAGTTGGCCCAATCGGCACCGATGGCCAGGACGCTGGCGATGTCGAAGGCGCTGACGATCTTGCCGCTGGCACCGAGTTTGATTTTGTCCCGCAGGTTCAGGCCGACCAGTGTGTTGTGCACGAACAACAAACCTTCGCGCATCGGCACGCCGATGTGGTCGGTGAACTCCACCGGCGCGGCGCCGGTGCCGCCTTCCTTGCCGTCGACGACGATGAAGTCCGGGAGGATGCCGGTTTCCAGCATGGCTTTGGCGATGCCCATGAATTCCCACGGATGGCCGAGGCAGAACTTGAAGCCCACCGGTTTGCCGCCGGACAGTTCACGCAGTTGCTGGATGAAATGCATCAGTTCGATTGGCGTGGAAAACGCACTGTGCCGCGACGGCGAGATGCAGTCTTCGCCCATCATGATGCCGCGGGTTTCAGCGATTTCCTTGGTGACCTTGTGCTTGGGCAGGATGCCGCCGTGGCCGGGTTTGGCGCCCTGGCTCATCTTGATTTCGATCATGCGCACTTGCGGGGTCTGTGCTTGGGCGGCGAAGCGTTCCGGGTCGAAGCGGCCGTCGGCGGTGCGACAGCCGAAGTAGCCGCTGCCGAGTTCCCAGGTCAGGTCGCCGCCATTTTCCCGGTGATAAGCGCTGATGCTGCCTTCGCCGGTGTCATGGGCGAAGTTGCCGAGCTTGGCGCCCTGGTTCAGTGCCCGAATCGCGTTGGCGCTGAGCGAGCCGAAACTCATGGCCGAGATGTTGAACACCGAGGCCGAGTACGGCTGGGTGCACTGCGGGCCGCCGACGATCACGCGAAAGGCGCTCGGATCGCTCAACGGCGCCGGGCGCATCGAGTGACCGATGAACTCGAAGCCTGATTGATACACGTCGATCAGGGTGCCGAAGGGCTTGTCGGCACTTTCGTTCTTGGCGCGCGAATAGACCAGCGACCGCTGGGCCCGGGAGAAGGGCAGGGCGTCGCTGTCGGATTCGAGCAGGTACTGGCGGATTTCCGGACGAATACCTTCCACCAGGTAACGGATATTGCCCAGGATCGGGTAGTTGCGGCGCACCGCGTGCGGGCTTTGCAGCAGATCGAACAGGCCGATCAGGCTGAGCACGCCGGTGATGGCGGTGATCGGCCAGAGCCAGTCGTATTCGAGGAAGGGCAGGCTGGCGAGGGTGAAGATCACGCAAGCGGCAAAGAAGGCGTAGCGGCTCAGGAGTGACAGGCTCATACGGTTTCCTTGGGTTCGGACTCAATTATTTCAACGCAGCAGGTGTTGGATACACACAGATCCCACAGTAAAAAGCACTCCGCGTTTCAGTCAGGCATTCTGCGCCTGCAGAAAAATCGAAAACAGCTCGGACTGGGATTTGATCCCCAGCTTGCTGTACATGTGTTTCTTATGGACTTTCACGGTTTCCACGGAGATTTCCAGCTTACGGGCGATTTCTTTACTGGAGCAACCGCTGAGCATCAATCGCCCGACGTCCAGTTCCCGAGCGGTCAGTTGCGCACCTTTGAGTTGCTGCACCGACGCTTCCAGCTGCACGCGCCAGTCAGGTTGCGGTGGCGACGGCGCGAGGGCCACGACTTCATTGATTTCGTAGGGCAGGCGCTGGCGCAACAGGCCCAGCACCCACGGCTGAATCAGCGACAGCAAGGCAATCTGCTGGGCACTGAAACGCTGCTTGCTGCCCAGTGACAGGCACAACGTGCGGTCGCCTTCGAGCTGGCAATTGAACTGGATTTCATCAGCGACCACATTCAGACGAAAGTAGCGCTGGTAATACTCGGTCAGCTCAAAGTGCTCCGGCGCCACTTCCGACAAGCGATAGAGGCCGGTGCGCGACTGCTCGCGGCACGCGATGTAGAACGGGTCGAGCAGGTACAAGCCGCGCAGGTAATCCTGAAACAGCTGATCCGGGCTGCCGTCCTCGCCGGGGCATTCGGCGAACACTTGCGGGTGCTGGTCGGCGCTGAAAAGCAGGGCCACCCAACTGTCGAAGGTCACGTATTGATCCAGCAGACGCACCAGTTGCGTCCAGAAATTGGGCTTGTCCAGCGCGTCGATCAGTTGCCCGACCGAACGGTGCCAAGCGATGTCGTCCAGCGAAAGTGTCATGCCTCTACCCCTATCGGGTTACCCCAGCGGCGTGATTCCCCGGCCGGTGGCTTGCTGCGCATACTGGCGCACAGAAACCGGCCGGGCAATCTTTCTGCCGCCCGGCCTCCCCAAGAACAAGGAATACCGATGAAAGTCGAACTCGCCCAGTTGGCGGGCCGTGACAACGGCACCGCGTACAACCTCGAACGCGCCCTGGCGGCGATTGCAGCCTGCGCTGCCGACACCCAACTGATCGTCTTCCCGGAAACCCACCTGATGGGCTTTCCGACCGCCGACACCGTGGCGCAAACCGCCGAACCGCTGACCGGCCCGACCGTCAGCGCGGTCCTTGCCGCCGCCCGCGAGCGCAACATCGCGGTGGTGATCGGCATGGCCGAAAACGACAACGGCCGTTTCTACAACACCACGCTGCTGATCACCCCTGAAGGCATCGCGCTGAAATACCGCAAAACGCATTTGTGGGCCTCGGATCGCGGCGTGTTCGAGCCCGGCGACCGTTACGCCACCTGCGAGTGGAACGGTGTGCGGGTCGGCCTGCTGATCTGCTACGACATCGAGTTCCCGGAAACCGCCCGCGCCCTCGCGCAACTGGGCGCTGAACTGCTGATCGTCACCAACGGAAACATGGACCCCTACGGCCCGACGCACCGCACCGCGATCATGGCCCGCGCCCAGGAAAACCAGGCGTTTGCGCTGATGGTCAATCGAGTGGAGCCGGGCGATGACGGGTTGATGTTCGCCGGCGGCAGCGCGCTGGTGGATCCGCTGGGCACGCTGTTGTTCGAGGCGGGGCGCGATGAAGGGCAATTTACGGTTGAGCTGGATTTCAACCGGCTGGACGCGGCACGCAAGGACTACCGGTATCTGGATGATCAACGGCTGAAGCTGCCGGGAGAGATTGTGGAGCGGGCTGGCGGGGTTCGGGAGTTGCTGATTCCTTCGCGCTGATCCGGAGGTTGCATTGCTCCGCCTGGCCCTTTCGCGAGCAGGCTCGCTCCCACATTGGATGTGTGTCCACTGGAGATCCCCTGTGGGAGCGAGCCTGAACGCGAAGAGGCCCTGACAGACAACACACCTGTTTGACCGATCACCCAAAACAACAAAGTAACGCCCGAAATTTAGCGCCGAACTCGGCTCTGCCATAAATCTAATAAATTCGGAGTAGTCGCTCATGGCTCGTTTGCAACGCACCCTGTCATTGGGTTCGGTGGTGCTGTTTGGCATTGCCTACATGACGCCGATCATTGTGCTCGGCACCTTTGGCATCCTCGCTCAATCCACCGCTGGCATGGTGCCGGCCGCGTACCTCGCGGCACTGGTGGCGATGTTTTTCACCGCCATGAGCTACGGCCGAATGGCCTCGGCGTTCCCCGTCGCAGGCTCGGCCTACAGCTACGTGCGCAAAGCCATCAGCCCGAAACTCGGCTTCATCGCCGGTTGGGCGGTGCTGCTCGATTACCTGTTCCTGCCGATGGCGATCTGGCTGATCGGCGCCGCCTACCTCAACTCCGCGTTCCCGGCCGTGCCGCAATGGCTGTGGGTGCTGGCGTTCATCGGCATCACCAGCGCGATCAACATCGTCGGCCTGAAACTGGCCAACGGCATCAACGCCTTGCTGATGTTGGTGCAAGCCCTGGTGCTGATCGCTTTCGTGGTGCTGTGCATCCACTACGTCGGTGGCGACGCGAGCACACCCTTGTGGTCGATCAAACCGTTCTTCAACGGCGACATGCAGATGCCGCTGATCATGAGCGGCGCGGCCATTGCCTGTTACTCGTTCCTGGGCTTCGACGCGGTCAGCACCCTGACCGAAGAAACCCGCGATCCGCGCCGCACCATCCCGCGGGCAATCATGCTGATCACCCTGATCGGCGGGCTGATCTTCGTCAGCGTCTCCTACTTCGTGCAGATCGCGCACCCGTCGTTCCAGTTCGACAACGTCGACTCGGCGGCCTATGAAATCGCCCGCAATATCGGCGGCGACCTGTTCGTGTCGATCTTCCTGATCGGCCTGATCGTCGGCCAGTTTGCCTCGGGCCTGTCGGCGCAGGCCAGCGGTTCGCGTTTGCTGTTCGCCATGGGCCGCGACGGTGTGTTGCCGAAATCGTTCTTCGGCACCTTGCACGAACGCTTCGGCACCCCGGTCAACAGCATCCTGTTGTGCGCCGTCGTCGCGTTGCTGGCGCTGAAACTGGACGTCACCACCTCGACCTCGTTCATCAATTTCGGCGCGTTCCTCGCCTTCAGCCTGGTCAACCTGTCGGTGATCTTTCACTACTGGATCGGCGGCGAGAAAAAAGGCCCGCGTGAACTGCTGCTGTTCCTGGTGTTCCCGTTCATTGGTCTGGTGGCGGACTTGTGGCTGATGGTCAGCCTCGACCACCTGGCGATTTACCTCGGCCTGAGCTGGCTGGCCATTGGCGTGGTGTACCTGGCGGTACTGACCGGCGGTTTCCGTCGCCAGCCTCCGGAGATGGATTTCCAGGAAGCCACGTAAATCCCCCCAAAAAACGCAGGATCATCGGTTACAGCAGTAAAAGGGCAGGCAACTTTCGGTTACCTGCCCTTTCTTGTTTCAGGCTTGAACGGAGTGGGATGTCGATGGTTTTTTGTCTTGGTGTTTTTGCTTGTCCCGGGGGAGGGAATTGATGCAGTAGTTAATGTGGAAAAAGGTGAACAGGACGGAGTAGACACGATTCATACGTAATTCGAAATTGTGTTCAGTCAAAGCGTAAGCCCTGAGCGCTCTTCGTACCCGAAAGCACCATGCAAGTGAGAGCAGCCAGACAGCCAGCGCCAGCGAGAAACCAAAAACAGGCGTGCTGCTCAGTACACCGCCAATACCACACAAAGTCAGATATCCAATCATGAATCTCGTGCTCAGGGTCTTGATACCCGTGAGGTCTTCCACCGCTACAGCGGTTTTGTACAACCAGACATTGGGATACAGTCCCATCGTCAATGCAGTCAATAGAATGAAGTGGAATGTCTTGAGGTTGTTCTTTTCTTTGAGCGTCGAGATATCGGACATGCAACATGTTCCTTGCGAGGCGAGGTAGGCAAATGACGGCTGAATAGATGTCGAACACGCTACCAAAACCACGCGTGGGAAATTTCCGAGCTGGTACGTGGATAGATCCTCTTGTTCAGGCGATTCGACTGTCAGAACTTGTAGTGTCCGTCGGATGACGAGCACCCGGTGAGCATGGGATCCTTGCGGTCTTTACCCAAGGCCCTCTCCGACCCATGACCCTTCCCTCCCCTGATTCGCCACGCATCATCCGCATCGCCGCCGCCCTGTTGATCGGTCCCGACGGCCGTACATTGCTGGTGCGCAAGCGCGGCACCGAAGCCTTCATGCAACCGGGCGGCAAGATCGAAATCCATGAACAACCGGTTCACGCACTGGCCCGTGAGCTGGAAGAAGAGCTGGGGTTGATCATCGATCCCGCGCACGCCAGCTACCTTGGGCAATTCTCGGCACCGGCGGCCAATGAGCCGGGATTTGTCGTACAGGCCGAGCTGTTTTTGCTGACCATCAATGCGGATGTCACCCCCGCTGCCGAGATCGAAGAAGTGATCTGGATCGACCCGGCCACCGACGGCGGTGTCACGCTGGCACCCTTGACACGGGACCTGATCCTGCCGTTTTATCGAGCATCGCTGACTGAACCTGCCTGATCATTTCCGGACGAAGGATTGCCCATGATCCCGCTTCAAGACCTACTGATTTTCGCCGCTGCTGCGTTGCTGATGGTGCTGACGCCGGGGCCGAACATGATCTACCTGATCTCCCGTTCGATCTGCCAGGGGCGCAAGGCGGGCGTGACGTCTTTGCTGGGCGTGGTCGCGGGCTTCTTTGTGCATTTGTTTGCGGCGGCGGCCGGTTTGACCGCGGTGTTTCTGGCGGTGCCGATGGCGTATGAAGTGTTGAAGTGGGCGGGGGCGTTGTATTTGCTGTGGCTGGCCTGGCAGGCGGTCAAACCCGGTGCCCGTTCGCCGTTCGAAGCGCAGCAGTTGCCGCCGGACTCGTCGCGCAAATTGATCACCATGGGCTTTCTCACCAGCGCGCTCAACCCGAAGATTGCGGTGTTCTACCTGTCGGTGTTTCCGCAGTTCATCAACCCTGAACACGGCTCGGTGTTCAGCCAAAGCATCATCCTCGGCCTGACCCAGATCAGCGTCAGCTTCTGCGTCAACCTGCTGATCGCGCTGTTCGCGGCGGGCATCGCTTCGTGGTTCGTCAGGAACCCGACCTGGCTGGCGGCGCAGCGCTATGTCATGGGGTTTGTGTTGGCGGCGCTGGCGGTGCGGCTGATGCTTGAGCAACGCAGGACGGCTTGACCATGTGGATTGAACGTCTGGACGCCAGTCATGCACTGGCTTACCGGGAGCTGATGCTCGAAGCCTATGACCGGCATCCGCAGGCGTTCACCTCCAGCGTGCGCGAGCGCGCGGCGATGCCGCTGAGCTGGTGGGAAGGGCGCCTGACCAGCAAACTGGATGTGGTGTTCGGGGCATTCGAGGAGGGCAAGCTGGCCGGCATCGTCGGTCTCGCCTTCGAACCTCGGGAAAAGGCCCGGCACAAGGCGACACTGTTTGGCATGTACGTGTCCGGTACGGTTCGTCAGCGCGGGTTGGGGTATCAGCTGGTGCAGGCGGCGTTGGCCGAGGCGCAACAGCATCCGGGGCTGAAGGTGATTCAGCTGACGGTTACTGCCGGCAATGAAGCCGCGTTCAACCTGTACCAGCGTTGCGGCTTCATCCAGTTCGGCCTGGAACCGCTGGCGGTGCGCGTGGGCGAGGACTACTTCGACAAAATCCACATGTGGCGCGAGATCACCACCGATCCTGCTGGATAAAAACTTTTGTGGCGAGGGAGCTTGCTCCCGCTGGGCTGCGAAGCGGCCCCAAACCTGCCACCGGATTTCTGAGGTAAACCAGCATTCACTGGATTTACGACTGCTGCGCAGCCGAGCGGGAGCAAGCTCCCTCGCCACAGGGATTGCTGTGGTCCTGTGGTCCTGTGGTCCGTCAGCGAACAGCGCTCACACCATCGAGCGTCGAGAACGACGTATCCTTCGCCGTCAGCAAGAAGTCGCGCATATACGGCGCATCCAGCATGTCCGCGCGTATCCCCGCGTACAACGTCGCAAACAAACCCTTCTCGCCCAGCCGCTTGGCCTTCACGTAACCCCGTGAGCTGTATTCGTGCAGCGCCCAATGCGGCATGCCGCATACGCCGCGACCGCTGGCCACCAGCTGCATCATCATCACCGTCAGTTCCGAGGTGCGGACCTGCGCCGGTTCGATGTCGGCCGGTTCGAGGAAACGGGTGAAGATGTCCAGTCGATCACGTTCCACCGGATAAGTGATCAAAGTCTCGGTGAGCAAATCTTCGGGAACGATGTACGCCTTGCTCGCCAAGCGGTGCTGGTTGGCCACCGCCAACATGGCTTCATAGGTGAACAGCGGCACATAGGTGATACCGGCGATGTCCAGCGGATCGGACGTCACCACCAGGTCCAGATCACCGCGAGCCAGCGCCGGCAGCGGCGCAAAGGAAAACCCGGACGCCAGGTCGAGCTCGACTTCCGGCCACGCATCGCGAAACTGGTCGATGGTCGGCATCAACCATTGGAAGCAACTGTGGCACTCGATCGCCATGTGCAAGCGCCCGGCAGTGCCGCCGGCCAACCGCGCGATGTCACGCTCGGCGCCACGCAGCAGCGGCAGTGTGGCGTCGGCCAGTTGCAGCAGGCGCAGGCCGGCGCTGGTGAAACGCACCGGTTTGGTCTTGCGCACGAACAGCGGCATGCCCATGCGCTCCTCCAGTTCCTTGAACTGGTGGGACAGGGCCGATTGCGTCAGGTGCAAACGGTCGGCGGCATCGACCAGGCTGTCGGCTTCACGCAAGGCGTGCAGGGTCTTGAGGTGGCGGATTTCAAGCACCGGATGGCTCCATGAGGAAAACTTGTGATCAACACGAAAAGGTTGAGTTTGTCTCATGTTGGGTTGGCTGTCGACAATAGCGCCATCTTTTACAAGGAGCAATTCACCATGGCCCTGGCCCACACACTTGGTTTCCCACGCATCGGCGCGGACCGTGAACTGAAAAAAGCCCTCGAATCCTACTGGAAGGGCGACATTGATCAGGCTGCCCTGGACCGCGTTGGCCGCCAATTGCGCGCCATGCACTGGCAATTGCAGAAAGGCGCCGGGATCGACCTGCTGCCCGTGGGCGACTTCGCCTGGTACGACCAGGTGCTGACCCATTCGCTGACCTTCGGTGTGATCCCCGAACGTTTCGACAGCACCAAGGATGCCGCCGGCCTACCGACCCTCGACACCTTGTTCGCCATGGCCCGTGGCGCCACGGCCAGTTGCTGCGGTGGCGAGCACAGCACCGCGCAATACGCCCAGGAACTGACCAAGTGGTTCGACACCAACTACCACTACCTGGTCCCGGAATTCAGCGCCGACCAACAATTCAAACTCAGCTGGGAGCAGTTGTTCGACGAAGTGGACGAAGCCAAGGCCCTCGGTCACACCGTCAAACCGGTGATCATCGGCCCTTTGACTTACCTGTGGCTGGGCAAGGGCAAATCCAAGGGCGGTGGCAACGACTTCGACAAGCTCGACCTGCTGGAACGCCTGCTGCCGGTGTACAACGAAATCCTCGGTCGCCTCGCCGCGCAAGGCGTGGAATGGGTGCAGATCGACGAACCGATCCTGACCCTCGACCTGCCGCAAGCCTGGAAAAATGCGTTCGAACGCGCTTACCACATCCTCCAGTACTCGCCGCTGAAAAAACTGGTCGCAACCTACTTCAGCGGTCTGGAAGACAATCTCGGTCTGGCCGTCGGCCTGCCGGTGCAAGGCCTGCACATCGACGCCGTGCGTGCGCCGGATCAACTGGGCCAGGTGCTCGATCGCCTGCCGACCTACAAGATTCTCTCGGTCGGGCTGGTCAACGGTCGCAACGTCTGGCGCTGTGAACTGGAGCAGGCGCTGGCTCAGCTGCAACCGGCGCAAGAGCGTTTTGGCGACAACCTGTGGGTCAGCAGTTCTTGCTCGTTGCTGCACAGCCCGGTGGATCTGCGCCGCGAAGACAAACTCGACCCGGAACTGAAAAGCTGGCTGGCGTTTGCCGTGCAGAAGTGTGGCGAAATCGCCGTGTTGCGCGACGCCCTCAACGATCCACAGTCGCCCAAGGTGCAAGCCGCTTTGGCCGAGAGCCGGGCGATCCAGGCCAGTCGCGCCGAGTCACCGCGTATTCATAAAGCTGCCGTGCAGGCGCGCATCAACGCCATCGGCACAGCGGACAGCCAACGCCATTCGCCGTTTGCCCAGCGCATCGAACAGCAACGCGCACGCTTGAAACTACCGGCATTCCCGACCACCACCATCGGCTCGTTCCCGCAGACCGGTTCGATCCGTCTGGCGCGTCAGGCGTTCAAGCAAGGCAAGCTGTCGGCCAACGACTACACCGATGCCATGCACAGCGAAATCCGCCACGCCGTGCAAGTTCAGGAACGCCTGGGCCTCGACGTGCTGGTGCACGGTGAAGCCGAACGCAATGACATGGTCGAATACTTCGCCGAGCAACTGGACGGCTACCTGTTCACCCGTTTCGGCTGGGTGCAGAGCTACGGCTCGCGCTGCGTCAAACCGGCGATCATCTACGGCGACCTCAGCCGTCCGAAGGCGATGACCGTCGACTGGATCACCTATGCACAGGGCCTGACCGACAAGGTCATGAAAGGCATGCTCACCGGTCCCGTGACCATGCTGATGTGGTCGTTCCCGCGAGAAGACGTGTCGCGCAAAATCCAGGCGCAGCAGTTGGCGCTGGCCCTGCGTGATGAAGTGGTGGACCTGGAAAACGCCGGCATCAAGATTGTGCAGATCGACGAAGCCGCGTTCCGCGAAGGTTTGCCGTTGCGCCGGGCGCAATGGCAGGAATACCTCGATTGGGCAGTGCAGGCCTTCCGCTTGAGTGCTTCTGGCGTGCGTGACGAAACCCAGATTCACACCCACATGTGCTACAGCGAATTCAACGACGTGATCAAGGCCATCGCCGACATGGATGCCGACGTGATCACCATCGAAACCTCGCGTTCGGACATGGAGTTGTTGGAGGCGTTCGAAGTGTTCGCCTACCCGAATGACATCGGGCCGGGTGTGTACGACATCCACTCGCCACGGGTGCCGGACACGGCCGAGATGGTCAAGTTGATGAGCAAAGCCGTGAAGCGAATTCCGGCCGAACGTTTGTGGGTGAATCCCGATTGCGGGTTGAAGACCCGGGCGTGGCCGGAGACCGAAGCGGCGTTGGTGAATATGGTGGCGGCGGCGCGTCAGTTACGTAGTCAGCTGGCATAAGGAACCCAAAACGGGAGCGGAAAAACCGCTCCCGTTTTGCGTTTTAAGCCGGGTCGAAATGTTTAAGCGCTACGGATTTCTTGCCGATGTCGGCGTAAGGCAGGTCGACGTTGTCCGCGTGTGTCAGAAACCGGTGCTCCGGCAGTTTGAGGTGGGCCTTTTCAAACTCGCCGAATGCAGGGGCTGCCTTACTGTAGTGAAAGTGGGCATACCACATCACCTTGGGCGGTGTTTGCGTCAGGTCTCGCACCTCGTATTCCTGCAGGTAGTCGGTGCGTCCGTCCGCACGTTTACCCAACGTTTCCATCGGTTTTTGTTTTTGGATATCGACGATTTTTTTCTCCGCGGAATTTTGCTGCATGAGGTAATCCAGCATGCCGTCGGTCGGGTTTCGACTGTTCATCGAGTACTCGATACGCAGTGCCCGTCCGGTATCGGTCAGTTCTGTGGCCTTGTCACGCAGCTGCTGGATGAGCGCATTAGCAGGCTGAAGATCTTCAATCATCCGGGCACGCCGGCCGAGTTCGCCTGCCTCGCTGAGCATCATGTGTTCCAGATCAACGGGTAGCATGTCCTGTCGGGCATAGGCCTCGACGCGGATTTTGTACGCCGCTTGCGCAGCAAGTCGGCGGCTCGCATCGGCCGTTAACACTCCAAGGTCTTGGTGAGCGGGGTGAGCACCCTGTTCCTGTGGATTGAGCAGGCGAAACTTGCCGTTTGTCCCTTGCTCCCAAACCTCCTCGAACCCGCCCTGGCCTGTCAGGGTGTATTGGCGCTTTTGGGTCGTCGGTTCCCAGCGCTCCTCCCCGATCAGCAATTGACCGTCTTCGGTGGTGAACACTTTTTTGCCGCGTTGCCCCGCGGGGGATGCAGGCGCGGGTTGATCGATGGCCTTGCGTGCCCGTTCGGCCATTTTCTCGATACCCAGCAGCAGTGGCCCCACGGCGTCCAGATGGAAGTGCTGGGGATAGCTGGCGGTCCAGGCATTCATGTTGCGGCGAAACTCCCCGTAAAGATTCAGGCACTCTTGCAATATCTGATTGCGCTGGGCTCGGGTGGCGCTCACTTCCGGCAGGCTGTGTTGGGTGAACAGGGCGCGATCGACTTTGGTTCGCAGCGTCTGTGCCTGCGTTTGCAGGTAGAACCAGGAAACATCGCTGGTGCTGTCGTAGCGTTTGACGATTTCCAGCAGTTGACCGGTTTTCAAGTACAGCTGACTGGCCTCATTGAGCCTCGCGTTCAAGTCCGCGAAGGCGCGGCTCAAGTTTGTTTTTGTCGGTTTGTCGGTAATGCGCGGGTACCACAGGTTGAGGTCGCGCATGTGGGCATCGATGGCGTCGAAGTCGCGCATTATCTCCAGACGCAGCGTCCTGACGTCCTCCAGAATACGCAAGCGCTGGCCCAGTGCCTGGGCAGGCAGTGCGTCCAACTGGTCCAGAAGATCGTCGATCCTGTCCGTCAGGGCCAGTGCCCGTTGACCGGTCAGGACCACCCGTTGTCTGGACCGATCGGCCAGTAAAAAGGCGACATTGCTTTGTATTTCCTTGATCTCGCGCATGTTGTTGCCACGCGTCATGGGTCGCAGCTCAGCCAGAGTCTGGTAATGCTTGCTGCCCAGTTCCATGTCCTTGATGCACGCGACTTCAAATGCCTGTGCCAGCGCCGGGCGAAGGTTTTCGGGGCTGGCGTTGTACGTTTCCATCAGGGCGGTGGTACGCGTCATCTGGGCGTCGAAGAGCGTGGCCGTGGCATTGGCGGATTCGCTCAGCGCTTGTTGGCGGCGCAAGGTCTGGTCGGTCCACCAACGCGGCAGACGTTCGCGAATGACGGCCGGCCAGAGAGGATCAAGGCCGTCCGCCAAGTGTCCGAGCACACCACCGCCCCCCAGCCCGCCGCCCTCGAACGTCACCCCATAGACACCGAAATAGGTGTCCCAGTTTCCGGCCTCATCGAGGCCGACCGGTTGCTTGTAGGTTTTTTGTCGAGTGCCGCAAAGACGCCAGTTGCGTGAATCGCTGCTGCGCTCAACCTGGAAGATACGGCCCTGGCGAACGATAAAGTCACCGTCGGCATGCCGGTAGACATTGCGGTAAATCCCTTGGGTCGCCGGTTCCAGGCCGGTCAGGGAGATCAGTTTTTCGTACTCATACCCGGCGAACCGCTGGACAACATGCCGGGCTCGGCGCTTCGACGGCGCTTGCAGTGCCCCGGCGTTTTTTCCCAAGGCGCGAAGCTGACGAATACGCGTCAGCGAGTGAGCGCCCTTGGCGGTTCTGGCACTGACGGACGCCCCCGGAAGAAGGTCCATGGCGGCATCGACCAGTGACAACAACACCGATTCAATCTCTGTCAGGCCGTCACCGACCTCACCGCGCAACAAGGACGCAACGGCGTGGTTGGCGCTGCTCCAGGCATCGTAGAGGGCGATGCCCGCTCCGACAAAGGGCACCATGCCCAAGGCCATTTTTATGTAGTTGAACGCCCTCGGCCCGCTGAGCGCATAGCGCTCTTGATATAAGGCATCGTTGGAACGCGAGGTGCCGCGATGCGCTTCGATCAGGCGTCCCATGTGCGCATTGAGCAGATGGGACGCCAGTGACGTGGTTTTCGGCCAAGGCAAGCCGACCCCGATCATCGCGTCGAAATGCTTGAGCACGGCCTGGTTGATGCGACTGGCATGGGCTCGCACGTCACCGATCAAGGCGCGTGCGGCCAGATAACTGACCATCTCGCTGCGCAGGCATAGATTGAACAACGCCCGGCGAGCAGTCTCGAGGTTGTCGTAGCGGCGCAGGAAACGGCCGTCAGGGCTGTCAGGCAGATACAACAGGGTCATCCCGCTGACTTGTTCTTGAACGAAGGTCACCCCGGACAAAGTTGTGCCTCCTTCGTTGGGTGTGTCCTTGCCCCCGGCGCTGAGGTACGCCGGCAGGAGCACGATGCGCTTGCCCGCAACGTTCCAGGCCTGCGGGGTATCGGCCGCTATGGCGATGTTCAACACCTGCCATTCATCCTGATTGATCTGCTTTTGCAGGCGTGCGCAGGTCCCCTGCAACTGGAGCATCAGGCGCCAGGGTTCTATCAGGCATTCACGCCGGTGTTCCTTCACGAACGTGGTCTCGGTGGCCGAACCCATGAAGGCATCGCGAATCAGGTTTTCGTAGGCTTGGGGCAGGTCCATTTCAGGCAGCACCTTGCGCAGCCAGGGCAGGGTGATACCGCGGGTCAACGCCCGGCGTTCGGTTTCATCCGCCGCCGTGACCTCAAGTCGCATAAAGCCCAGTCGCAGTGAAAGAGGCTCCAGTTGCATCGAGGGCGTGTTGTCGATGTTGAGCTGGGCGAGTGCTTCGAGTGACATTTTGCTGCGGGCTTTACTGGGCACCGCGACGAGTTTCTGCGGGGTTCCAGGGGCGGCGCCATCGGCCAGTTGTTTTTGCAGCGTCACCGCGTCGGGCAGATCAAGCTGCACGGCAAAATGCCCGTTGAGCGAGAAGTCCTTTCGCAGACGCGCCTGCACATGCTGGCGGGTGAAATCGTCACGCGGTGGCAGGGCGATTTCCAGTTGTGTGTGGCTGCGACGCATGGCCAGGAGGTAAGCCTCCACTAAACCCTTGAGTTCAACTCGCTCGGATGCAGACAAGGTGGCCAGCCAATCGGGCAACAGGGAGAAGAGTTTCGCGCTGCGGCTTTGTTCCAGCAGGTGTGCAAAGGCCAGGTTTCTGGCGGCTGGCATCGGGACTTGCAGGGTCACCAGCGTTTGTTTGCGCAGCGTTTCCAGTGGGTCTGCATGTTGGCGCAGGTGCGCGGCGTGTTCTTCGAAGTGGCTGACCTGCTTATCGAGGCTGTCATGCAGCGGGTCGGTGACGATGTTGTTCAGCAGCAAGGCCAGCATCTGGTCGTGGTCCTGGATCTTGAACAACTGTCGCTCCAGTTCTGCGCGGTTGGCAAACCGTTGCAAACCGCCGCCTGAACCTGGCCAGTACAGCAAAAGGCTGTGCGGCGATGGCGCATCTCGGGTGATGACGAAGGGACCGTTGAGTGCCTGGGTGGTGATGCCGCCATTAGCGTCGGTCATCGACAGCGTCAGGCTGGCGGCGGTGATGGCCGCGTCGCGATCAGCCGCCAGCGGCGAGTCCAGCACAGCCATGAGCAGGCTGAACTCATCGCCGTCGAGCTGTTTGAGCGCCAATTGAAGTTGGGCCTCGGCGCGCAGGCCATCCTTGTGCGCCTGATAGAGCGCGCTGAACTCGCGATTGAAGGTTGCAAAATCGAATGCGCGCGATCTGTAAAGCAGAGCGGTTGCCGCCGTGTTGGCGGCGTGCTCTGCCGTCTCCAGCGCCGTCAGTGCTGTTTTGAATGACGGGTGACGGTCGCTGTCGAGCTCGTCGCCCAACAGCGCTTCGAGCGCATCGCGCTGCCGGTTCAGTGAAGCCTGGCGCTGGGGCCAGGGAATGTCGGCAAACAGGCTGTCGAACAGCGGTGGTTCATCTTCTATCGGGCTGTCCGGCAGGGGGGGGTCAAGGTCTGGAGGCGCGGCGAAAACGATGGCGTTCGCATACGGCGGGCGTAAAAGCAGCTCTGTAATTGCGACCGTGAGCGGCTCGGCTTTCGCGGTGTATTCAAAGCGCACGTCATTGTCGGGCAGGCCCTGCGGGACGAGGGATTGCCCGGACAACCAGTCTTCCATGTCACTGCGCCGAGTGAAGTGCTGAATGGGCACAGGCCGGCCCGGCAGGTACAGCCACTGCGCGGCGGGTTGGCGATTGCCCACGCTGATGACCCACGCGGCGGGGAGTTTCAGGGTGCCGCTGTCGCTCAATACCAGGGTCAACTGCTCGGTCTGGATCGGTTGATCATTCAAGTGCAGGGCCGAGGCGGGCGGGTCCAGGATCAACAGCAACGGCTGCAGCTGTTGCGCCGTCAACGTTCGACGAGCGAATGCCACCTGGGCGCAGGCCTCGAAATGACTGCGGTACAACTGACTCGCCCGCTCGCGCCGCGACACCGGCGTACCGGGCGCCCGAGCGTCCCAATAGGCATTCCAGCGTTCGTTGAGCGCCGGTTCCGGGCGCTGACCTCGAAGCGGTGCGGTGTCGAACAACGCCTGCAAACCCTGGCTGCACTCGCGCCAACGCGCCCAAGCGCTCAGCAACAGGCTGTCATCAGGGTTGTTTTTCAGGAACGCAGTGGAAACGGGCAAGGTGCTGAACGCACTTTCAATCATGGCAACGTGGCTCTGTGCAGGGGAGCGGCGTATCCGCTCTTGAGCGCACCATTAAAAGGAACCTGCCGCCGTCCATGGCACTACATAGTTATCGCATTGACCATTGGGCAGCATTCACGAAATTGTCATGGAACTGTGGCAGCGCGCTTGAACAAACATCATCAGACTCGCGCTCTACTGGGGTTCTGCGTTTTGGTGTTTTTCATGGGTGTTTCATTTCTTTCAAGAGTTGTCTTTTTGGCCGCGCTGCTGTTCGGCCTGCCGTCTTTCGCGGCGTCGCGTTGCGATGTCAACGTTCCAACCGAACACGTCGATCTGGCGCAGGTGAGCCTGGCGTACCAGAGCATCGGCCGTGCGTCGGACCCTGCGCTGTTGCTGGTGATGGGCCTGGGCGGGCAGTTGATTCACTGGCCGGACGAGGTTGTGGTTGCGCTGTGTCAGCAGGGTTTTCGGGTGATTCGTTACGACAATCGTGATGTCGGCCTGTCCACCTGGCGGCAAACTCCGGCCGAGGCCAACCTGACCTTCGAAGCCTTGCGCTACAAACTCGGCTTGCCGGTGTCGGCGCCGTACACCCTGACCGACATGGCCGACGATGCGTTGGGCCTGATGGACGCCTTGCACGTCGAGCAATTCCACGTATTGGGCGCGAGCATGGGCGGGATGATTGCCCAGCACATGGCGGCGATGGCGCCGCAGCGTGTGGAAAGCCTGACCCTGATCATGACCAGCTCCGGTGCCGAGGGTTTACCGGCGCCGACTGCCGCGCTGGTGCAATTGTTGTCGAGGCGTGGCGCGCCGAATCGTGAAGTGGCGCTGGAACAACAGGCGGATTTGCTGGCGGCATTGGGCAGTCCGTCGGTGACGGACGACCGCCAGGCATTGCTGCATCAAGCGGCGCTGTCCTACGACCGGGCGTTCAACCCTGAAGGTGTGAAGCGCCAGATCATGGCGATCCTTGCCGAACGCAGTCGTGTGGATTTGCTCAACCACTTGCGTGTGCCGACGCTGGTGGTTCACGGCACGGCCGATCCGTTGTTGCCGGTGATGCATGGCGTGCATCTGGCGGCGCACATTCGTGGGAGTCAGTTGGTGCTGATTCCGGGGCTGGCGCATCGCTTCCAGGAAGCGTTCAAGGCACCGTTGCTGGCGGCGGTGCTGCCGTACTTGCAGGCCCATCGCGAAGACACTTCGCATTGGGCGCAAATCGACCCGGTGCCGTCCCCGAATCTCCTCTAATCCCCCATCCATCAGTTGGAACTAAATCCAACTGTGGGGCTAAATCCTGTGGCGAGGGGGCTTGCCCCCGTTCGGCTGCGCAGCAGTCGTAAATCCGGTGCATGCGATCTAATTTTGAAATGCTGGGGCGGCTTCGCCACCCAACGGGGGCAAGCCCCCTCGCCACAGAAAAACTCTTCAGCCAGGGGTTAGGTGGGGACGACGTTATCCAGCATCAGGTTCACCGCCAGTTCACCCAACATGACCGAGTTCTGAATACCGAGCACGGTGTTGCGCTGGGTGCCGTCGACCGTTGCGGCGAAGTTGCTCAACATCACGCTCGCTGACGCCAGGGATTCACAGGCGTTGACCAGCAGGGTTTCGTGATCGGTGTTGGGGGCGATGAAGTAGATGGTGCTGGGTTTGCGAGGCGTGTCTTTGGGGATGACCGGTTTCAGGTAGTAGTCGAGGGCGCGGTCGGCGGCTTTGTTGAGCTTTTTGGACTCAGGGGTTTCGTAGGGGGAAACGTCGTCGGTTTCCGGTGGGTTCGGCGTTACTTTGAACATAGATAAATTCCTCTAGTAGAGCCGCAACCATCTCGCTACTAAACGGAGGGTGGCGGCTGTGCGCAGGTTAGTAGACCGGGAGGAATCAAACCGGCGCGCCCGAGGGCGCCAAGCGCACAGCCACCATCAAGTGCAGGCGAAAACCTGACTGAATGACACTTGTGCTTCCGTTGAAACCTACCCGGGCTACTAAACCCGATCACTGGGAATCAGTGACAGAACCAAGTTACCGACGGCCCTCCAGGCGCACAAGCCGGCGGATTCTGACGTGCTTGTAGGCGATGGCGCAAGGCGCTGTAGCTTTCAGGAAGTAACCCTAAACAGAACTAAACACTCCCGCCAAAACACCGCCGTTCCCCCTGTGGGAGCGAGCCTGCTCGCGAAAGCGGTGTAACAGTCAATGCAGTATTGAATGACACGACGCCTTCGCGAGCAGGCTCGCTCCCACAGGGGATTGTGGTATGGCTGCCACCGTGGGCCTGTCGGGTGTATCGTTCCAGCTTTCCCGCGCGATCCAGCCAGCGAGGTGTGTGATGAGTACCCCTTTGAAAATCGATTTCGTCAGCGACGTGTCCTGCCCCTGGTGCGTTGTCGGCTTGTACGGCCTGACCCGGGCGCTGGAGATTCTGCGCGATGAGGTCCAGGCCGAGATCCGTTTCCAGCCGTTCGAACTGAACCCGAAGATGGGCCCTGACGGCCAGAACATCACCGAACACATCACCGAAAAATACGGCTCGACGCCCGAGCAATCCCAGAAGAACCGCGAAATGATCCGCGCCCGTGGCGCCGAGGTCGGCTTCGCGTTTCGCACCGACGGCAACAGCCGCATCTACAACACCTTTGATGCTCATCGGTTGTTGTTTTGGGCAGGGCTGGAAGGCTTGCAGTTCAACCTGAAAGAAGCGCTGTTCAAGGCGTATTTCAGCGACGGCGGTAACCCGTCCGATCACAGTCAGTTGGCGCAGATCGCTGAAAGTGTGGGGCTGAACCGGCAACGGGCCGAGGCGATTCTGGCGTCGGATGAATACGCCAAAGAGGTGGTTGAGGAAGAGCAATTGTGGCTGACCCGTGGCGTGAGTTCGGTGCCGACGGTGGTGTTCAACGGGCAGTACGCCGTCACGGGCGGGCAGCCGGTGGAGACGTTTGTCGGGGCGATCCGGCAGATCATGAGTGAGTCCAAGGGCGGGCAAGTGAACTGAAGCCCGCCCGCAGAGCGTTGCGCGTAAAAAAATATCAATGTGCCACTACAGTTGAAACAAAGGCTGCCGACACAGGAAGCACTGTTATCAATCATAGGGACTTGATCCATGACCTTTCGCGCGTTTCGTACTTGGGCTGCCATCACGTTGCTGGCCTGTCTGACCCTCACCGGGTGCGCCCACGTCCAGCCTCCCGTACCGCTGGACCATCAATTCTGGGATGCCAAAGAGCCGACCATCGGCGTGGCAATCACGGTGCTGCCAGCGCCGGTGCTGGCTCTGACCGGTAATCAGGGCCTTATCGATTACGCGATCAACCGCGGCGTCAACAGCAAGCTCAGCGACAACGTGGAGCATTGGCAGACCCGCGACCTTAATACGTTGCCGGATGTGATCGTCGCCAAGCTGCAAGCCAAAGGCTACAAGGCCAAGCGGATCGACGAGCCGCTGGACCTGCAAAAATTCAAGGAAACCAGTTTCCGCGAAGGCTACACGGTTCGCGACTTGACCCCGATCAAAACCGCTCATGGTGTCGATCGCCTGCTGTTGGTCAACGTCTTCGCCACCGGCGCCACTCGCAGCTACTACAGTGTCGTTCCAACCAGCGCGCCAATGGCCCAGGTGACCGGGCAGGGCATGGTGGTCGATCTGGCGGACAACAAACTGTTGTGGTTCCAACCTTTTGCCGCGGTACAAGCCGCTCAGGGCGAATGGGATGAGCCAAACTACGCCAACTTGTCCAACGCTTTCTACCAGGCCATGGACACGAGCCGTCAGCAAATGATTACCCCGTTCGCACAATGAAACGCTCAAGCGCAGCTGCTGCGGCGCTGACGTTGCTGATGTTGGGCGGTTGTGCGCAGAAACCGGGCCTCGAACCCGGTTTCAAGGATCAGGGCGCGTTGCCCTATGTCCAGGCTCACGGGCTGAAGGTTGAGGTGCAACTACCACCGACGTTTGTCGGTGCCAGCACGGTGATCGATACCAAGGCAGCCCAGGCCGCCGCGACCTCGAGTTACAACATGGTGGCGAGTTCGGGCAACAGTGCCGGGCTTGCTGGCGTGTTGGTTGCCAGCCTGGTCAATACTCAAATGGGCAGCGGCACCTTGCAGCGCGATGCCGAAAAAGCGGCGCTCAATGAGGCGCGGCCCATGGCCGACTTACTCTCCGGCATACCGTTACAGGAGCGTCTGCAACAGCGTTATCAACAGGCCTCGAACGTGGCCGGGCTCAAACAGGGCGAAGGGGCCGTCACCGCACGTTTGGTCATCGAACCCAAGCTGATGCTCGGCCCTGACCGTGGCAGTTTTGTGCTGATCAATCAGGTGCAGGTTCAGGATATCGCCGGTTCGGCGCTGTATCGCATGCGCATCGAAGTGGTCAGCCAACCGATCCGGCGCTGCGGCAGCCAGTGCATCGACGACGGCGGTCTTGACCTGGCGAAGGTCACGGCAGTGCTCAACGAGTGCATTGATGAGTCGATGCGGGTGCTCGCCACCGACCTGATGCAGCCAACGCCACCGCCGGCGGCCCAGGAAACCTTGCGTTATGTTCTCGATGGTCAGAGGGTGGTCGAGCGCGGTTATCAACTGGCCACCAACGGCAGCTACTGGCGCTATCGCAACCTCTACGGCGCGGTGAAATCGGTGCCGGTGCCCTTTGAAGACGCCATGAGCCAAGCACAGTTGCAGAAGGTGTATGCGCACTAGCCGTGCGACGATGGGCAATCGCCGCAGGGTTCAGTGATCAGCGGACAATCTTGTCCACATGTATCCCCAGTTTTTTCAGCCGATACCAAAAGCTGCGCTCGGAGATTCCGATCAACTGCGCCGCCGCAGCCTGCACGCCATTGCTCTGCGCCAACGCCGCCAGAATGTAGGACTTCTCCACTTGGGCCAGCGCCGCTTCCAGGTCCGCTGGCACACTGCCTTCCGCGATCAGTACACCGCTGTCAGCCGATCGCGACGCAAACAAATACGCCGGCAGATCATCCTCTTCAATCACCGCCGCGGACGCGACGATGGTCGCGCGCTCCACGCAGTTTTGCAGTTCTCGGATATTCCCCGGCCACGAATAATTGGCCATCGCCTGCAACGCCTCGGCGCTGAAACCGGTGATGCGTTTGCCCGCCGTGGCCCCCAGCGTATGGGCGAAATGCCGGGCCAGCGGCGCGATGTCTTCGACCCGTTCGCGCAGCGCCGGCAACGGGATCGGGAACACGTTGAGGCGGTAGTAAAGGTCTTCGCGAAACTCCTTGTTCGCCACCGCGTCCAGCAAGTTCTTGTTGGTCGCCGCGATCACCCGCACATCCACCTTGCGCTCGCGCGGATCGCCCACCGGTTCGATCACTCGCTCCTGCAACGCCCGAAGGATTTTCGCCTGCAAGGCCAACGGCATTTCACCGATTTCATCGAGAAATAACGTGCCCTTGTCCGCCTGCATGAAACGCCCGACCCGATCTGCCACGGCGCCGGTAAACGCGCCTTTGCGGTGGCCGAACATTTCGCTTTCCAGCAGGCCTTCCGGGATCGCCGCGCAGTTCACCGCGACGAATGGCTTGTCCGCGCGATTGCCGTGTTTGTGGATGGCGCGGGCGACCATTTCCTTGCCGGTGCCGCTCTCGCCGGTCAGCAGGATGGTCGCGTTGCTTTCACGCACCGAGTCGATGGCGTGCAGCACCCGTCGGAAGCTCGGGCTGTCGCCGATCAGGCTGTCGATCTGCTGGTGTTCATCGAGTTCGGCGCGCATGCGCTGGTTGTCTTTGAGGATGTCGCGAAACTGCAGGGCCTTGTTGACGGTGATGTCCAGTTCGTCGATGTCGAACGGTTTGGCGATGTAGTCGAAGGCGCCGTTGCGCATCGACTGCACGGCGTTTTTCACCGTGCTGTAGGCGGTCATGACGATCACCGGCAAGTGCGGATATCGGGTTTTGATTTCCGCGAGCAATTGCGGGCCGTCCATGCCGGGCATGCGCCAGTCGCTGATCACCAGGTCGATGTCATCGCACTCCAGCACCTTGAGCGCGTGCAGGCCATTGCCAGCGGTGAACACCTGAATGCCGCTCTGACTCAACGCCGATGCCAGCAGGTCGCACAGCTTGGGTTCGTCGTCGACTACCAGTACGTTATGTGTCATCACTGCCCCTGTCGAACGGTTCGCCGTTGGCCGGAATGTACAAGGTGAACGTCGCCCCGGCTTCTATTTCACTGACGCATTCGATGCGTCCGTCGTGACTTTCCATGATCGAGAAGACCTTGGCCAGACCCAGCCCGGTGCCGGACGCCTTGGTGGTGACGAACGGCGTGAAGATCCGTTCGAGCATGTCCGCTGCGATGCCCTGGCCGGTATCGCTGATGCGGATGACGGTGTAGTGCTGCTCGCTGCTGATCCCGACCGTCAGGCGACCGCCCCCGGGCATGGCGTCGATGGCATTGACGATCAGGTTCAGCCCGGCCTGCTTGAGTTGCCGCGCGTCGGCATACAGGGTCGCGGCCGGCGCCCGGTCGTCGATGTGCACTTCGATGTGGTGGCTGGCCAGTTCCGGCGCACAGAAGCCGATCAATTCATCCACCAGCGGGCGGGCCAGCTGCGTCGAGCGCATCGGTGCGCTGGGCTTGGCGAAGTCGAGGAAGTCGGTGATCAGGTCGTTGATGCGGCTGACTTCGCTGACCACGTATTCCAGGTGACGCTTGTCGGTCTCGGGCAAATCGGCGCGCCGGTGCAGCAATTGCGTGGCGGTTTTGATGATGCCCAGCGGGTTGCGGATTTCATGGGCCAGGCCCATCGCCACTTCGCCCAGCGCATGTAGACGGTCGCGACGGCGCAGCTGCGATTCCAGGTGTTGCAACTCGCCGAGGCGTTCGCTCATGTGGTTGAACGTGCTGCTCAGTTCCGCCAGTTCGTCGCCGCCGGTGACCTCCAGGCGCTGGCGGTAATCGCCGGCAATCACCGCTTGCACGCCTTTGGCCAAGCCGCGCAAGGGCTTGGTCAGGCGCTGCGACACCAGCCAGCCGACCGCCAGGGACGCCGCCGAGCTGAGCAGGAAAATCAGGATGAACAGGTTGCTCTGGTTCACTAGCCCGACCAGGCTGGTATGGCGCAGCAGGCCGCTGAAGATCACGCCTTGCAGCTCGCCGTTTTCATTGAGGATCGGTTGATAGATGCCGCTGTAGCGGTTGGTGAATTGTTCGATCGGTTGCTTGGTGGTGCGCAGGATCTGTTCGATTTTCTCCGGCACGGTCGTCGGGTGATCTTCGAAGCGCTGGGTGGCGAAGATCTCCGAGAAGTCGTCGGCCTTGGCCAGGTACAGGCGCAGATCAAGAGAATGCACGTCGGCCACGCTGGTGAGGAAACTGCTGTCGAGGTACGTCGCGACCACCAGTTTGTAGTCGACGTTGTCCTGATCGGTCTCGAAGGTCGAGACCACCGTCCCGGTCGCCACGCCGCCGACTTGCAGGGTCTGCAACACCGCTTTGGGCTCGGTGCTGATTTGCCGGACGATGTCGTCGGCGACGGTGCTGAACACCACTTTGTGATCGCTGTTGCGCACCAGCGCCACCACGTCGATGCCCATGGAGTCGGCAATGTCAGTGGTGAGTTTGTCGTGCCTGGCCGACAGTCGATCCGTGGGCGGGCGGGTGTAGCGCAGGAACAACTGCGCGGCCCGGGCGTTGTCGCGCAGGATCTCGCTGATTTCGTCTTCGACGATCTTGGTCGATTCCTGCAGCCAGATGCGCACGTTACTGTCGAAAATCTGCGACAGCGTGGTGGCCGCCAGTTCGGCGGCGATCATGGTCGGGATCACGCTGACCAGCCAGAAGGCGAGCACCAGTTTGCGTTGCAGGCTCCAGCCGGAGAGGGCGAACGGTCGGGCGGTGACGGGTGATTCTTTGGTCATTGGGTTTCGCTTATCGCAGCAAGTCCGATCGGATAAACCGTTTCAATACAGTAGCCGACTTCGCCCTGTAGCAGCAGGCTTCGCCAATTGCTACAGGTCGTGTTCAGGCCAGTTGGCGATAGTCCTGGCGAATGGGCTGCGGGGCGTAGCCTTGTTGCATGAAACGGTGCTGGATGAAATCCGCGCTCAGCTCCACCACGCGGCGGTATTGCAGGTCGACGGTGATCATGTGATAGCAATCGTCGAGCAGCACCTTCACCACCGGCCCGCCGAGTTTTCGCTCCACGTAATCGGCATTCCACGCGCTGGTGATGTCGTCTTCCCTTGAGTGCAGCACCAATGCCTGAGTGGTGATCTGCGGCATGCGTTTTTTCACCGCCGCCACTAACCGATGCAATTCGCGAACGCTGACCCCGGACATGGTCAGCAGTCCGGCATTGCTGCTTTCACCGGCCTTCATCTGCCGCTCGACAATCGCGCGCAAGCGTTCGTCCTTGATGCCGAACGGTGATTTTTCGTTGAAGCGGCACAGGTGCACGCCGTACGGAAGCGACATCACCAGGCTGCTCAATTTTGCCACCCAAGGCATGTTCCAGCCGTCGTACCGCAGGGTCGTCGAGTACAGCAACAAGCCTTCGATCTGCCCCGGATGCTCGGCGGCCAGGTACATCGACAACACCGCGCCCATGGACAGACCGCCGACAAACACATGCTCGTGCTTGCGTCGCACGCCGACGAAGGTGTTGCGCGCGCTTTCGTACCAGTCGCGCCAACCGGTGGCTTGCAGGTCGGCGTTGTTCCCGCAATGGCCGGCCAGGGTTGGCACATACACCGTGCACCCGGCCTTGGCCAGGCCCATGGCGACCCGACGCAACTCAGTCGGGGTGCCGGTGAGACCGTGGATCAACAACACCGCGACCTCCCCTGAACCGAGAACGAAACCGGCGCTGCCTTCGCCCATGTCGATCTGCACTTCGTCTTCAAAAACCGCGTTCATCGTTTCATGGCTCGATGCAGCAAGCGGTCGAGCAGGGCGATGCCGAGGTCGATTTCCTGGTAGCTGATTTCCAGCGAAGGCGCGAGGGTGATCACGTTTTTGTAGTAACCGCCCATATCGAGAATCAGGCCGAGGCGTTTACCGTCGATTTCGATGTCGCCCTTCATGCCTTCATCGACCATGAAATCCAGGGTCGCCTTGTCCGGCGTGAAGCCGTCCGGGCCGCAGATTTCGCAGCGCAGGGCCAGGCCCAGACCGTCGACGTCGCCGATGATCGGGTAGCGTTTCTGCAAGTCTTTCAGGCCTTCGAGGAAATATTTGCCCTTGTTCATCACCATCGCGCCGTAGTCGAACTCGCTGGTCATCTTGAACATTTCCAGGCCCACCGCCGTGCCCAGCGGGTTGGAAGCGAAGGTCGAGTGGGTCGACCCTGGCGGGAAGATTTTCGGGTTGATCAACTCTTCCTTGGCCCAGATGCCGCCCAGCGGATTGAGGCCGTTGGTCAAGGCTTTGCCGAAGACGATGACGTCCGGTTTGACGTCGAAGTGCTCGATCGACCACAGCTTGCCGGTGCGGTAGAAGCCCATCTGGATTTCGTCGACGACCATCAAAATGCCGTGCTGATCCAGCACATGCTTGAGTTCGCTGTAGAAGTTCATCGGCGGAATCACGTAACCGCCGGTGCCCTGGATCGGCTCGACGTAGAACGCTGCGTATTCACTCTGGCCGACTTTGGGGTCCCAGACGCCGTTGTATTCGGTCTCGAACAGGCGGGCGAATTGCTGCACGCAATGGCTGCCGTATTCTTCCTTGGTCATGCCTTTGGGGCCACGGAAGTGGTACGGGAACGGGATGAAATTGGCGCGCTCGCCGAAGTGCCCGTAGCGACGGCGATAGCGGTAGCTGGAGGTGATCGACGAGGCGCCGAGGGTCCGACCGTGATAACCGCCCTCGAAGGCGAACATCAGGCTTTTGCCGTTGGTGGCGTTGCGCACCACTTTCAGCGAGTCCTCGATGGATTGCGAACCGCCGACGTTGAAGTGCACGCGACCGTCGAGGCCGAACTTTTTCTTGGCGTCGACCGCGATCATTTCCGAGAGCTCGATCTTGCCTTTGTGCAGGTATTGGCTGGCGATCTGCGGCAGGGTGTCGATCTGTTGTTTCAGCGCGTTGTTCAGGCGCGGGTTGGCGTAGCCGAAGTTGACGGCCGAGTACCACATTTGCAGGTCGAGGTAGGCCTGGTCTTCGGTGTCCCAGACGTAGGAGCCCTTGCAACGGCTGAAAATACGCGGTGGGTCGATGTAGTGAACGGTGTCGCCGTAGGAGCAGTATTTGGCTTCTTTATCCAGGAGGATCTGGTCTTCAGGGGTCGCGATTCGAATATCAGACATGGTGGAAGAGTTCCTGTGTTTCAACGTTGAAAGTGGTGGCGTTGGCGGCGCTGGCGTTTGGCAGCAGGGCCAGCAGGGCAGGGAGTTCGGCGAAGCTGTCGAAGCGCGCATGAGGAATGCCGTTGCGCTCGCAGTGCTCGGCCAGGCGATCCTTGGCGAACACGAAATCGGCGGTGGCGGCCACGCACATGTCGGACTGGCCATCGCCGATCACCAGCACTCGTTTAGCGCTGGGGGTGGATTTGCATTTGCAGTTGCCGGACGCGGCGCGGCAGGCGTCGCTGGCATGCGGGAAGTCGATGCGCCAGCTGTCGTGGCCTTGCTGCCGCAAGCGGTTGGCGAGGATCGGCAACAAGCTTACATAGTTGCGCGCCAGGATCCGGGCGATGCCTTGCTCGATGCCGTCGCTGACCACTTCAAACGAAGCGCCGAGGCCGATGGCGTGGTCGACGAAGTCGGGGAAGTCCGGGTCGATCTCGATGGCGTCGAAGAACCCGAGCAGTTCACTGGGTGTGGCCTTGACCAGCGCGAGCTGGCGGCTGAGGCATTCACGGGAACCGATGCTACCGGCCAGCCACTCGTTTTCGATCGCTTCCCAACTCGGGTCGGCGAAGCGTTGGAGGATGCTGTCGATCACGTCGGTGCGGGTGATGGTCCCGTCGAAATCACACACGATATGCCAGTCAATCATCTGCAGTACCTATTGGGCGTTGCGCGCTGTCTGCGCTTGCCAAGGGAGTAGAGCAGGGACTGTGCCAACCGGGTCTGGCCCAGCAGGGCTGGGGTTGTGGCGGGATTTGAGCGCCGCGAAGCTACAATTTTTGTAGGTCGCTACAAACAACATGAGTGCTTGCGCGGGGGAGGTGAAACGGGGATTGATGCGCGCCTGTCCCGTACAAGGAATGGCCTCATGTCGAGGATCACTGTTGTTCTATTCGCTGCACTGACGTGCCTGTCGGCCAGCGTTTCAGCGGCCGGCATTACCGGAGAGGCCGGGGCCGGTCTCAGCTATCAGCCACACGATCCGAGCGGCAGTCGCTACGAAGTCCGGCCGGTGCCGTACCTCGATCTGGACTGGGGCGATGTCAGCCTCGGTACGGATGACGGCCTGACCTGGAATGCGTTGAAGGCCAACGGTTTCAGCGCCGGACCGTTCGTCAATTACCTGCCGGGACGGACTGCCAACGGTGAGCTGCAAGGCTTGCACGACGTGCCGGACATGGGCGAAGTGGGCGGGTTTGTGCAGTACGCACCGGCCGATTTCTGGCGAGTGTTTGCCTCGGTCGGGCAAGCGGTGGGCGCGCGTGGCGGGATGTTGGGCCGTGTCGGCGGGGAGGTGGGTTATCCCGTGGGTGGCGGGGTGATTGGCAGCTCCAATGTGACGGCGCGCTTTGCCAATGCCCGGCAGAATCAGGCGTTTTTTGGTGTCAGCGGGGATGAGTCGCTGGCTTCCGGGATTCGGCCTTATAACGCCGGAGGTGGCTTGCAGAATGTGGCGTTGACCCAGAGTTTTGAGTTTCCGCTGGCGCCGCATTGGTCGTTGTTGACCAGTGCGAGCTGGATTCACCTGACGGGATCGGCGGCGGATAGCAGCATCGTCAAAGCGGTCGGGGATAGCAATCAGGGGGAAGTGCAGGCGGCGATTGCTTACAAATTTCGGTGACTGGACTGACGCCTTCGCGAGCAGGCTCGCTCCCACAGTTGACCGCATTTCTCCAGAATGAATGCGTTCCCTTGTGGGAGCGAGCCTGCTCGCGAAGGCGTCTTCAAGTTCGATGGATATCTAGCTTTCTTCACCTTCAGCCAACAACGCAATCCCGCCAATAATCACCGCCACCCCCACCCAGTGCAGCCCGCTGATCTGCTCCCCCAACCCCAGCCACGAGCCGAGCAAAACCCCGACAAACACCAGCGAACTCAACGGAAACGCCAGCGACAAACTGCTACGTCGCAAGATCAGCATCCACACAAAAAACGCGCCGATACCGCAGCCCACGGCACTCAGTACGCCGGGGTCGACCACTACGGCTTGCAGCCATTGCAGGGTAAACGTCATCTGCCCCAACTGATCGCCGCCGACCTTGGTCGCAATCTGCCCGGCACTTTCCAGAACAATCAGCAGCGCCCACAGCACCACGGTTCCGAGCCGCCCGTGCAGCCAATCCATCGATCTGGAATCAGGCATGGCCGGCACACACGAGCATCACGCCCACCGTAATCACCAGGGTTGCCAGCCAGCGTCGGTGGCTGACGGTTTCGCCCAGCACCACTTTGCCCGCCAGCACCACGCCGCAATAGGCCAGCGCTCCGGCCGGGAACAACAGGCTCAAAGGGGCTCGGGACAACGCTTCAAGCCAGACGAAAAACTCCAGTGCATAGGCGCCGATCCCGCACCACAGCAGCGGCGCGTTGAACACCTGGCCCCAGAAGGCGTTCAGCCGAAAACCGCCTTCGAGTTCCGGCAAACGGTCCAGGCCGAGCTTGAAACAGAGCTGGCCGATGACGTCCAGCACGATGGAAAAAGCGACCAGCAGAATGACGGTGAAGGTCAGGTCGGGATCTAGGATAGGCACGGTCAGGATTCACCCTTGGCGGACGCTCCCGGACACCGGGTTCATCGAACATGAAGACCGGCCGGGAGGGCTTTGCGGGGTAAATGCAAGGGACGGGCCAGTGAGCCTGATGGAGATCCCCTGTGGGGTGTCAGGAGTGAAGGCGGACCCACACGGTGACGAGGATGGTCGCCGCGATCAACCAACCCACTGCCGCGACGGCGAGTGAAGCCTCCAGCCGCATCCGGTCCACCATCACATACAGCGTCGCCAGGTAAACGAAGTACGGAATGATCGACCACATGCCAAACACGATGGTGGTCTTCAAATCTTCCACCGAGCGTCCTTTGCCGACGATGAAATGCGCAATCAGCGCAAAGGTCGGAAACAACGGCACCAGCCCGGCGATGTAGTAATTTTTGGTCTTGGCCAGCGCCGCCAGAATCAGCACGACCGCCGCACCCAGAGCCGCTTTCAGAATCAGATCCATCAGTGGCTCAGCCCGTACTTTTTGACTTTGTCGAACAGCGTGGTCTTGGCCATGCCCAGTTCCAGGCTGGCTTGGGTCAGGTTGCCGCCGCTGCGTTGCAAGGCGTCGCCGAGCAAGGTGCGTTCGAAGGCTTCCACCGCTTCGGCGAACGCCAGGCCCTGATTACTGCCACTGGCGCCGGTTTTCTTGAAGGCCGGCAGGCCGAGGGCGAAGCGTTCGGCGACGTTGCGCAGTTCCCGCACGTTGCCCGGCCAGTCGTGGCTCATCAGGTTCGACAGGGTCTGGTTGTCCAGCTCCGGTACGGCGCGGTCAAAGCGCAGGGAGGACTGCTGCAAAAAGTGCTCGAACAATTGCAGGATGTCTTCGCGACGTTCGCGCAACGGTGGCAGTTCCAGGGTTACCACGTTCAAGCGGTAATACAGGTCGCTGCGGAACTCACCGGTCTTGCTGGTTTCGGCGAGGTCGGACTTGGTGGCCGCGATCACCCGGCAATCCACCGCCACGCTCTGGTTCGAACCGAGGCGTTCGAGGGTGCGTTCTTGCAACACCCGCAGCAATTTGATTTGCAGGGGCAGGGGCATGCTTTCGACTTCGTCGAGGAACAACGTGCCGCCATCGGCGTGTTCGATCTTGCCGATCCGTCGCTTGCCGGCACCGGTGAACGCGTTGGCCTCGTGACCGAAGATTTCGCTTTCGAACAGGTTCTCCGGCAAGCCGCCGCAGTTCAGCGCGACGAATTGTTTGGTGTGGCGGCGACTGAAGTCATGCAGGCAACGCGCGACCAGTTCTTTACCGGTGCCGGTCTCGCCTTCGATCAACACGTTGGCCGAGGTGTCGGCGACGTTGGCGATCAACTCGCGCAAGTTCTGCATGGCTGGCGAACGGCCGATGATCCGGCCTTCCAGCGAGTCGCGCTCCGCCAGTTGCCGGCGCAACGAAGTCACTTCGCGGGCCAGGCTGCGTTGTTCCAGCGCACGGCGGGCGACGTCCACCAGGCGTTCGGGGGAGAAGGGTTTCTCCATGAAGTCATAGGCGCCTTTTTGCATCGCGCCGACCGCCATGGAGATGTCGCCGTGACCGGTAATCAGCACCACCGGCAGGCTGCGATCGCGGGCCTTGAGGCGGTTCAGCAGCTCCAGGCCATCGATGCCGGGCAGGCGAATGTCACTGATGACGATGCCGGCGAAATTGTCGCCGACCCGTTCCAGCGCTTCTTCGGCGCTGCCGACCCCGACGCAGGGAATGTCTTCCAGGGTCAGCGCCTGTTGGCAGCCGAGCAGCACATGAGGGTCGTCTTCGACGATCAGCACACTAAGGTCGTTGTTCATATTGGCTCGGCGAGAGTGGGGCTTACCAACGGTAAACTGAGGACGAAGGTGGTACCACCGCTGGCCGGGTGTTCAACACCCAAGTGCCCGCCAGTGGCGGCGGCCAGGCTGGCGGACAGGGTCAGGCCGAGGCCCAGCCCTTGTTCGCCGGGTTTGGTGGTGAAGAAGGGTTCGAACAGGTGCTTGCGCGCTTCGGCGTCAATGCCGTGGCCGTTGTCGCGCACGCGCAGGCGATATTTGCCGTCGAAGACGTCGCCTTCCAGCCACAGTTCCGGCAACGGCTGGGCCTGCATGGCGTCGAGGGCGTTGCCGATCAGGTTGACCAGAATCTGTTCGAGGCGGGTCTGGTCGATCTGCACCTGCACATCGGCGAACTCCCGATGCAATTGCAGATGAACACTTTCCACCCGACCGCCGAGCAGTTGCAGAGCCGCGTCCACGGCTTTGCCGAGGCAGGCCTGGCCTTTGTCGTCGCCACGACGGGCGAAGGAGCGCAGGCTGGCGGTGATCCGGCCCATGCGGTCGATCAATTCGTTGATGGTCTTGAGATTGGTGCTGGCGACATCCAGCTGACCGCGCTCCAGAAAGCGCACGGTGTTGCCGGACAAGGTGCGCAGCGCCGCCAATGGCTGGTTCAATTCATGGGCAATGCTGGTCGACATCTGGCCGATGGCCGCGAGCTTGCCGGCCTGCACCAGTTCATCCTGGGCGCGGCGCAGCGTCTCTTCAGCCTGCCGGCGTTCGCGGATCTGCCCCTTGAGCCGCTCGTTGCTGGCGCGCAGGTCGGTGGTGCGTTCGGTAATCCGACGCTCCAGTTGATTGTTGGCTTCCTGCAAGGCTTCCCGGGCGGCGAGGCGGGTGGCGATGACCTTGCGCCGCTCGTTCCAGGCAATCAGCAGGAATGCAACGAGGGCAAACGCCACCGCCACCAGAATCCCTTGGTTGATTGCCTCGCGGCGCAAATCCTGCAGCGGGGTGAGCAGGGTGAAATTCCACGGTGTGTCGCTCAGGGGCCGGGTCTGGGCCAGGTAGCTGATGTCCTCTTCGTCAGACTCCACTTCGCTGTTGGCGGGGAAGGTCAGTTTCTCCACACCCTCGGCCAGGGTTTCACGGGCCAGCGGTTGCAGTTCGTTCAGCGGGAACCAGTAGTATTGGAGGCTGCGGGCGAGTTTTTCCTTGGTCTCGTCGCTCAGCGGCACGACCGACTTGAGGCGCCGCGCCGGATCGCTGGAGAGGATGATGATGCCGTTCTCGTCGCTGACGAACGCTTCGAGGCGCGCCCGTTGCCAGCGTTCTTCCATGGCTTCGAGGCGCACTTTGACCACCGCGACGCCGATGATCTTGCCGTGTTCTTCCAGGCCGTGGGCCAGGTAGTAACCGGGTTCGCCGTTGGTGCTGCCGATGCCGTAGAAACGACCGGGCTGGCCACGAATGGCGTTCTGAAAATAAGCGCGGAAGGAAAGGTCTTCACCGAGGTAACTGTCGACATCGCGCCAGTTACTGGTGGCCATGACACGGCCGGTGGTGTCCATCACATAGATAGCCCGACTGCGGCTGCGCCGGTTCAGGCCTTCAAGGTAATCATTGACCGTTTGCCGGTGTTCCGGCGACGGGTCGGCCAGCAGTTTCGACACACTGGATTCGAGTTCCAGCAGGCTGGGCAGGTAGGTGTACTTGCTGATCTCGCTCTCGACGGCGCGGGCGTGCAGTTCGAGCTGCCGCTGGCCGTTCTCGCTGAGGCTGCGAATGCCGTAGTGTTCACTGATCCAGAAGCCGGCATAACCCAATCCGATCATCAGGGCGATGATCAGCGGCGGCAGGAACAAATGGCGAATCAGACGGGGTTTCACGGCAAGTGATGGCGGCGCTGCGCGATGGAGAGAGGGGTCGCATTTCATCACAGATGCCTTGGGTCAACCACAACACTTGCTAGGCAATCACAGCCGGCCCCTTGTGGGAGCGACCTGTGGCGAGGGGGCTTGCCCCCGTTCGGCTGCGAAGCAGTCGTAAACCCGTTGAATGCGGTTTGACTTCGACACGCAGGGGTCGCTTCGCAACCCAACGGGGGCAAGCCCCCTCGCCACAAAGGCTCGCTCCCACAGGGGATCGGTAGCAGGGCTTAGTGCTGCAAAATTTTGTTGAGGAAGTGCTGTGTCCGCTCGGCACGGTGGCTGATGTCGCCGAAGAACTCTTCTTTCTGGCAGTCCTCGATGATTTTGCCCGCGTCCATGAAGATCACCCGGTCCGCCACTTTGCGGGCGAAGCCCATTTCGTGGGTCACGCACATCATGGTCATGCCTTCGTGGGCCAGTTGCACCATCACGTCGAGCACTTCGTTGACCATTTCCGGGTCGAGCGCCGAGGTCGGTTCGTCGAACAGCATGACGATCGGGTCCATCGCCAGCGCACGGGCAATCGCCACGCGCTGTTGCTGACCACCGGAAAGCTGACCCGGATGCTTGTGCGCATGGGCCGACAGCCCGACGCGCTCAAGCAGTTGCAGGCCTTTCTTGGTGGCTTCTTCCTTGCTGCGGCCCAACACCTTGATCTGCGCGATGGTCAGGTTTTCGGTGATGGTCAGGTGCGGGAACAGTTCGAAATGCTGGAACACCATGCCCACGCGCGAACGCAGTTTCGGCAGGTTGGTCTTCGGGTCGGCGATGGACGTGCCATCGACCACGATGTCGCCCTTCTGGAACGGTTCCAGCGCGTTGACGCATTTGATCAGGGTCGATTTGCCGGAACCGGACGGCCCGCACACCACGATCACTTCGCCTTTTTTGACCTCGGTGCTGCAATCAGTCAGTACCTGGAAGTCGCCATACCACTTGTTGATGTTCTTGATAGAGATCATACGGCAAACCTTTTTTGCAGACGCTTGACCAGCAGCGAGGCGGCAAAGCTGATTGTGAAGTACACGAGACCTGCGAAGACCAGGAACTCATTGGAGCGACCAATAATGTCGCCACTGGCACGCGAAGCATTGAGGAAGTCCACCAGGCCGACCGCGTAGACCAGCGAGGTGTCCTGGAACAGGATGATGCTTTGTTGCAGCAACAGCGGGGTCATCTTGCGGAACGCTTGCGGCAGGATGATCAGACGCATCATCTGGCCGTACGTCATGCCCAGTGCCTGGGCTGCGCCCATCTGGCCCTTGGGAATCGACTGCACGCCGGCCCGGACGATTTCGCAGAAGTACGCGGCTTCAAACATCATGAAGGCCACGATGCACGAAGCGAACGCGCCGATCGGGGTGTCTTCGCCGGTGATCCAGCGCAGTACGAACGGCACCGCCAGATAGAACCAGGTGATCACAAGCAGCAGCGGGATCGAGCGGAAGTAGTTAACGTACGCGCCGGCCAGGTTCGACAGCAGTTTGCTGTGGGACAGACGGCACAGCGCCAGGATGGTGCCGAGGATGATCCCGCCGATCACGCCCAGCGCCATCAGTTGCAGGGTCATGACCATGCCGTTCCACAAGCCCGGCAGGGACGGGATGATGCCCGAGAAGTCGAATTCCATCATTTACCCCCTACGGAGATCAGGCCCGGTACGGCGACTTTCTTCTCGACCATGCGCATCAGCAGCATCAGGCTCATGTTCAGGGTGAAGTAGATCAGGGTTGCCAGGGTGAACGCCTCGAACAAGTTGGCGGAGAACTCGGCGGTCTGTTTGGTTTGCGCGAGCAGCTCCATCAGGCCGATCAGCGAGGCCACGGACGTGTTCTTGAACACGTTGAGGAATTCCGAGGTGAGCGGCGGAATGATGATCCGGTAGGCCTGGGGCAGCAGCACGTTCCAGTAGATCTGCGGCAGCTTGAAGCCCATGGCGCGGGCCGCGGCTTCCTGGCCTTTGGGCAGGGCCTGGATACCGGTGCGCACTTGTTCGCAAACGCGAGCGGTGGTGAACAGGCCCAGGCAGACGACGACGCTGAGGAAAGCCGAAGTGGTCGGGTTGAGGTCCTGTTTGTACCAGTCCTGCAGGTTTTGCGGCAGCAGATCGGGTACCAGGAAGTACCAGATGAACAGCTGAACCAGCAGCGGCACGTTACGGAAGAGTTCGACGTAGCAGGTCGCGATGCCCGATACGATGCGATTCGGCACGGTGCGCATGACGCCCAGAATCGAGCCCAGTGTCAGGGCAATGATCCAGGCCACGATGGCGATGGCAATGGTCCAGCCCAGACCGGTGATGTACCAGTCGAGATAAGTCTCGCTGCCAACGCCGGTGGACTTGAAGAACACGCCCCAGTCCCAGTTGTAATTCATTAGGGTCTCCCCTCAGATCGATCGATGTACAAGTGCCCGCCTGGGGAAGCTCCGTTCCCGCCCGACCATGATAGTCAGGCACACACGAGCGGCTCGACAGCCACCGGTTCGAGTGTTTCCAAAAATGCCAGCAGGGAGTGACAAACTCCTGGGAGGGCAGCGGCCCTCTCAGGAGATAAGGGTAGTCAGAAAATCAGGACTTCTTGTCGTCAGCCGCTTTATCGGTCGGATTGGCGATCAGGGCCTTGAGCTCGTCGCTCATCGGGAAGTTCAGGTTCAGGCCTTTTGGCGGGATCGGAGCCATGAACCATTTTTCGTAGATCTTGTTGATCTCGCCCGACTTGTAGGTGGCGACGATGGCGTCATCCACAGCCTTTTTGAACGGCTCGTCGCCCTTGCGGACCATGCAGCCGTAGATTTCGTAGGACTGTGGAGTACCGGTTACGGCCCAGTCGGCGGCGTTCTTGGCTTTGGCAGCTTCGCCGGCCAGCAGGGCGTCGTCCATCATGAACGCAACAGCGCGGCCCGATTCCAGCATCTGGAAGGACTCGCCGTGGTCTTTGGCGGAGATGACGTTCATGCCCATTTGCTTGTCGGCGTTCATCGACTTGAGGATGCGCTCGGACGTGGTGCCCGCGGTGGTCACGACGTTCTTGCCTTTGAGGTCGGTGAAGTCTTTGTACGGCGAATCTTTCTTGGACAGCAGACGGGTGCCGATCTCGAAGATGCCAACGGAGAAGTCAACTTGCTGCTGACGCTCGACGTTGTTGGTGGTGGAGCCGCACTCGACGTCCACGGTGCCGTTCTGCACCAGCGGGATACGGGTTTGCGAGGTCACCAGGTTGTATTTGACCTGAAGGTTCGGCATGTCCAGGTCTTTCTTGATGGCTTCAACGATTTTCAGCTGCAGATCGTGGGAGTAGCCAACCGGTTTGCCGGAAGCGTCCGCGATGTAGGAAAACGGAATGGAAGCATCACGATGCCCGAGGGTGATGACACCGGACTCTTTGATCTTTTTCAGGGTGCCGGTGAGTTCGGCGGCGAAAACCGGAGTGCTGATCAGAGCGGCAGCAATGGCTGCGCCCAGGATATGGGGAACGATGCGCATCAAATTTTCCTCGACATTGTTTTTCTTATGGAGCCAGTTCGTCGGCCCTTTTGTGCTTCGAATCCCGGTGTACTCCTGAGGAGGTGCAACAGGCATTCGTCGAAGAAGTGTAGAGCATGACTCGTGCCAGGCCAGGCGTGATAGATCAACGTGTTGATTTATAAGGGTATTAAATATTTATGGCGTTATTTTTCGCGAGGAAAAATCCGGTTAACCGAATCGACTGACGGGTCGCGTTCGGAAAACCGAATGAGATCTCAGGCCTGACAGGTGGTGGCTGGGGGAAAGTAAAAAGCCCCTGAATCTCTCGATTCAGGGGCTTTGCTTTAACCGGCTTCCCGATCAGGCCGCTTCGATCTTGCTGCGATTCTGTTCAACCTTGCTCAGGTAATCCGCCAGCTTCTGCTGTTCGGCCGGGGTGGTGAACAGCCCGAGCTTGCTGCGACGCCACAAAATATCGTGAGCGGTGGTCGCCCACTCATCGCTGCACAGGTAATCGACTTCGCGGGTGTAGAGCCCGCCGCCGATATGTTCACCCATGTCACTGAGGTTCTGTACGCCTTCGAGCATGCGCCAGGTGCGGCTGCCATAAGTAGTGGCCCAGCGGCGGGCGATTTCGGTCGGTACCCAGTCGTACTTGTCGCGGATCAAAGCGCATAAGGCTTGCGGGGTGGTCATGTCTTCGCCACCCGGCAGCGTGGCGCTGGCGGTCCAGCTTGGCTTGATGTGCGTGAAGTACGGTGCCAGTTGTGCCAGCGCCGACTCGGCCAGTTTGCGGTAGGTGGTCAGCTTGCCGCCGAACACCGACAACAATGGCGCTTCTTCGCCAGTGCCCGACAGCGCCAGGGTGTAGTCGCGGGTGACGGCCGACGGGTTGTCGGATTCGTCGTTGCACAGCGGGCGAACGCCGGAATAGCTGTGCAGGATATCGTCGCGGCTGATCTGCTTCCTGAAGTGGGCGTTGACCACTTTCAGCAGGTAGTCGGTTTCGCCTTCGGTGATTGCCACTTTGGCGGGATCGCCGGTGTACTCACGGTCGGTGGTGCCGATCAGGGTGAAATGGTTCAGGTACGGAATGGTGAAGACGATGCGCTGATCTTCGTTTTGCAGAATGTGCGCGTGTTCGCCTTCGTACAGCTTCGGCACGATCAGGTGGCTGCCCTGGATCAGGCGGATACCGTATGGCGATTCCATCTTCAGGTCGTCACGAATGAACTTGGCCACCCACGGGCCGGCCGCATTCACCAGGGCCTTGGCGCGGATCGAAAACAGGCTGCCATCGGCACGCTCCAGGTGCAGGTGCCACAGGCCTTTGGTGCGACGAGCGCTGACACAACGGGTCTGGGTGTGAACGTGGGCGCCTTTTTCGCGGGCGGCCATGGCGTTCAGCACAACGAGGCGCGCGTCATCGACCCAGCAATCGGAGTATTCGAAGCCTTTGGTTATTTCGCTTTTCAGTGCGCTGTCCGCACCGAACTTCAGGCTTTTCGAACCTGCCAGTTTTTCCCGTTTGCCGAGGTGGTCATACAGGAACAGGCCGGCGCGAATCATCCACGCCGGGCGCAAGTGGGGGCGATGCGGCAACACGAAGCGCATCTGCTTGACGATGTGCGGCGCCTTGGCCAACAGCACTTCGCGCTCGGCGAGGGCTTCACGCACAAGGCGGAATTCGTAATGTTCGAGGTAGCGCAGGCCACCGTGGATCAGCTTGCTGCTGGCCGAGGACGTGTGGCTGGCCAAGTCGTCCTTTTCACAAAGGAACACCGAAAGACCGCGGCCGGCGGCATCCGCTGCGATCCCTACGCCATTGATCCCGCCACCGATGACGGCGATGTCGTAGACCTCAGCGAGAGGGGGCGTAGGCAAGGTGGAAGTGGGCATCGGCTGGCCTCGGTGCTTGTTTTATGTATTTGAATTCGAACATTAATGTTCATTTGCGAAAATGGTAGCCCATAAAGACGCCCACAGCCAGCTAACTTCGATTGAAAAAACTGATCGAAGGGTGGTTAAAGGAAAATTTTCGAACATTGAATGAAGGGGGTGCTGACCTTTGTGGCGAGGGAGCTTGCTCCCGCTGGAGTGCGCAGCACTCCCAAAAAGGGGATGTGGTTTACCTGGCAGACCGCATTGTCTGGTTTGGGGCGGCTTCGCCACCCAGCGGGAGCGAGCTCCCTCGCCACAGGGGAGCTGCTTCTGAAGGACTAAACGACTTCGAGTCGAATCTTGTGCTGACTCAACAACTGCGCCAACGCCGGCACCGGCGGCTGGTCGGTGACCAGGCAATCGATCAGGCTGATCGGCCCCAAACGAATCATGGCGTTGCGCCCGAATTTGCTGGAGTCCGCCGCTAGAATCACCTGCCGCGCATTGGCGATGATCGCCTGCGACACCCGCACTTCCTGATAGTCGAAGTCCAGCAGGCTGCCGTCTTCGTCGATGCCGCTGATGCCCACCAGCGCAAAGTCGACTTTGAACTGGTTGATAAAGTCGACACTCGCCTGACCGACCACACCGCCATCGCGCCGCACGTTGCCACCGGTCAGCAGAACGTCGAAGTCGTCCTTGGCGCTGAGCATCGAGGCCACGTGCAGGTTATTGGTGATGATTTTCAGGTGATTGTGGTTGAGCAGCGCCCGGGCAATCGATTCGGTGGTGGTACCGATATTGATGAACAGCGAGGCGTGATCGGGAATCTGGGCTGCAATGGCTTCACCGATACGCTGTTTCTCATCGCGCATCTGGTCGGCGCGCATGGCGTAGGCGGTGTTTTCGACACTGGAATCGTAGGCCGCGCCGCCATGGTAGCGACGCAACAGATTGGCTTCCGCGAGCTGATTGATATCGCGGCGGATGGTTTGCGGTGTGACGACGAACAGCGTGGCCATTTCCTCGATACTGACGTAACCGCGTTCGCGAACCAGCTCGAGGATTTGCTGCTGACGGGGAGGCAGATTCATGGGGCTTCCTTTGGGCTGCCGTGCAAAATTTGCCCATGATGCCGCAGGAATCCGCTCCCGACCAGTTACAACCTATTGCGAACCTGTTGTTGGCTTATTCAGCGCCTTCATGCGGTTCCCAATCGCGGGTGCGGCTGACGGCTTTTTTCCAGCCGGCGTAGAGTTTTTCCTTCGCGGCTTCGTCCAGGGTCGGTTCGAACTCGCGCTCGATCACGGCCTTGCCGCGCAGTTCTTCCAGGCTACCCCAGAAGCCACACGCCAGGCCGGCCAAGTAAGCGGCGCCGAGTGCGGTGGTTTCACGCATTTGCGGACGTTCGACCTGAGTGCCGAGGATGTCGGCCTGGAATTGCATCAGGAAGTTGTTCGCTACCGCGCCGCCATCCACGCGCAGGGCTTTGAGGCGTTCGCCGGAATCCTGCTGCATGGCGTCGAGCACGTCGCGGGTCTGGTAGGCAATCGATTCCAGGGCGGCACGAATGATGTGGTCCACGCGCACGCCGCGGGTCAGGCCGAACAGGGCGCCACGGGCATACGGGTCCCAATATGGAGCGCCCAGACCGGTGAAGGCCGGCACGAGGTACACGCCGTTGCTGTCCTTGACCTTGTTGGCGAAGTATTCGGTGTCATGGGCGTCGTTGATGATTTTCAGTTCATCACGCAGCCACTGAACCGTGGAACCGCCGTTGAATACCGCGCCTTCCAGCGCATACGCCACTTCGCCGCGTGGGCCGCAAGCGATGGTGGTCAGCATGCCGTGCTTGGATTTCACCGCTTTGTCGCCGGTGTTCATCAGCAAGAAGCAGCCGGTGCCGTAGGTGTTTTTTGCCTGGCCGGGCTCGACGCACATCTGGCCGAACAGCGCGGCTTGCTGGTCACCGGCAATACCGCCGATGGCGATGCCGCTTTTGGTGTGGCCGTAGATTTCCGAAGACGACTTGACGGTTGGCAGCATTTCGCGCGGGATATCCAGCACCTCCAGCATCTTCGCGTCCCACTCCAGGGTGTGGATGTTGAAGAGCATGGTGCGCGAGGCGTTGGTGTAGTCGGTGACGTGGACTTTGCCGCCGGTAAATTTCCAGATCAGCCAGCTGTCGACGGTGCCGAACAGCAGCTCGCCGTTGCGCGCACGCTCGCGGCTGCCTTCGACGTTGTCGAGGATCCACTTGAGCTTGGTGCCGGAGAAGTACGGGTCGGTGACCAGGCCCGTGGTGTCGCTGATGTATTGCTCGTGACCGTCGCGCTTGAGTTGCTGGCAGATCTCGGTGCTGCGCCGGCACTGCCAGACGATCGCGTTGTAAATCGGGCGGCCGGTGGTCTTGTCCCAGACCACGGTGGTTTCGCGCTGGTTGGTGATGCCGATGGCCGCGACCTGGTCGTGATGCAGGCCGGCTTGTGCCAGGGCCTCGACCATCACGGCGCTTTGGGTGGCGAAGATTTCCATCGGGTCATGTTCGACCCAACCGGCTTGCGGGTAATGCTGGGCGAATTCGCGCTGGGCGGTGCAGACCACGTTCGCATCGCGGTCGAAAATGATCGCGCGCGAGCTGGTCGTACCCTGATCGAGGGCAATGATGTAGTTCTTATTCTGAGTGTCGGTCATGTCGATTGCCTTGGACGAAATTAGGGAGTGAGGTCAGGCGCGCGCCACAGGGGCAGGGTCACGCGCCTACGGTATCAAGAAGTTCTTGGTTTGCCGTCAATGGCCGGTGTTGCTTCCTTTGTAGCAGGTGTGGCGCTGGGCAGATGACGGGCAATCAGCCCGCGATAGGCGGCAGCACCGAGGCAGGCACCGACAATCGGTGCAAAAACAGGAATCAGGAAATACGGGATATCACGCCCGCCGGTGAAGGAAATTTCACCCCAGCCCGCGAAGAAAGTCATCAGCTTCGGTCCGAAATCACGCGCCGGGTTCATCGCGAAACCAGTCAGCGGGCCCATCGAGCTGCCGATCACCGCAATCAGCAGGCCGATCAGCAGCGGCGCCATTGGCCCGTTGGGCAGACCGTTGTTGTCATCGGTCAGGGACATGATCACGCCCATCAGGATCGCGGTGATGATCACTTCCACCAGGAATGCCTGGGCCGTGGTCAGGGCCGGATTGGGGAAGGTCGAGAACACCGACGCCAATTCCAGGCTGGCTTGAGTGCCGCGGACCATGTGGTGGGTTTGTTCGAAATCGAAGAAGAGATTGCTGTACAGCGTGTAGACCAACAGTGCGCCGCAGAAGGCGCCCGCCACTTGGGCGAGGATGTAAAACGGCAATTTACGCTTTTCGAAGTCAGCGAAAATGCTCAGGGCAATGCTCACGGCAGGATTGAGGTGCGCCCCGGAAATCCCGGCAGTCAGGTAGATCGCCATGCTGACGCCGACGCCCCAGATGATGCTGATTTCCCACAAGCCAAAGCTGGCACCCGCGACCTTGAGCGCGGCAACACAACCGGTCCCGAAAAAGATAAGCAGGGCAGTGCCCAGGAACTCGGCCATGCATTGGCTCGAGAGCGACGGTTGTTGTAAAGCAGTTGTCATTGAAAACCTCAATTGTTTTTGTTGTCTGGCGCTTTTTTCATCATGGTCGAAGCGCGATTTTCACCAAGGCAGGATCCCCATCCTGGTCTTGGTTTACTGCCGGGTGCTGCTGTAGGACTTTCGTGCTGTATTCAGATTCGAAAAAATATAGACAAGAAACACTGCTGTCAAAGGTCGAAAGTGAACTGTCGGTCACAATCAAACTATTAGTCAGGTGAATGATCGTATTGTTCACGCAGTGGTTTCTGCACGGACGAACGGTAAAAGTCGGCGCGAGCCCTTTAAAACAGGGCCGCAATAGAGCCTTTTGCGAGGCAATGTCCTAGAATTCAGCGCAAGATTCTTCTTCTGCCGCTCAGTCTGGAACTGTCATGACCCCCGCATTGGATTTGTTGAAAAAAGTTCGAGCCGAACATCGCGTGCACAGTTACGAACATGACCCCAAGGCCGCGTCCTATGGATTGGAGGCAGCGGAAAAGCTCGGGCTCGACCCGGCGCAGGTGTTCAAGACCTTGCTGGCGGCCAGTGAAAAAGGTGAATTGCTGGTAGCGGTGGTACCGGTCGTCGGGAGTCTGGACTTGAAGCATCTGGCGCATGCGGCGGGAGTGAAAAAAGTCGAAATGGCCGATCCGGCGGCTGCGCAGCGAGCGACGGGGTATCTGTTGGGCGGAATCAGTCCGTTGGGGCAGAAGAAGCGTTTGCGTACCTTCATCGATAATTCGGCTCAGCCTTTCGCCAGCATTTTTGTCAGTGCCGGTCGACGTGGTCTGGAAGTGGAGTTGGCGCCGGCGGTACTGGCTGAGCACACTCAAGCGAAATTCGCCGATATCGGCCGCGCTTGAATCAGGGAGATGGTCATGCAGCTTGAATTTCACCAGGTCGACGCGTTCAGTGATCGGCCGTTCAGTGGCAACCCGGCGATGGTCTATCGGCTCGATGCCTGGCTCGCCGATGAGTTGATGCAGAAAATCGCCGCCGAACACAATCTCGCCGAAACCGCCTTTGTCGTGCGCGAAGGGCAGGGGTGGCACATTCGCTGGTTTACCCCGACCACCGAGGTGCCGTTGTGCGGCCACGCGACGCTGGCCAGCGCTTATGTGTTGTTTGAAGTCTATAAAGAACCCGCCGAACGCCTGGACTTCATTTGCAAGTCCGGCCCGTTGAGTGTGAGCCGCGAAGGTGAGCGTTTGTGGCTGGACTTCCCGGCGATCACGCCCTCAGAAGTGGGTGTCACCCTGGATGTCGAGCGCGCCCTGGGCGTCGAAGTGGTCGATGTGCTGGGTTCAAACGAGTTGTTTGTGGTGCTGGAGTCGGAACAGGCTGTGCTTGATTGCCAGCCAGACATGGCCGCATTGGCGAAGCTGCCGTGGCCCGGGGCGATCGTGACCGCCAAAGGCAACAAGCATGATTTTGTCTCCCGCTATTTCGCGCCAGCGATTGGTATCAACGAAGACCCGGTGACTGGCTCGACCCATTGCAGCCTGATTCCGTATTGGTCGAAACGGCTGGGTAAAACGAGCCTGACCGCGTATCAGTGTTCGAAACGCGGAGGGGAGTTGTTCTGTCGGTTGGAAGGTGATCGGGTGAAGATTGGCGGGAATGCGACGCTCGTTGCGAGCGGCACGCTGAAATTGGCCTGACGCAAAACAACTGTGGGAGCAAGCCCCCTCGCCACAGGGGCTCGCTCCCACATTGTCAGTTGGCGTTGCTGTAGCGGCGCACGCCCGATTCGACGACCGGGATCTGCGCGGCAATGCTGCCAGACGCCTGAAACAGCACCAGGTGATCAGCCGCCACACGAATACCAACGTCAGCACCGACCTGATGATCCGCATGGCTCGGGAAAATCGATTCCAGTTGTGCCCCGGTTGGCATCTGCAACCGATACAACGTCGACGCGCCCTGGAACGACTTGCCGACAATTCGCGCCTTCAACGAGCTGTCCGGCGCATAGACGATATCGTCCGGGCGCAACAACACGTCCACCGCACCACCCATCGGCCAGGTGTAAGCCCGATTGCCGCGCAATTCACCCAGCTCGGTCTGCACCGATTCCGGGCTGCTCAACTGACCACGGATGAAGTAACCCTGGCCAATGAAGCTGGCGACGAACGGTGTCTGCGGTTCGTGATACAGGTTGTAAGGCGTGTCCCACTGTTCCAGCCGACCTTCCTTGAACACGCCAACATGATCGCTGACGGCAAACGCTTCTTCCTGGTCGTGGGTCACCAGAATCGCGCTGGTGCCACGGGCCTTGAGAATGTCACGCACTTCATGGCTGAGCTTGCGTCGCAGTTCGCCATCAAGGTTGGAAAACGGTTCGTCGAGCAGCAGCAGTTGTGGTTCCGGTGCCAATGCCCGGGCCAGTGCAACACGCTGCTGCTGGCCGCCGGACAGTTCATGCGGGAAGCGCTTGCCGAGGTTCTTCAGGTTTACGAGTTCCAGCAGCTCCTCGATGACGCGATCCTTTTGCGGATGCTTGCGGATCCCGAAGGCGATGTTCTCGGCCACGCTCAAATGCGGAAACAGCGCGTAATCCTGGAACACCATACCGATCCGGCGTTTCTCCGGGGCGAGGGTGAAACCGGCGCGGGAAATGGTCTCGCCGGCCAAGGTGATTTCACCTTCGTGCACCGGTTCGAAACCGGCAATCGCCCGCAACGTGGTGGTTTTGCCGCAGCCCGAAGAGCCAAGCAGGCAACCGATGTCACCGGCATTCAAATGCAGGTTGAGGTTCTGCACGACCCGCTGGTCTTGATAGCCGCAGGCGAGGTTGCGCAGATTAAGCAGTAATGGCTGGCTCATGCGTGGTGATACGCCGGCTCGACGAGAAATTCGAGCAGGGCCTTTTGTGCATGAAGACGGTTTTCGGCTTGATCCCAGGCGACCGAGCGTTTGTCGTCGAGCAGGTCGACGCTGATTTCTTCGCCGCGGTGGGCCGGCAGGCAGTGCATGAACAGCACGTCGTCCGCAGCCAGGTCGAGCAGAGCACGATTGACCTGGTAGGGCGCGAACAGCTTCAGGCGCTTGGCGGTTTCTTCTTCCTGGCCCATGGAGGTCCAGACGTCGGTGCTCACCAGATGGGCGCCGCGTACGGCTTCCTTTGGATCGCGGACAATGGTCACGCGATTGCCGGCCTTGGTCACGAAATCAGGGTTGGGTTCGTAACCTTCAGGACAGGCAATGCGCAGCTGGAAGTCGAACTGGATCGCCGCTTCTATATAGCTGTTGCACATGTTGTTGCCGTCGCCGATCCAGGCCACGGTCTTGCCCTGGATCGAACCGCGATGTTCGAGGAAGGTTTGCATGTCGGCCAGCAACTGGCACGGGTGCAGGTCGTCGGACAGGCCGTTGATCACCGGCACACGGGAGTTGGCGGCGAATTCGGTCAGGGTGCTGTGGGCAAAGGTTCGGATCATCACGGCGTCGAGCATGCTCGACATGACGATCGCGCAGTCGCCGATCGGCTCGCCACGGCCCAGTTGCGTGTCGCGCGGCGAAAGGAAGATCGCCTGGCCGCCGAGCTGGATCATGCCGGCTTCGAACGAGATCCGGGTACGGGTCGAGGACTTCTCGAAAATCATCCCCAGGACGCGGTTTTTCAAAGGCTCGAACAGTACGCCGCGGTTACGCAGGTCCTTGAGCTCAACGCCTCGACGGATCACGCTGACCAGCTCTTCGGGCGTGCAATCCATCAGGGAGAGAAAGTGCCTTGCGCTCATCATTGACTACCTTTTTGCTACAAACCGCAGATGCTCAAAGCCTTGTTTAACGGAACAACGGGCGAGACCTGCGGCGTAAGCCGCACGGGGCGACGAAATAGGGGAAGGCGCGATCTTATAATTAAATGTCGCGTCTTACCAATAGGGGGCTCATTTTTACCACTTCGACAGGTTGCAGCGCTGCAACCGTTCTATGCAAACGATGAATTTTTGATCCTCGTCGCTCAGCATTTGTACACGGTGCCCAAGTGGGTATGCAACCACCCCTTTGATCAGGCTCGCGCATTGAACGCGCGCGTCTGCCCTGGGGTTGTGCGCCGAAGATGGCTTGTTTTCTCAGGGGCTGCGTTGTCTGTTGTTACGGTTTAGCGTGCGGGAATCAGACGGTACTCAGGTAATCTGCGCCTCGTTGCGTAATGTCGACTGAATCAAGTCAAACACTCCCAAGGAGGGACCCCCGTATGTCGATCAATAAAACCGGATACGCAGGCCTGACACGGCTTCGTCGGGTCTCTCCGGCGTTTGATATGGCAGTGCTGTCCACGGTCATGGGCTTCGCGATTATCGCCAGCACGATTTATCCCGGTGTTCCGAGCGCCGTGGTGGGGGCTATCGTCGGTGCTTTTATTGGTGTGAAGAATTTCAAGGACGACACGAGTGCAGATTGATTCGACCCAGTGTTTGGTAGTGGGTGGATTGATCGCAACGGGCATTTATCTGGGGGCTTCACTGCTCTACCGATCAACGCCTGACCTTAAGCATGGCGCTGCGTTGGTAGTTGCGTGGTTTACCGTGGTAAGCGTTGTCGATATTGCGTTGCAGGTCTATCAAGCGGAACCTCATCAACTGGGCATCCTGGCAAACCAGAAAGCAATCATCCTGATCGGCTCTGGAATCATGCTTTGGTTGGCCGTCGGAGGTATCTGGACGGCATTGATTTCACCTCTCAAGAAGAAAGCGTTGAAGGCTTCTGCGTCCCGGTAAAGTCCGGGTCAGGCCTGAAACATTTGCTAATGCAAAGTGCTGGGTTATAACTACCTGACGAGTGACGCAGGAAGCCTTCGAAATGGAATCGAAAGAACAGCTGTTAATGGATTTACTCGGCCTCACGGCCCGCTCGCTGACCCACCTCACCGCCTCAATGACCTCGATGTGCTTCGAGCTGATGCGCAGTGAGGACGAAGTGACCAAAGCCGCCGGTCGACGGATGATTGATCGCATGGCAACCATCAGCACCGGGCTCGACGAGCATTGGCGACTGATCGGCGAGCTCACCGGGGTGCATGTTCCCCAGGAGCAGGTCGAAACCCTTCAGGAAGTCCAGTTGCAGGCGCCACCCCGGTTGCCGCCGAACTGAGTGCACACGGCCATCGGCTGGCCTGATGGGCGCTGATTCACGAGACGAACGTCGCTGGCGCAGGAGCCTGTCTGGCGCCATAGTTTTGATCCCGCGGCCGATATTGCCCGCCCAGAACAAGACAGAGACTGGCCATGACCAAGACTCTCCATCACCGTGCGTGCCACTTGTGTGAAGCCATTTGCGGCCTGACTATCGAAACCACCGAAGCCGACGGCGCGGTGCAGATCACCTCGATCAAGGGCGACCCGCTGGATACGTTCAGCCGTGGACACATCTGCCCCAAGGCGGTGGCCCTGCAAGATATTCAGAACGATCCCGATCGTCTGCGGCAGCCGATGCTGCGAGTGGGCAGCGAATGGCAGCCTATTGCGTGGGAAGACGCCTTCAGCCTGGTAGCCGAACGCCTCGCGGCGATTCAGGAACGTCACGGGCAGAACGCGGTGGCGGTGTATCAAGGCAACCCCAGCGTGCATAACTACGGGTTGATGACCCACAGTAATTATTTCCTTGGCTTGCTGAAAACCCGTAACCGTTTTTCCGCGACGTCGGTCGATCAGTTGCCGCATCACCTGACCAGTCATTTGATGTACGGCCACGGCTTGCTGTTGCCGATTCCGGACATCGATCACACCGATTTCATGCTGATCCTGGGCGGTAACCCGCTGGCTTCAAACGGCAGCATCATGACCGTGCCGGATGTGGAAAAACGCCTGAAGGCGATTCAGTCCCGGGGCGGCAAAGTAGTGGTGGTCGATCCGCGTCGCAGCGAAACCGCCGCAATCGCCGATCAGCACCTGTTCGTGCGTCCCGGTGGCGATGCGGCGTTGTTGTTCGGGCTGCTCAATACCTTGTTCACTGAAAACCTGACGCGTGAGAGTCATTTACCGGTCGACGGTCTGGATGACGTGCGCCAGGCCATCGCCACGTTCACCGCCGAAGCCATGAGCCCGTTGTGCGCAGTGCCGGCCGAACAGATTCGCCAACTGGCGCGGGATTTTGCGGCGGCGCCGACAGCCGTGTGTTACGGCCGCATGGGCGTCTCGACCCAGGCGTTCGGTACGCTGTGCCATTGGCTGGTGCAATTGATCAATCTGGTCACCGGCAACCTCGATCGCGTCGGCGGTGCGTTGTGCACCGAGCCGGCAGTGGACCTGGTGGCGTCGACCTCGGGCGGGCATTTCAATCGGTGGCAAAGCCGTGTGTCCGCACGTCCGGAATACGCCGGCGAGTTGCCGGTATCGGCGCTGGCTGAAGAAATGCTCACCGAAGGGGAAGGGCAGGTCCGCGCGCTGATCACCGTCGCTGGCAATCCGGTGCTGTCGACACCCAATGGCCGGCAACTGGAACAGGCGCTGGATGGCCTGGAGTTCATGGTCAGCGTCGACCTGTACATCAACGAAACCACGCGCTATGCCGACCTGATCCTGCCGTCGACCTCGGCGCTGGAAAACGATCACTACGACACGACGTTCAACATGTTCGCCGTGCGCAACGTCACGCGTTTCAACCGGGCGATTCTGGCCAAGCCTGAAGGCGCACTGCATGACTGGGAGATCTTCGTCGGCCTGGCCAAGGCGTTTGCGGCGAAGACCGGGAAGGAACTGAAACCGACAATTGCGCCCGCGCAAATGATCGACCTTGGCTTGCGGATGGGGCTGTATGGCGATGCGTCGGAACACAAGCTGTCTCTCGCCACGCTGTTTGATCATCCGCATGGCGTCGATCTGGGCGCGTTGAAATCCAACCTCACGCCACGCCTGAAAACCGCCAATCAGCGCGTGCAGGCAGCGCCGCCGGAGATCCTTGCTGACCTTGCGCGTTTCGCTGCACTACAAGCACCGGCCGCTGATCAATTGCTGATGATTGGTCGCCGTCACGTGCGCAGCAATAACTCGTGGATGCACAACTATCACCGACTGGTGAAGGGCAAACCGCGCCATCAGCTGCTGATGCATCCGGACGACTTGTCCAGTCGCGGGCTCAGCGACGGGCAGCGTGTGCGGGTGAGTTCGCGGGTCGGGATGATTGAAGTGGAAGTGGTTGCCAGCCTGGACATGATGAAGGGCGTGGTCAGCCTGCCGCACGGTTGGGGGCATGCGCGGCCGGGTGTGCAGATGACAATTGCCAGTGGCCAGCCGGGATCCAGCGCCAATGACCTGACCGATGAATGTCAGCTCGACGAGCTGTCAGGGAATGCGGCGTTGAACGGCGTGCCGGTCACCGTGGCGGCGGCGTGATCGTGTCTGTCGGGGAGACCGAGCGTGGCGCTCGGGTTTCCGTTACAATGCGCCACCGTGCCGACCTCTGAGTCGGAAAGTTCAGCCGAGGTGCTTCATGGATATCATCGAAACGATTAAAGAGCAGATTGCTAACAACACCATTCTGCTTTACATGAAAGGTTCGCCGAATGCCCCGCAGTGTGGCTTCTCCGCGAAAGCCGCGCAGGCCGTGATGGCATGTGGCGAAAAGTTTGCGTACGTGGACATCCTGCAGAACCCGGAAATCCGCGCCAACCTGCCAAAATACGCCAACTGGCCAACCTTCCCGCAACTGTGGGTCGGTGGTGAGCTGGTCGGCGGTAGCGACATCATGACTGAAATGGCTGCTGACGGTTCGTTGCAGACCACGATCAAAGCCGCTGTTGAAGCGGCAGCTGCCAACAAGACCGAAGCTTGATTCGATCTTTGTAGGCAATAAAAAAGCCCCGCCTCTTTAAAAGAGTGTGGGGCTTTTTAATGCCTCGAGTTTAGCGGGCGCTAACTTACTCGTCTTCGCCCATCTGCGATTGCAGATAGTTCTCAAGACCGACTTTATCGATCAGGCCCAGTTGGGTTTCCAGCCAGTCGATATGTTCTTCCTCGGACTCGAGAATGTCTTCGAGCAGTTCGCGGCTACCGAAGTCGCCGACCGTTTCGCAATGAGCGATGGCGACTTTCAGATCGGCATGGCCGATGCGTTCGATACGCAGGTCGCACTCAAGCATTTCCTTGGTGTGCTCGCCGATGTGCAACTTGCCCAGGTCCTGGACGTTCGGCAGGCCTTCAAGGAAAAGGATGCGCTTGATCAGCTTGTCCGCGTGCTTCATCTCGTCGATGGATTCGTGGTACTCGTGCTTGCCCAGCTTGTTCAGGCCCCAATCTTCATACATGCGGGCATGCAAAAAGTATTGATTGATCGCGACCAGCTCATTGGCAAGGATCTTGTTGAGATGCTGGATGACTGTAACGTCGCCTTTCATGATGGGGTCCTGCCCTGAGTAGCTGTCTATAGGGCAGAGTTTGAGCCGCGTATGTAATAGTGTCAAACCTAAGTTATTGAAAATTATATGAAAATTAATCGGAATAAGAATGTTTGTGTTCCGCGTCTAGAGCGTAAGCGGTTGATTTTCAGACATAAAAAAACCGGACATCAAGTCCGGTTCTTTGAATCAGGGTCTTTACGCGGCAGTAAATTCTACCGGGAAAGGAATGGCTGCCTGGGCCGATTGCAATTTGGTCAGGGTTTCGCGAACCACTTCCTTTGCAAGGCAGGCGCATTTGCCGCATTGGCTGGCAACGCCGGTGGCCTGACGGACTTCCTTATAGCTGCAGCAACCTTCATAGATTGCATCGCGGATTTGACCGTCGGTGACGCCAGTGCAGAGGCAGACATACATAAGAAAAAACCGTCGCTGGTTGTGACTCAATTGCGATGGATCTTAATGTTAACGAGAATGATTGTCAAAGTGGTTTCTGAAAGCTTTGCGTTATAAGCGGGCGTGACCGACGAACGGTTTTCCCCCAGGCAATCTGCCAGTAATGCTCCCGATCGCAATTTTCACCCTGCGTAAAAAAACCGTTGAGGACAGCCTAAAAACGCCGTGTATGATGGTCGGTCCTTTGAAGGGGGATCGTGTCACAGGGCTGTCGCCTGAGGGTGGCAGGCTGATGCGAATCCAGTTCTTCACGTTAATAGACCAGGAGATATCCAATGAGCGTACTCGTAGGCAAACAAGCCCCGGACTTCACCGTTCCAGCCGTCCTCGGCAATGGCGAAATCGTAGACAGCTTCACCCTGTCGTCGGCCATCAAAGGCAAATACGGCCTGGTGTTCTTCTACCCACTGGACTTCACCTTCGTTTGCCCGTCCGAGCTGATCGCTCTGGACAACCGCATGGCTGACTTCAAGTCCCGCAACGTTGAAGTGATTGCCGTGTCGATCGACTCGCACTTCACCCACAACGCCTGGCGCAACACCCCGGTGAACAATGGCGGTATCGGCCAGGTTCGCTACACCATGGCTGCCGACATCAAGCAGGAAATCATGAAGGCCTACGACGTTCAGTCCGCTGACGGCGTTGCTTTCCGTGGCGCATTCCTGATCGACGACAAAGGCGTTGTCCGCTCGCAGATCATCAACGACCTGCCGCTGGGCCGTAACATGGAAGAGCTGATCCGTCTGGTCGACGCTCTGCAATTCCACGAAGAGCACGGCGAAGTTTGCCCTGCCAACTGGAAAAAAGGCGACAAAGGCATGAACGCTTCGCCAGAAGGCGTTGCTGCTTACCTGACCGAGCACGCTGCGGCGCTGTAAGCCCAAGCGTCAGGCATAAAAAAACCGGCCTCAGTGGCCGGTTTTTTTATGCGCGGGGATTAATCAGCGACAGATCAGTCGTTGAAATCTTCCCAGCCGCCCATTTGTTTCCAGCGATTGACGATGCCGCAGAACAGCTCCGCGGTCTTCTCGGTGTCATAACGAGCCGAGTGGGCCTCGCGACCGTCGAAGTCGATATCCGCCGCCTGACAGGCCTTGGCCAGTACAGTCTGACCGTAAGCCAGGCCGGCAAGGGTCGCGGTGTCGAAGCTGGAGAACGGATGAAACGGGTTACGTTTCATGTCCAGGCGTGCGACCGCAGCGTTGAGGAAGCCCAGGTCGAAGCTGCTGTTGTGGCCGACCAGAATCGCCCGTTTGCAGCCGTTGGCTTTCAGAGCCTTGCGGATGCCGCGGAAAATATCGGTCAGCGCCGCTTCTTCACTCACTGCCATGCGCAGCGGGTGATCGAGTTTGATCCCGGTGAACTCCAGCGCCGCTGCTTCGATGTTCGCGCCTTCAAAAGGCTCTACACGGAAGAAGTAGGTGTGATCGGGGTACACAAACCCTTTCTCGTCCATGGCGATGGTGGTTGCAGCAATTTCCAGCAGGGCGTCGGTGGCCGAGTTGAAACCACCGGTTTCTACGTCGACGACGACCGGCAGGTAGCCACGAAACCTGGCAGCCATTGGATGACGAGGACCGCCTCCACCGCCTTGACCGTCCTGTTCGTCGTCGAAATGGTCTTCACTCACGCGTGTTCCTCCAGCAGGCGCCAGCGCAGTTTTTCACCGGCGCGCAGCGGGATAACGGTCAACTCGCCAAATGGCAGGCTGGTTGGGGCGGTCCACTCATCGCGGACCAGGGTAATGCGGTCGGTGTTCGCTGGCAGGCCATAGAAGCGTGGGCCGTTGAGGCTGGCGAAGGCTTCGAGCTTGTCCAGCGCGTTGCGTTGTTCGAACGCTTCGGCGTACATCTCGATGGCCGCATACGCGGTGTAGCAACCGGCGCAGCCACACGCGGCTTCTTTGGCGTGCTGGGCGTGGGGGGCCGAGTCGGTGCCCAGGAAGAATTTTTCGCTGCCGCTGGTGGCGGCGTCGAGCAGGGCTTCCTGGTGCGTATTGCGCTTGAGAATCGGCAGGCAATAGAAGTGCGGCCGAATCCCGCCCACCAGCATGTGGTTGCGGTTGTACAGCAGGTGATGCGCGGTGATGGTGGCGCCGACGTTGGCCGAAGCCTCGTTGACGAACTGCACGGCATCGGCGGTGGTGATGTGTTCAAACACCACTTTGAGCGTCGGGAAACGCTCGACCACACGGCGCATGTGCTCATCGATGAAAAATTTTTCGCGGTCGAACACGTCGACATCGCCACGAGTGACTTCACCGTGAATCAGCAGAGGCATCCCGACGTCGGCCATGGCCTCTAGCGCAGGGAAGATCTTGTCGATGCTGGTTACGCCAGAATCCGAGTTGGTGGTCGCGCCGGCAGGGTACAGCTTGGCGGCGTACACGAAACCGCTGGCCTTGGCCTCGCGAATTTCTTCGGGCTGGGTGCGGTCGGTCAGGTAAAGCACCATCAACGGTTCGAAGCGACTGCCGGCCGGGCGTGCAGCGAGGATTCGCTGGCGATAGCCGTCGGCTTCAGCGGCGTTACGCACCGGAGGTACCAGGTTGGGCATGATGATGGCGCGACCAAAGGTGCGCGCAACATCCGCAACGGTATTGGTCAACACGGCACCATCGCGAAGATGAATGTGCCAGTCGTCGGGACGCAGCAGGGTCAGGCGGTCGGGCATGAGGGGATTCCAGGCGGGTCAAACTCAAGGGAATGCTACCGGAAAAGACTCTTGCAGGCACTCGCTATCAAGTTTTGCAGGAACCTACCGATATGAATCAGGTATGCCGGAAACATGCGTGTGTCGGTCTTTTTGTTGTAGAAGCCAGTGGAGCCTCCCGTGCGCCAGCGTTATTTAGCCTTGCTCAGTGTGTTTGCCAGCCTTCCTGCGATGGCGCTCACTTTCCAGACGCGTCTGGAGAGCATCGAGTGGACGGTCGAAGGTGACAAGTTCGAATGCCGCCTGACTCAGCCGATCACCGATTTCGGCTCGGGTGAATTCGTGCGCCGTGCCGGTGAGCAGGCGATATTTCGCCTGAATACCTACAACGCGATGATCGGTGGCGGTTCGGCAACCTTGCTGGCAGCCGCCGCGCCGTGGCAACCGGGGCGTGGCGACATCAATCTGGGCTCGGTACGCCTGGGCAGCGGTAATGTGCTGTTCAACAGCTCGCAAGCGCAGGCCGGGCGCCTGATCAGTGGCTTGATCGATGGCCGCAGTCCGGTGATCCGGCATGCCTCCGGTGATGGCCGGGTGTCGGAAGTGCGACTGTTGCCGGTCAAGTTCAGCAAGGCATTCAACGATTACCAAAGCTGCGTGGCGAAACTGCTGCCGAAGAATTTCGAACAGGTCAAACAGTCCGAGATCACCTTCACGGGTGCTGAAGGCATCGATCTTGATGCGCACGCCAAGGCGCAGTTGCAAGTGATGCTGGAGTTCATGAAGGCCGATCCGTCGGTCAATCACATCGAGCTCGACGGGCACTCCGACAACAGCGGCAATCGCCTGGCCAACCGTGAACTGTCGCGCCGCCGCGCATTGGCGGTGATGGATTACTTCAAGGCCAACGGCATTCAGGAATCGCAGATCACCATGCGCTTCCACGGTGAGCGTTACCCTGTGGCGCCCAACACCAACGCCGTCAACCGTGCGAAGAATCGCCGGGTTGCCGTGCGTCTGGAACGCGTTGCGCCGACCGAGAAAGTCGCGCCTCAAGTCGCTTCTGGTAATGCAGCAGCCACTTCCTGACTTGCCGGTCATCGTCGCGCTCTCGACAGATTCTGTCGCTTCGTCGTCATAAGCTGTCGCGCCACTGTAAATTATTTCGTATGACCGGTAGACTTCACGGCTTTCCGTAGAACCCCGTGGAGTGATGGCATGGCGGACGTAAACAAGGTCGTTCTGGCGTATTCCGGCGGCCTGGACACTTCGGTGATCCTCAAGTGGCTGCAGGATACTTATAACTGTGAAGTGGTGACCTTCACCGCTGACCTGGGTCAGGGCGAAGAGGTCGAACCTGCGCGCGCCAAGGCACAGGCCATGGGCGTCAAAGAGATCTACATCGACGACTTGCGCGAAGAATTCGTGCGTGATTTCGTTTTCCCGATGTTCCGCGCCAACACCGTTTACGAAGGCGAGTACCTGCTGGGTACTTCCATCGCTCGTCCGTTGATCGCCAAACGCCTGATCGAAATCGCCAACGAAACCGGCGCTGACGCCATTTCCCACGGCGCCACCGGCAAGGGCAACGACCAGGTTCGTTTCGAACTGGGCGCGTACGCCTTGAAGCCAGGTGTGAAAGTGATTGCTCCGTGGCGCGAGTGGGACCTGCTGTCCCGTGAAAAGCTGATGGATTACGCTGAAAAGCACAACATCCCGATCGAGCGTCACGGCAAGAAAAAATCCCCGTACTCGATGGATGCCAACCTGCTGCACATCTCCTATGAAGGCGGCGTGCTGGAAGACACCTGGACCGAGCACGAAGAAGACATGTGGAAATGGACCGTCTCCCCGGAGAACGCTCCAGACAAGCCGCAATACCTGGAACTGACCTACCGTAACGGCGACATCGTTGCACTGGACGGCGTCGAAATGACCCCGGCCACCGTGCTGGCGACCCTGAACCGTATCGGTGGTGAACACGGTATCGGCCGTCTCGACATCGTCGAAAACCGTTACGTGGGCATGAAGTCCCGTGGCTGCTACGAAACTCCTGGCGGCACCATCATGCTGCGCGCTCACCGTGCGATCGAATCGATCACCCTGGACCGCGAAGTGGCTCACCTCAAAGACGAGTTGATGCCCAAGTACGCAAGCCTGATCTACACCGGTTACTGGTGGAGCCCTGAGCGTCTGATGCTGCAACAGATGATCGATGCGTCCCAGGCCCACGTGAACGGCGTTGTTCGCCTGAAGCTGTACAAGGGCAACGTGATCGTGACCGGTCGCAAGTCTGACGAATCGTTGTTCGATGCCAACATCGCGACTTTCGAAGAAGACGGCGGCGCTTACAACCAGGCCGATGCGGCTGGCTTCATCAAGCTCAACGCCTTGCGTATGCGCATTGCCGCGAACAAAGGCCGCAAGCTGTTCTGAGCCTTTTGAGCGGGTAATAGAAGTGTGGCCTTGTCGGTGACAAGGCCACACCTCGAAAGGGGGATGTTCTGCCTGGCATTCATTGAGCATTCAGTTTTTTCTTGATGCCCGTTACACCTTCCTGCTGTTTTTCTCTCCTTGTGCTCTTCAAGAGCTATCTGCCGGTCTCTGCCGGATAAAACGTTTGCCCAATGATTGTCAGCGCTTGAGAGCTGGAATTAAAAGCAACGCAGAAGATGGAGCCGCTGCGCTTCTTTGTCAGTTTCGAATGCTTGAGCACGCTTTCTTTCAGCGATGTCTCCGAGTCTGCGCACGTGAGAAATACGATCACTTGCGCGAGGTTTTTCTGTGGAAGCTGAATGCTCTCCAGCAGCGAGCTGAACGCCAATGGCTGACCCGTCAAGCGTGCATCGACGATGTGCAGATCCTTCAGCCTTTCAGGCAGGCAAACGTAATGCCGGGCCGGAAGATTAGGTGGGGAGGGAGTATTGTCCTTGCGACCAGCGCTTTTCATGACTGTCAAAAAATCCTCGCCCTTTTCAAAATCAGAAGGCGCGTAAAGCGATCGATAGTTGAAGTTAAGGGTCGCGAAGAACAGGAAAAGCAAATAAAACGGAAAGCTGATCAGAAACCAGATATAGAGCGCTCGTTCTTCATCGTCGAGAAAGGGCAGTGACACGGCCGCCGATGCTTCAGACAGTGTTGCGAATATTGCAATGATAGTCATGGGGTTCGTAATTTTGCTTTTTAGTTTTATCATATTCTTTGCTCATTATGGTTTTAACTTTTGCTCGATGGGTTGAAGAGTTGTTTGTTGGGTGGTTGGTTATATCGTATGAAGGCTGTTAGTGATTTAACTTGGTGAGTCTCCACTTTGGGATTGTGTTTTTTTGGGGGGGATAGAGTAGCGTTATTGTTTGTATGTGAGTTGGGCGGGGCGTGTTTTACTGGAGAATATTGTGCGGTTGTCTGGTTTTTAAGTGTGTCCTTAAATAAGCGGTTAGCTGTTTCTGAAGGTGACGTTTTTTTGTGTAAGGCTTTTTATCGGTGGGGCGTGTCTTGCTTGTTTTAAGCGTAGCTCAGTCCAGGTTTGTTGTCGGAGGCGCGTGCGTGATGGATTGCGATTTTTTTTTGCCGTAATTCGATACAGAAAAATTTCCGGAAGGCCGACTGCGCGAAGTTTAATACCACGCAGGATGCAATTTGTTTTAAGAAATTTGTAGGACTAATCTTTTAAATTTGTAAGAAATGTCTCTGGCTGTGGGTGGCCGAGGGGGGCGGCATGCCATGGATGAAGCGACTAGGCTATTGTGCGGTCTCTAAAAATTCGAACAGCGAAATTGGACTTGCCCATGAATAAAGTGCTGATCGTGGATGATCACCCCGTCATTCGTCTTGCGGTACGTATGCTAATGGAGCGCCATGGCTACGAAGTCATTGCAGAAACAGATAACGGCGTGGACGCATTACAACTTGCCCGCGAACTTATGCCGGACATTGTAATTCTGGATATTGGAATACCCAAGCTGGATGGGCTGGAGGTCATTGCTCGACTGACATCGACGACGATGCCACTTAAAGTGCTGATATTGACTTCACAGGCGCCGGGGCATTTTTCCATGCGTTGCATGCAGTCGGGGGCTGCCGGCTATGTGTGTAAACAGCAGGACCTGACTGAATTGCTCAGTGCGATAAAAGCCGTGCTGTCAGGCTACAGTTACTTCCCGAATCAAGCGTTGCATACCGTGCGGTCAAGTCTTGGTAATGCCAGTGAAGCCGACATGGTGGATCGATTGTCCGGGCGCGAAATGATGGTTTTACAACAGTTGGCCCGAGGAAAGACCAATAAGGAGATTGCCGATGGAATGTTTCTCAGCAATAAAACCGTCAGTACCTACAAAACCCGCTTGTTGTTGAAGCTCAATGCGCGCTCCCTGGTCGATCTGATCGAACTGGCTCAACGCAATGGCCTGGTATAAGTACCACCCACGTCTGATGAAGCCATTTTCATCAGCGATTGGGGCTTAGTAAAAAGCCTCCGTTTCGGGAGGCTTTTAGGTGTTACAGGTCAAAATCATAATCGGCCAATTGCTTTTGCAGTCGGCGCTCCTCCAGCAAATTGTCGATGGTGCGACGTTTGCTCAGGTTGGTCTTTGCCACTTCTACCACCGGTTCCGCGTCATCGGCCTCAACGGGTGTGAAGTCGTCTTCTACGTCCAATTGCTCTTTGCCAGTGCTCATAGGTCAACTCCAGGCTAAGACTGCCTTTGGCGCCCCTTATATCGACAATCGCCCGGCGGGTAAAAAAGATTTTTTCAATCGATACATCAATAATTTTAATAGTGCCTCAATCGTCCGAAGTCTTTTGCTTGTATTCGCACAAGTCCTCGATCCGGCAGCTGCCGCAGCGGGGCTTGCGGGCCAGGCAAACGTAGCGCCCGTGAAGGATCAGCCAGTGATGGGAGTCGAGCAGGTATTGCTTGGGTACAAACTTCATCAGTTTCTGCTCAACCTCGACGACATTCTTGCCGGGAGCAATGCCAGTGCGGTTGCTGACCCGGAAGATATGGGTGTCCACGGCCATGGTCAGTTGGCGAAAGGCGGTATTGAGCACCACGTTCGCCGTCTTGCGGCCGACGCCAGGGAGCGCTTCCAGTTCCTCGCGGGTTTGCGGGACTTCGCCGCCATGGCGCTCCACCAGCAAGCGACAGGTTTCGATCACGTTTTTCGCTTTGCTGTTGAACAGGCCGATCGTCTTGATGTATTCCGACAGCCCTTCGACGCCCAGCGCGTGGATCGCCGCCGGAGTGTTGGCCACGGGATAGAGTTTGGCGGTGGCCTTGTTGACGCCGACATCGGTCGATTGAGCGGAAAGAATGACGGCAATCAGCAATTCGAAGGGTGACGAATAGGCCAGTTCAGTCTTGGGTTCCGGGTTGTCTTCGTGAAACCGGCGGAAAATTTCCAAACGTTTTGCGGCATTCATGGACGATGCGTTTCCCTAAAAAGCAGTCAATCAATGTGAGGGCGTCGAGCGAGCCCAAGCCTGGCGTGCGGCGATCAACACTCCCAGGAGGATGAACCCGCCGGGGACGAGCGTGGCGAGGTGCAGGCCACCGTTGCCAAGGAGTTGGCGCAGCAGGCCCAGGCCCAACATCAATGCGCCAAACACGGCGCACAGACGCAAGCGATCAAAGCGTGGGCTCTGGAAGAAACCGTTGTATTCCAGCACAACGCATTGCAGTGCGATCAATCCTGCGTAAAGCGCCACAGGCTGTTGCCATTGAAGTGACAAGACTTGTGCGGCCAATTGCGCGCAGCTGGTGAGCGTGGCGGCCAGCAGGACGCTGGCAAGCAAGCGGGCGGACGGAACCAATCGAGATCGCAACGCCCACATGCCAACGCCATAAGCACTGATGATCACGATGAACATCAGCCACAGCCCCAGCGCTGCCGCCCAGGAAGTCGTGGCACCGATCAGGGGCGCCAGCATCAATGACTTTTGCAGGGTCGACGACTTAGTCATGGGTGCTATTCCCGATCAAGGGTTGCCGGTGTTCATCGAAGTAGCGCAAGGCGTCATGAATGGCGCTGATCACCGCCCTTGACGTGATGGTCGCCCCTGCCACCTGATCAAATTGTCCCTGATCCTTTTTCAAGGCCCAGCCCGTGTCGCCGGGGTCGTTGCGGGACTTGCCGGTAAACGTTTGAAGCCATGCGTTCGGCCAGTCGGCGATCTTGCCACCCAGCCCCGGGGTCTCAGATTGCTTGAGGGTTTTGACCCCCAGCAACTTGCCGTTGGCATCAATGGCAATCATCAACTCGATTTTGCCTTCATAGCCCAGTGTCTGGCTGCGCAGCAACACAGCGCTCGGCTGGCCGGCCTTGGTCGCCAGGTAGCCGCCCAGCAGTGTGCTATTGGACAATTGGATGCTGGCGAGGTTGAGCGGCTGCTCCAGCGGCTGATTGTCGTAGCTTTGCGTCGGTAGCAGGTCCAGCAGGTTGCGACTGTCGATCAGCCGTTGTTCGGCGGCAATGCGCGGTGCGCTGGTGTAATGCGCGAGGTAAGTCGCGCCGATTCCCAATCCGGCCAACAGCACCGGAATCACCACACTGGACGCTCGGCTCATGGGGTCGCTGGCTCCTGCCTGGACGCTATAAAACGCTCCAGCGCCGGTACACAAAGGTTCATCAGCAATACCGCAAATGCCAATCCGTCCGGATAGCCGCCCCAGGTCCGTATCAGGTAAGTCAGCAAGCCCACACCGATACCAAAGAGCAATCGGGCACCTGCGCTTTTTGCCCCGGACACTGGCTCCGTGACAATGAAAAACGCCCCCAGCATGGTCGCGCCCGTGAGCAGATGAAACAGGGGTGAGCCATGGGAGTCGGAGCCCGAACCGTTCCAGCACAGCAGGCTGATGACAAACAGGCTGGCGAGCATGCCGACCGGCGCATGCCAACTGAACACCCGGCGTTGCAGGAGAAACGCGCCGCCGGCCAGAAAGGCCAGGTTGACCCATTCCACGCCGCGTCCGCCGAAATGGCCGAATGCCGGGTTGCCGGCGAAGAGTTCGTCCATGGTGAGGCTTTTGTTGATGCGCAGGCTGTCAAGCGCGGTGGCCTGGGCCCAGGCGTCTGGTGAGGCGCTGAGGTTGAAGCCGAATATCTGTTGCAGGCCGCCGAGCAAATCCATGCCGTGGGAGGACGGCCAATGCGTCATTTGTTGGGGAAAGGTCACGACTACCAAGGCGAAACCGAGCATCGCCGGGTTGAACGGATTCTTGCCCACGCCGCCATACAACTGTTTACCCAGTATCGCGAACGCCGCTGCACAGACCGTCAACCACCACGGGCAGTATGGCGGCAATGCCAGCGTCAGCAGCGTCGCACTGACCAGCGCGCTGCCGTCGCTCAACGTTGGTTTCAGCGGGCGCTGGCGCAGCCGCAACACGGCGCCTTCAACCGCCAGCACGGTGGCGGCCGCCAGCATCAGGTTGATCAAGACGCCCCAGCCATACAGCCAAAACAACGTCAGCATCCCCGGCACGGTGGCCAGCAGCACCAGCTTCATGGCCTGCTGGAGGCGTTCGTCCACCGATTCAAGGGGCGACATAGGCATCCACCTGGTGCTGGGCTTCCAGCAGCCGCGCGCGGGCCTTGTCGATCAATTCGCTCGGGGTGTCCGCACCTCGTTCGAGTTTGCTGACGTCGGCACGGGCGTAGGCCAATTCAGTTTTCAACTGTCGAAGCTGGCTGTCGATGGGACGCTTTTCGACGCGTGTCAGGTCCGGCAGCGGTTGTTCACTCGCCGCTTCAGCGACGTGCAAGGCCTGTTCGGCCTCGCTGAGTGCGCGTTCCAGGGCTTCGAGCTGTTCGGCCGGTGCTTCGTTGACCTGGGCTTTCTTGAGTTCGGCGCGGCGCATGGCCAACTGGATCTTCGCCCGCTTCAACTCGGCGTCCTTCGCCGGGGCAGCCGGCGGCGGGGGTGGCGCTGAAGCGCTTTCCAGTTGCGCCAAAGCCTGTTCGGCGGCCTCGAACTGTTGTTGCAGCACGATCAGTTGCGACTGCTGCTCGAAGGTCGGTGGATGACCAAAGGCCTTGAGCGACTTGTTCAATTGCGCCCGACTCATCGCCACATCGATCTTGGCCTTTTTCAGCGCCGCATCAGCGTTCGCCGCTTTTTGTGCGCGCACGCGTTCAAGCGCCGCTTGCACCGGGTCCGCCGTCGTCACTTCACTGTGTGCAACGGCGCGTTGGGCGCGGGCCTGACGTTCTGCGATTTTCTGTTGTTCCTCGCGCAGCAAGCGGGCGTTGCGTTGTTCAAAGCGGCGCCGTGCGTGGTTGCGTTTGGCGGCGCGAGCCCGTTGCTCTTCCAGGCTTGTGGCCAGGCCCCCGACAATCGGCAGCACGGTGGCCAGCGGCAACGGGCGCATCTCGATGCAGTCCACCGGGCAGGGCGCCACGCAAAGGTCGCAACCGGTGCATTCATCGACGATCACCGTGTGCATCAACTTGGCCGCGCCAACGATGGCGTCGACCGGGCAAGCCTGGATGCACTTGGTGCAACCGATGCATTCGGCTTCGCGAATATAGGCAATCTGCGCCGGGGCTGAACCGCGACTGGTGTCCAGTTCCAGCACCGGTACTTTCAGCAATTCGGCCAGGGCTGCAATGGTTTCGCTGCCACCGGGCGGGCACTTGTTGATTGGCTCGCCGCTGGCGATGCCTTCGGCGTAGGGCTTGCATCCGGGGTGGCCACACTTGCCGCATTGAGTCTGCGGCAGGAGGGCGTCGATGCGTTGAATCAGACTCATGTTTTGATCAGTCCGCTAAATCCGAGAAATGCCACTGCGATCAGTCCGGCGCCGATCAGCTCGATCGGCAGGCCACGAAAGGGCAGGGGAATATCGTTATCGAGTGTGCGCTGGCGCAAATCGCTGAACAGGCTCAGCACCAGCCAAAACCCCAGCCCGGCGCCAAGGCTCAGGAAGGCGGCGTGAAAGAATCCCTTGTCATCCTGAGCGTTGAGCAACGTCAACCCGAGCACACCAGCATTGCCCAAAAGAAGCGGCCAGAGCCCGTCGAACGTTAATTTTGGCAGCAGCCGAGACAGCGCTTTCAACAGCGGGCCGATCAACAAAACGCTTAAGGGCAAGAACACAAACAGGCGCAGCGACGTCAGCTCCAGCGGCACCAGCAACCAACGGTCGGCGGTATAGCCCAGCGTGCCAGCCAGCAGCATCAAACAGGTGGTCGCAATGCCCAGCGCATGGACTTGCCGATGCTCGTTACCCAGCAGCGGATCGGTGCCCAGCGGCCAGTGCAACACGACAGTGTTGATCAGGGCAGCGCTGATAAGCGTAAGCAGTATCTCGGTCATGATCGTGCCGGCAAGAACGGGGGCTTTTTAACGAGCGGTCTAAAAAGCTTAGGCATTATCCGGCAAGGACGGAGGGTGGGCCAGATATGAAAATCCCACAGTCGCGTCAGGCACGACTGTGGGATCGGTTTACAGCAAGACCTTACTTGATGCGCTGACCCGGCTTGGCGCCGCTATCAGGGCTGAGCAGGTAGATTTCTTCGCCACCGGGACCGGCCGCCATCACCATGCCTTCGGAGATGCCGAACTTCATTTTTCGTGGCTTGAGGTTGGCGATCATCATGGTCAGGCGACCATCGAGCTTGGACGGATCCGGGTAAGCGCTCTTGATCCCGGAGAACACGTTGCGTTGCTCGTCACCGATGTCCAGGGTCAGGCGCAGCAGCTTGTCGGCGCCTTCCACGTGTTCAGCCTTGACGATCAGTGCGACGCGCAGGTCGATCGCCGCGAATGCGTCGAACTCGATCTCTGGCGACAGCGGATCCTTGGCCAGTTCGCCGTTGCCGGCCGGTGCTGCTTCGCCGGTATCGGTTGCGCTGGCGGTCAGGTCTTCTTTGGACGCGTCGCTCATGGCCTGTACTTTTACCGGGTCTATACGCGTCATCAACGGTTTGAACTCGTTCAGCTGATGGTTGCTGAGCAGGGTCGCGTGGTCGTTCCAGGTCAGCGGCGCGACGTTCAGGAACGCCTCGGCATCGGCAGCCAGCAACGGCAGGACCGGCTTGAGGAAGATCACCAACTGGCGGAACAGGTTGACGCCCAAGGCGCAGATCGCCTGGACTTCGTCCTGCTTGCCTTCCTGTTTGTTCAACGACCACGGTGCCTTGTCGGCGATCCAGGCGTTGGCACGGTCGGCCAGGCCCATGATTTCACGCATGGCGCGGGCGAAGTCGCGAGCCTCGTAAGCCTCGGCGATGCTTGGCGCCGCGGCCAGGAACGCTTCGGTCAGTTCAGGCGCGGCATTGCCGGCCACCAGCACACCGGCGTTGCCTTTATGGATGAAACCGGCACAACGGCTGGCGATGTTGACGACTTTGCCGACCAGGTCCGAGTTGACCTTCTGCACGAAGTCTTCGAGGTTCAGGTCCAGATCGTCGACGCCACGGCTCAGCTTGGCCGCGTAGTAGTAGCGCAGGTATTCCGGCGACAGGTGATCCAGGTACGTCCGGGCCTTGATGAAAGTGCCACGGGACTTGGACATTTTCTGACCGTTGACGGTCAGGTAGCCGTGCACGTTGATGCCGGTCGGTTTACGGAAACCGGCGCCTTCGAGCATGGCGGGCCAGAACAGGGCGTGGAAGTTGACGATGTCCTTGCCGATGAAATGGTACAGCTCGGCGGTGGAGTCCTTGCCCCAGAACGCATCGAAGTCCAGCTCCGGCGTGCGGTTGCACAGGTTCTTGAAGCTCGCCATGTAGCCGATCGGCGCGTCCAGCCAGACGTAAAAGTACTTGCCCGGCTCATCGGGAATCTCGAAACCGAAGTACGGCGCATCGCGGGAGATGTCCCACTGTTGCAGGCCCGCGTCCAGCCATTCGGCGATCTTGTTGGCGACGGCGTCTTGCAGGGTGCCGCTGCGGGTCCAGGTTTGCAGCATTTCCTGGAAGTCCGGCAGCTTGAAGAAGAAGTGCTGGGAATCCTTGAGCACCGGGGTGGCGCCAGAGATCGCCGACTTCGGATCCTTCAGGTCGGTCGGCGCGTAAGTCGCACCGCATTTTTCGCAGTTGTCGCCGTACTGGTCTTCGGTGCCGCATTTCGGGCAGGTGCCCTTGATGAAGCGGTCGGCCAGGAACATTTTCTTTTCCGGGTCGAAGTATTGCGTGATCGAGCGCTGGGCAATGTGCCCGGCGTCGCGCAGCTTCAGGTAGATCTGGCTCGACAGCTCACGGTTTTCTTCGGCGTGAGTGGAGTGAAAGTTGTCGAAGTCCACCAGGAACTCGGCAAAGTCGGCGCTGTGTTCAGCCTGGACGTTGGCGATCAGTTGTTCCGGGGTGATGCCTTCCTTTTCCGCGCGCAGCATGATCGCCGAACCGTGGGCGTCGTCGGCGCAGACATAAATGCATTGGTTGCCGCGGTGCTTCTGGAAGCGCACCCACATATCGGTCTGGATGTATTCCAGCATGTGGCCAAGATGGATCGAACCATTGGCATAGGGCAGGGCGCTGGTGACGAGGATCTTGCGTGGCTCGGACATGGGGCTCGGCTACTTGATGAAACGGAGGTCGGCCACTATAAAGCGCCGGCACATATTTTTCACCCCTGTGGCGAGGGGGCTTGCCCCCGTTCGGCTGCGCAGCAGCCGTGAATCCAGGCAATTCGGTCTGTCTGACAGATTGAAAGGGGCCACTTCGCGGCCCAACGGGGGCAAGCCCCCTCGCCACAGGAAAGCGTTCGCAACAATTGATCTTCAGGCATGCCGATAGGAGAGTAGAACGGTTAGGATACCCGCCTGATTTTCCAGTCTTGCTATCGGAGTTGCCCATGAGCGCCGTCAATCGCGCAGCGGTGGAAGCCGTCCTTCGCCAATACACCGACCCTTATCTGAACCAGGACCCGGTCAGCGCCGGATGCGTGCGCACTATCGACATCCAGGGCGATCGCGTCAGCGTCCAGCTGGAGTTGGGCTACGCCGCCGGCCTGTTCAAGAGCGGCTGGTCGCAGATGCTGCAAATGGCTATCGAAGGCCTCGACGGCGTGACGACCGCCCGTGTCGACATCACCAGCGTGATTGCCGCGCACAAGGCCCAGGCGCAGATCCCGGGGCTGGCCAACGTGAAAAACGTGGTGGCCGTGGCGTCCGGGAAGGGTGGCGTGGGCAAGTCCACCACCGCTGCGAACCTGGCGCTGGCGCTGGCCCGTGAAGGCGCCAAGGTCGGGATTCTCGACGCGGACATCTACGGTCCGAGCCAGGGCATCATGTTCGGCATCCCCGAAGGCACCCGACCAAAGGTCAAGGATCAGAAGTGGTTTGTGCCGATCGAGTCCCATGGCGTTGAGGTGATGTCGATGGCGTTCCTGACCGACGACAACACGCCGATGGTGTGGCGTGGGCCGATGGTCTCCGGTGCGCTGCTGCAACTGGTCACCCAGACCGCGTGGGGCGACCTCGATTACCTGGTCATCGACATGCCGCCAGGCACCGGTGATATTCAGCTGACCCTGGCGCAGAAAGTCCCGGTGGCCGGTGCTGTGATCGTCACGACCCCGCAAGACCTGGCGCTGCTGGATGCGCGCAAGGGCGTGGAGATGTTCCGCAAGGTCAACATTCCGGTGCTGGGCGTGGTGGAAAACATGGCCGTGCACATCTGCTCCAACTGCGGGCATGCCGAGCATCTGTTCGGTGAGGGTGGCGGTGTGAAGCTGGCCAATCAGTATGGCGTTGAGCTGCTGGCCTCGTTGCCGCTGGCAATGGCCATTCGTGAGCAGGCCGATGGCGGCAAGCCAACGGTGATCGCCGAGCCGGACAGCCCGATTGCGCTGGTGTATCAGGAGTTGGCCCGCCACGTTGGTGCGCGGATCGTGTTGCAGGAAGCGGCGTCGCCGGCGATGCCGAACATCACCATCAGCGACGATTGATTCGCTGAGTAAAATGCGTCCCCTGTGGGAGCGAGCCTGCTCGCGAATGCGGTGCGTCATTCAACAGATTAGTTGACTGATCTACCGCTTTCGCGAGCAGGCTCGCTCCCACAGTTGTTTTGGGTGTTGCTTAGATCCGCAACCCGCCATCCATTTCGAGGATCCGGCCGGTGTAGTAGTCGTTCTCGAAAATGTACGCCGCCGAATGGGCGATCTCTTCCGGTTTGCCCATGCGCTTGAGCGGAATACCGGCCGTCATCTTCTCCAACGCTTCAGGCTTCATGCCCAGCGTCATCTCGGTTTCAATAAAGCCCGGGGCGATGCCCGCCACGCGAATGCCGTAGCGCGCCAGTTCCTTGGCCCAGGTCACGGTCGCTGCCGCCACGCCAGCCTTGGCGGCCGAGTAGTTGGTCTGGCCAACGTTGCCGGCACGCGAGATCGAGGAGATATTGATGATCGCGCCGCTGGTGTTCAGCTCGACCATTTTTGCCGCGACTTCACGGGTGCACAGGAACACGCCGGTCAGGTTGACGTCGATCACCGCCTGCCATTGGGCCAGGCTCATCTTGGTCATTTCGCCGTCCTTGACCTTCAACAGCAGGCCATCGCGCAGGATGCCGGCGTTGTTGATCAGGCCGTGGATCGCACCGAAATCTTCGGCGACCTGGGCAACCATGTGGGTCACTTGCTCTTCATTGGCGACGTTGCACAGGTAGCTGCGCGCCTCGACACCCTTGGCCTTGCACGCGGCGACGGCGTCGTCGAGCTTTTCCTGGTTCAGGTCTACCAGCGCCAGCTTCGCGCCTTTACCCGCGAAATACTCGGCCATCGAACGGCCTAAACCCTGGCAACCGCCAGTGATAATGATTACTTTGTCAGTGAGTTGCATTCGCATGCCCCAATAGCAGGTCAGAGTGGTTTCCTAGTAGAGGGCCTCTCGATCTGCACCTGATGTGGCCTGGCTGCACATGAGAACTGCCCCGATGGCGTTCTGGATACTTATCCCCAGGCGCCTGTCCGTTTTTTCGACGGATTCTATTTAAGGAGTCATAAATTGAGCGTAGAAGCGGCCAAGAATGCCCGAGAATTGCTTCTCAAGGAATACCGGGGAGTGCTTTCGACCCACTCCAAGTCGATGCCGGGTTACCCGTTTGGCTCGGTAGTTCCTTACTGCCTGGACGAGCAGGGCCGGCCGCTGATCCTTATCAGCCGCATCGCCCAGCACACGCATAACCTGCAAAAAGATCCGAAATGCTCGCTGTTTGTGGGCGAGCGTGAGGCTGATGACGTGCAAGCCGTTGGTCGGTTGACGTACCTCGCCGAAGCAGAAAAGCTCGAGGACGAGGCGGCCATTGAAGCGGCCGCCGAACGCTACTACCGCTATTTCCCGGATTCGCAGAGTTATCACAAGGCCCATGATTTCGATTTCTGGGTGCTCAAACCCGTGCGTCACCGCTACATCGGCGGCTTCGGCGCGATTCACTGGGTCGATCACCTGACCCTGGCCAACCCGTTTGCCGGCAAAGCCGAAGTGAGCATGGTCGAGCACATGAATGCCGATCACGCCAAAGCCATCGCGCACTACGTCGAACTGGCGGGCCTGCCGAAAACCGAACCGGCGCAACTGGCCGGCATCGACACCGAAGGCATGCATTTGCGCATCGGCCAGGCGCTGTACTGGTTGCCGTTTCAAGCGCCTTGTAATACGCCGACACAAGTCCGGGAAGCCTTGGTTTTCCTGGCTCACGCCGAGCATTGGCCCAAAAAAGAAGTCGCCGACGCTTGAATTCACGAAAGGGCGACGTCATCTAAGGCTTACTGGCAAGGCATTCTTGCGTTGAGGAACCATTTGATGCGCCCTTTTTTATTGCTCTTTGTACTGTTCCCGGTGTTGGAGCTCTTCGTATTCGTCAAAGTCAGTGGGGCTATCGGGTTTTTCCCGGCCCTGCTGCTGATCATTCTCGGCTCGATGCTCGGCGTGTTCGTGTTGCGCATCGCCGGTCTGGCCACTGCGCTGCGTGCCCGTGAAAGCCTGAATCGCGGCGAGCTGCCGGCCCAGACCATGCTGGAAGGCTTGATGCTGGCCCTGGCGGGCGGTCTGTTGATCCTGCCGGGCTTCGTCTCTGACGTTCTGGGCCTGATCATGTTGCTGCCGATTTCTCGTCGACTGCTGGCCAACAAAATGCGCCAGCGCGCCGAAGAGGCCGCGATCCGTCAGCGTGCCTTCGCCGACGACCTGCAGCCACGTGGCGGTCCTGCTCCACGCGAGCCGCTGGGCCGTGAGCCCAACGTGATCGAAGGCGAGTTCGAACACCGCGACACCAAGTAAAACGTTTCACCTGCGCGGCACCTTCGGGTGCCGTGTCTGTTTCAGGTCATCGATGTAAAAAATTTCGACCCCCGCCCTTGTAATAAGCTTATGCGCCCTTATGTAACGGTCACCGCAAGGTTTCTGGCGATCACGCCAGACAGACTTCCGCGTCTCGCTTGTCGAGCCGCACCCGGCACCGCCGGATTTGTTAAACCCGCCGGGAATACACCGGCCGATGAAAACCACAATTAGGAGAGATCGACAATGAAGCTTCGTCCTCTGCATGACCGCGTCGTCATCCGTCGCAGCGAAGAAGAAAAGAAAACCGCTGGCGGTATCGTCCTGCCAGGTTCGGCTGCCGAAAAAGCCAACAGCGGCGAGATCCTCGCTGTCGGTACCGGCCGCGTGCTGGACAACGGTGAAGTGCGTGCACTGGCCGTTAAAGTGGGTGACAAGGTTGTGTTCGGCCCGTACTCCGGCAGCAACACCGTGAAAGTTGACGGCGAAGACCTGCTGGTAATGGCTGAGAACGAGATTCTCGCTGTTATCGAAGGCTGATACCCCGCTCATTTTCCCGCTACTACAAAGTATTTAAGGAATATCGATCATGGCTGCTAAAGAAGTTAAATTCGGCGATTCCGCCCGCAAGAAAATGCTCGCCGGTGTGAACGTCCTGGCTGACGCAGTAAAAGCGACCCTGGGCCCTAAAGGCCGTAACGTGATCATCGAGAAGAGCTTCGGCGCTCCGACCATCACCAAGGACGGCGTTTCCGTTGCCAAAGAAATCGAGCTGAAAGATCGCTTCGAAAACATGGGCGCGCAGCTGGTCAAAGACGTTGCCTCCCGTGCCAACGATGACGCAGGCGACGGCACCACCACCGCTACCGTTCTGGCTCAATCGATCGTCAACGAAGGCCTGAAAGCCGTCGCTGCCGGCATGAACCCGATGGACCTCAAGCGCGGCATCGACAAAGCGACCATCGCTATCGTCAAAGAGCTCAAAGCCCTGTCCAAGCCTTGCGCTGACACCAAGGCAATCGCTCAGGTCGGCACCATCTCGGCCAACTCCGACAGCTCCATCGGCGACATCATTGCCGAAGCCATGGAAAAAGTCGGTAAAGAAGGCGTGATCACCGTTGAAGAAGGCTCGGGCCTGGAAAACGAACTGTCGGTTGTTGAAGGCATGCAGTTCGACCGTGGCTACCTGTCCCCGTACTTCGTCAACAAGCCAGAGACCATGACTGCCGAGCTGGACGGTCCGCTGATCCTGCTGGTCGACAAAAAGATCTCCAACATCCGCGAAATGTTGCCAGTACTGGAAGCCGTTGCCAAAGCCGGCCGTCCACTGCTGATCGTGGCCGAAGACGTTGAAGGCGAAGCCCTGGCGACTCTGGTTGTGAACAACATGCGTGGCATCGTTAAAGTCGCAGCCGTCAAGGCTCCAGGCTTCGGCGACCGTCGCAAGGCCATGCTGCAGGACATCGCTGTCCTGACTGGCGGTACCGTTATCTCCGAAGAGATCGGTCTGAGCCTGGAAAGCACTACCCTGGAACACCTGGGTAATGCCAAGCGCGTGATCCTGTCGAAAGAAAACACCACCGTGATCGACGGCGCCGGCGTTGAGGCTGACATCCAGGCTCGCGTTCTGCAGATCCGTCAGCAAGTGGCTGACACTTCGTCCGACTACGACCGTGAAAAACTGCAAGAACGTCTGGCCAAGCTGTCCGGCGGCGTTGCAGTGATCAAGGTTGGCGCTGGTTCCGAAGTTGAAATGAAAGAGAAGAAAGCCCGCGTTGAAGACGCCCTGCACGCTACCCGTGCAGCCGTTGAAGAAGGCGTGGTACCTGGCGGCGGCGTGGCACTGGTTCGCGCTCTGCAGGCTATCTCCGAGCTGAAAGGCGACAACGATGACCAGAACGTTGGCATCCAGTTGCTGCGTCGTGCTGTTGAAGCGCCACTGCGCCAGATCGTTGCCAACTCCGGCGACGAGCCAAGCGTTGTAGTCGACAAGGTCAAGCAGGGTTCGGGTAACTACGGTTACAACGCTGCCACCGGCGAATACGGCGACATGATCGAAATGGGTATCCTGGACCCGGCTAAAGTGACTCGTTCGGCTCTGCAAGCGGCTTCGTCGATTGCCAGCCTGATGATCACCACCGAAGCCATGATCGCCGAGATCAAGGAAGACGGCCCAGCTGGCGGCGGCATGCCAGACATGGGCGGTATGGGCGGTATGGGCGGCATGATGTAAGCCAGCCTTACCCCTGTATTGAAAAACCCCGCCTGCGCAAGCAGGCGGGGTTTTTTATTGCCCTCATTCCGGTCCAGTCGGGAGTGCGCGTCGCCGCCATCGCGGGCAAGCCACGCTCCCACAGGTACAGCGTGATCTCTGTGGGAGCGGTGTTTCAGGCGTTGACTGTTTTCGCTTTGGCCACCGATTCAACCTTCGAAGCCGGACGGTAAAGCACGTAGTAATACGACCCCAGGCAAATCAGCCAGCAGAAAATTGCGGTCCACACGTTGTGCGAAAAGAAGTGCGCACCCTGCATCATCCGGCCAATCGAGAACACCGAGCCCAAGGCGAAGGCGAAGATAAACGCCGCGCGCGCCATACGTGGACGACGGTCACGCAACACAAAGAACAGCGCAAACAGGGTGAAACCCGTGGCGGCATGACCACCCGGCCAGCAGCGACCGGGCTTATTCGTGTGCGGGCGAGGGCTGAGCAATTCGCTGTAGGTCTCGTGACCGCCGAATTGCTCCAGGCTCCATGGGCATTGCACCGCCGTCACTGCTTTCATGGGGGTGACAAAGGAAGTTGCCAGACCCAGCGACAGCACAAGGCAACCCATTTCCCGTTTGAATGGCTTGAGTTTGTCCACGAAGAAAGAGGCGATAAAGCCGATGATCGCAAACACGGAAAAGGCGATGACCACCTCTTTGGCGCGGTCATGCAGGATGTCTTCCAGGAAGTAACTGTGACGCCCGATGAAATCCCCTGCCACTGGATCGTAAAACAGCTTGGCCAGGTCCATGTCCAGTGACGTCAGTTCGAGCAGCACCAGAACGATCGCCGCAACGGCGGGGACGCCCAGGCACACCCAGAAATTGAGCGGGCGCGGGGCAGGACGGACAACGGTTGATGACATGGTGGATCCTGAACAAAGGAAAAACCCCGGGGCATCAGCCCGGGGCGATTCGGTTAACGTACGCTGATTTGGCCGGCACCCTCCTTGGGCGCCTTCCAGCCAAGCAGCTGTTGCTTGAAGCCATAACTGGCTGTTTGGTAATAAGTAATCGCCCGGGTGATCAATGGATCAGTGGCCGTGGCACGTGACTCGCGACTTTCTGTCAGCGCTTCATCGTGGCGGCGCAACCCTTGGCGCGGGCTAAGGATCGCCAGATCCTTGCCGTCAAACAACCCCAGGTGTTGATAATTGCCAACCACCACTCGCGGCGGCAAAGGATTGTCCTGCAACAGGTTGCGACCAAAGAATGTCGATTCGTAATCCAGATTCAGCAGGCCCAGCAATGTGGGGGCGAGGTCGATCTGGCTGGCCAGTTGTGCAGTCTCACGGGCCGGGATCAACTTCGGTGCATAAATGAACAGCGGAATCTGGTAGTTGGTGATCGGCAAATCTTCTTTACCGGCGCTGCCCGCGGTGTGGTCGGCGACGAAGACGAAGATTGTATTGTCAAACCACGGCTTTTTGCGCGCCTGATCGAGGAACTGACCAATGGCATAGTCGGTGTACTTCACTGCGCCGTCGCGGCCATTGCCGGATTTGATGTCGATCCGGTTGTCCGGGTAGGTGTAAGGACGATGGTTGGACGTGGTCATCAGTTGCAGCAGGAACGGCTGTTGCTTCGCATAATCGGCGTCCGCCAGTTTCAGCGTCTGCGTGTACAAATCTTCGTCAGCCATGCCCCAGGCATTCTTGAAGTGAATCTCGGTTTCATCGACGCTGCTCTGGTCGACCACGCGGTAACCGTTGCCGCCGAAGAACGCGTTCATGTTGTCGAAGTAACCGCGACCACCGTAAACGAACACGCTGTCGTAACCCACGGCGTTGAGCTGTTGGCCGAGGCTGGCAAACCCGCTCTCGCGGCCGATGCGCTTGACGATCGAACGCCCCGGTGTTGGCGGGATAGCCAGCGTGATGGCTTCCAGGCCGCGATCCGTACGGGTGCCGGTGGCGTAGAAATTGTTGAAATACAGGCTCTGCTGGCGCAGGGCATCGAGGTTAGGTGTCAGGTTACGCTGGTCACCGTTGCTGCCCATGTACTTGGCACTGAAGCTTTCGATGGTCACCAGCACGATGTTGGGTTTGCGCAGGGTGCCGGGGTTATCGATATCCCTACGGATGTCCTGAGGGTCCTTACCGACAAAACGTGCATTGGGTTCGCTGAGCTCGGCCCGAATCTGCTGTGCGACAACGTCGGCCGGCAGCGTGCTGTAGAACTGCGGGTAATCCAGATCGTTGTTACGGAACGCTGCGAAAAACTGGTACGGGCCATTGCTCGACAGTTCGTTCTGGTAGGCGTTACCGCCCTGGGCGCGAGGTGAATCCTGGCTGAGCAGTTGCAGGCTCAGACCGGCGACGATCAACAGGCCCAAGGCATTCAGCAAACGCCCGCGCAGTGGCGGCAACGGGGCGTTCATCGCGGCATTGAAGGGTTTGCGTAATACAACGCTCAAGACCAGCGCGAGGACTGCGAGCAGACTCAACAGTTTGCCGATCGGATAGGACTCGAGCAGGTTGTTCAGCACTTCATCGGAATACACCAGGTAGTCGACGGCGATGAAATTGAAGCGCACGCCGAATTCATCCCAGAACAGCCATTCGGCCACTGCGGTGAACAACATGGCGAACAGGCTGACCGTCAGCAGGCCCTGAAGCAACCAGCGGTGCCCGCGGCGACGCCACAACGCTGGCGGACACAGCAGCAAGTAAAGGCCCATGGGCAATGCCGCATAGGCAATAAAGCCCAGGTCATACAGCAAGCCGATGCCGAACACGGACAAGAAACCGCTGCCGGCCTCGTCCAGGTGAGTGAGGAGCAGAACCGTCCGGGTCAGGAAGAAAATCGCCAGCCAGACGCCGGTGACCAGCAGGAGAAAGCGCATTGGCGCCGTCTTGAAGAAGTCCATTGTGTATACATTCCTTGTTATCAATTGCGCGGTATTTTCACTCGAGTGCTGTCGTCAGGGTGTGAACCGATAGTGAAAAAGGTGTCAACCGTACCATTTGGTGGCGCGAATTGATTCTGCGATGCGAAACCCTAGTCCTCAGCCACACTTGGCCTTAAGCTGCGCGGGCCAAGACGGCCGTTACTGTGTACGGAGGAGTGCCCATGCGAATTCTATTGGTTGAAGACAACCGCGATATCCTCGCCAATCTGGCTGATTACCTGGGCCTCAAAGGCTACACCGTGGATTGCGCACAAGACGGATTGTCGGGCCTGCACCTGGCGGCCACCGAACATTACGACTTGATCGTGCTCGACATCATGCTGCCCGGCATCGACGGCTACACCCTGTGCAAACGCCTGCGCGAAGACGCCCGCCGCGACACGCCGGTGATCATGCTCACCGCCCGCGATCAACTCGACGACCGGCTGCAGGGCTTCAAGTCCGGCGCCGACGACTACCTGATCAAACCGTTTGCCCTGTCTGAACTGGCCGCGCGGATCGAGGCGGTGATGCGTCGCAGCCAAGGGGGCGGTCGTCGCACGTTGCAGGTCGGCGATCTGGCCTACGACCTCGACACCCTCGAAGTGACCCGCGAAGGACGACTGCTGAAACTCAACCCGGTGGGCCTGAAATTGCTGGCCGTGCTGATGCAGAAAAGCCCGCACGTGCTGCGCCGGGAAATTCTCGAAGAAGCCCTGTGGGGCGATGACTGCCCGGACAGTGACAGCCTGCGCAGCCACGTCCATCAACTGCGTCAGGTAATCGACAAGCCGTTCGCCAAGCCATTGCTGCAAACCGTTCACGGTGTGGGTTATCGCCTGGCCGAGGGCCGTGATGGAGTTTAAGCAGAGCCTTGCTCAACGGATCATCATCGCCTTTGCGCTCATGAGCGCATTGGTGGCCGGTGCCTTTGCCATGGGCATTGTGGCGACCGTGCACGTGGTGGAAGAAAAGCTGATTTCGTCCGGGCTGGGCGGCGATCTGCAGCGTCTGTTGCTGATGGACAGCATGTCGGACTGGAGCCATCGTCCCGAGCCGGACCAACTGTTCTACTTCAGCGGCGGGGCAGGGGATTTCGAACTGCCCAAGGATCTGCGCAACCTCGATTCGGGTTTTCACGAGGTTTTCCGCGATCAGCTGTCGTATCACGCGATGGTCGAAATCGTCGACGGCCGACGCTACGTGCTGCTGCAGGACCAAAGCGATTTCGAAGAGCGTGAACGGGTGCTGTTTGCCGTGGTGCTGGTCGGTTTCGTCCTGAGCCTGGCGCTGGCGGTTTTTCTCGGCTGGGTCCTGGCACGCAAAGTCATGGCGCCGGTGGTACGGCTGGCCCGCCAAGTGCGTCATCGCGATCAGTTGTTGGGGCTGGCGCCGCCTCTGGCACCGGATTATGCCGCTGACGAAGTGGGCGAGTTGGCCGTTGCCTTCGACGCCACCTTGGGGCGTTTGCGCCAGGCGCTGACCCGCGAACGGTTGTTTACCAGTGACGTCAGCCACGAACTGCGTACGCCCTTGATGGTGTTGGCCAGTTCCTGTGAGTTGCTATTGGAGAACCCCGGTATCGACCAGCGCGGCCGCGCCCAGGTCGAACGCATTGCCCGGGCCTGTGAAGAGATGCGTGAACTGGTACAAACCTTCCTGATGCTGGCTCGCGCGCAACGTGAAGACGCCAGCATGTCGCCGCAGCAGAACCTCAATCAGGTCGCCGACGGATTGCTCAATCTGTGGCGAGAACCCATCGAAACCAAAGGGCTGAAGCTGGTTTTTGAACCGGGTCCCGCTCCAACCGCCAGCTACAACGCAACGCTCCTGCATGCGGTGATGGGCAACTTGCTGCGCAACGCTTTGCACTACACCGAGCGCGGCTTCATTCGCCTGACCCTCACGGCCACGGGGTTTTTGGTCGAGGACAGTGGTGTGGGTATTCCCGAAGAAAAACGCGAGGCGATGTTCGAGCCTTTCGTACGGGGTACCGAAAAACGCGGCGAGGGCCTTGGCCTGGGGCTGTCGCTGGTGCAGCGGATTTGTGAGAACCAGGGCTGGACCGTCAGCCTGACGACCATGGAGCCCAACGGCTGTCGTTTTCAGGTCGACTTAAAGGCATCGGATGTTGGTTGAGTGGACGGTTGCAGTTGGATGGCCCTGAGCTATCGTTGTTATCCTGTAAAACCTTGAAATAGTTCGGGGTTTCCCTCAACGAAATTTTCACAAATGAATGACCTGACTCTGACACTAAACTACCTAAGGTTGGTGACATCAGCATTTCAGGAGACCTGATGATGGACGGCCCGATCAAACTCGATTTTTCCGAAAAGTACGACGATCAACACGCTAAACGCTACCTGCAAAAGCATCAGGATGGCCTCGGTCGCAAGTTGTCCCACTGGCGCGACGTACAGCTGGGGCGCAAGGCGCTGAAGCTGGTCGGCGAGCCTGGGCTGGTACTCGATTTGCCATGCGGTGCCGGACGTTTCTGGCCAATGCTGGCGGAAAAATCCAATCGGGCGATCATCGGCGCCGATAACTCTGAATCGATGGTGAAGATTGCTTGCCAGGCGCAACCCGCTGATGTCGTAAAACGGGTACAACCCTTGCACACTTCTGCCTTCGACATCGCCTTGCCAGATAACGCCGTCGACAGCATTTTCTGCATGCGTTTGCTGCACCACATCGGTGAAGCCGAGCATCGACTGGCAATTCTGCGCGAATTCCAGCGTGTCACCCGTGACAGCGTGATCCTTTCGTTGTGGGTGGACGGCAACTTCAAGGCCTGGAAACGCAAGCGTTCTGAAGCGCGGCGTGGGCAGGAAGGTTACCAAAACCGCTTTGTGTTACCGGCCGCAACGGTAGAAAAAGAATTCGAGCAAGCGGGTTTCCGCATCCAGGAAAAACTGGACTTCATACCGCTCTACGCCATGTGGCGCGTTTACGTATTACGCAAGAGGTAACAGGATGGCAGTGCAATGTGCAGCAGAAACGGAAGTCGCTCCCAAGGACCGCTTCGACTATTTCTGGAACCAGCGTGGTGAATGGGTAGAAGAGCCCAACGTTCGCCGTGGTGGGGAAAGTGGCGTGCAGCGTGTCATGGGCAGCGATGGACAATTGCTCTATGCCAAGCGTCAGACCGGCCATATCTATCGCAGCTGGCTGCACCCGTTTGGCCGCCCGACCGTGCTGCGCGAGCAAGATGCGCTGATCGGTCTGCGCAAGCTCGGTGTGCGTGTTCCTGAAATCGTTTTCTGCGGCGCACAGCGCGACCCTGTGCACAAATGGCGCGCATTGCTGGTGACCAAGTCGCTGGATGGCTTCGAGGAAATCGAACACTGGTACGCCGGTGGTGGTCGCGAGCGTCATGGCGAGGAGGTGAATGATCGCGTGTTGAAGGATCTGGCCGAGAACCTCGCCCGCATGCACAAGGGCCGTTGGCAGCACAGTTGCATCTACATCAAGCACGTGTTTTTGCGGGTGACCGGTGAAGGTGAATCGGCCAAGGTCGAAATCGCCTTGATCGATCTGGAGAAGTGTCGACAGCGCATGACCGCTTCCCAAGCGGCCGCTCATGACATGAAGCAACTGCGTCGCCATTCGTCATTCAGCGATGCGGACTGGAAAAAACTCGTCTACTTTTATGAGACGGCGTTTGGCAGCGCTATCAAAGGTTTATAGCGATGAAACTAGAAATTGCACGAGGTTTGTTTTTAGTTGGAGCCTTGGCAGTTGCTACATTGGCGGTGGCTGCCTGGGAGCAGCCTCGCACGCAAGTCCTCAGTTCAGTGAGCAGCGATGCTCACTGTCCAGTACCGCGAGCAATCAAAGCCTCGGCGGCAGCGCAACCAGACCATGATTTGTTATTGCTCATGTTCGGGCTTGCCCAGGGGATGAGGCCGCAAAGTTGACCAGATTGAAGCCAAAATAAAAGGCCTCGCATGTGCGAGGCCTTTTTTTTACTTACGATTCCCAAGTCACGCCGCCAATCAACTGGGGGAGCGAGCCTGCTCGCGAATGCGGTGTGTCATCCAACGGATTAGGTGACTGATCTACCGAATTCGCGAGCAGGCTCGCTCCCACAGGGTTATGGGTGTTCCTTGGGATCGGGTTTGGCTAGCAAGGTGTAGATGCATGGCAACACGAACAAGGTAAACAACGTCCCGATCGACATCCCCGTCGCAATCACCGTCCCGATATCAAACCGGCTCACCGCGCCCGCGCCCGTGGCAATGATCAACGGCACCATGCCAAACACCATCGCTGCCGTGGTCATCAGCACGGGACGAAGCCGGATCGCCGCCGCTTCCTCCACCGCTTCGCGAGCCGTCAAGCCTTTTTCCTTGCGCAGCAGGTTGGCGAATTCGACGATCAGGATCCCGTGCTTGCTGATCAGCCCGATCAGCGTCACCAGCCCCACCTGGGTATAAATGTTCATGCTCGACCAGCCGAGGAACAACGGGATCAACGCCCCGCAAATCGACAGCGGCACGGTCACCAGAATCACCAGCGGGTCGCGAAAGCTTTCAAACTGCGCGGCCAGCACCAGGAAGATGATTGCCAGCGCCAGGGCAAAGGTGACCCACAGCGCACTGCCTTCCTGGACGTATTGCCGTGATGCGCCGGCGTAATCGACGGCGAAGCCTGCCGGGGCTTCTTCCCGGGCGATCTGCCGCACGGTGTCGAGGGCTTCGCCCATGCTGACCAGCGGCACCCCGGACAGAATGGCCGAGTTGAGTTGCTGGAACTGGTTCAGCTGTCGCGGTCGCGCTCGGTCGGTGACGGTGATCAGGGTCGACAGGGCCAGCAATTCGCCCTTGTTGTTCTTCACATAATAGTTGTTCAGCCAGTCCGGGTTATCCCGGAAGGGGCGTTCGACCTGCGCGATGACCTTGTAGCTGCGGCCCTCGATGGTGAAACGGTTGATTTCCGCCTCACCCAGCAACGTCGCCAGCGTTCCGCCCAGGTCCTGCATCGAGACGCCCATCTGCGCAGCTTTGGCGCGGTCGATATCGACCACCACTTCCGGTTTGTCGAACGCCAGGTCGACGTCGACGAAGGCGAACTTGCCGGACTCCATGGCACGCTTTTTCACCCGGTCCATGACCTGCAAGAGCAGCTCGTAATCATTGGCCGTGTTGATCACGAACTGAAACGGCAGGCCTTCGCCGGTACCGGGCAGGGAGGGCAGGTTGAAGCCGAAGATCTGCAACCCGGAAATGCTCTCCAGTTTGCGCTGGACCTCGGGCAGGATCGCCATCTGCGTGCGGTGGCGTTCATTCCACGGCTTGAGCAGGAAACCGCCAATCCCCGATTGCACGCCGTTGAACCCATTGATCTGGAACGAGGAGTAGTACTCGGGAAACTCCTTGAAAATGGTGATGAATTCGTCGGTGTAGGTGTTCAGGTAGTCGAGGTTGGCCGGTTGCGGGGCGTTGGCCAACATGAAAATGATGCCCTGGTCCTCGTCGGGTGCCAGCTCCGACTTGGTGAATTTGAGCAGCACGGGAATCAGGCAGAGCACGATCACCGCAAACACCAGCACCACCGGCCGGGTGTTCAGGGTGCCGTGCAGCAGGCTTTGGTAACGACGCTTGAGGCCTTCGAAAATCAGGTCCAGGCGGTGCGCGAGACCGCTGGGATTTTCGTCGTGACGCAGCAAAAAGGCGCACATCATCGGCGACAGTGTCAGCGCAACCACGCCGGAGATCACCACCGCCCCGGCCAGTGTCAGGGCGAACTCCTTGAACAGCGCCCCGGTCAGCCCGGTCAGGAAACCGATCGGCGCGTAGACCGCCGCCAGGGTGATGGTCATCGAGACCACCGGCATCGCAATTTCCCGAGCACCTTCGATGGCCGCGTCAAAAGGCGTCTTGCCTTCCTCGATGTGACGGTGAATGTTCTCCACCACCACGATGGCATCGTCCACCACCAGACCGATGGCCAGCACCATCGCCAGCAGCGTCAACAGGTTGATCGAGTAGCCCATCATCTGCATGAAAAACATCACGCCGATCATCGACAGCGGAATGGTCACCACCGGGATCACCACTGACCGCAGCGCCCCGAGAAACAGGAACACCACGACGATGACGATCAGCACCGCTTCGAACAGGGTTTTCACCACTTCATCGATCGAGGCCTGGATGAACAGAGTGGCGTCGTAGGCGATTTCACCCTTGAGATTTGGCGGCAACTGGGCTTCCAGGTCCGGCATGATCTTGCGCACTTCCTTGATCACGTCCAGCGGGTTGGCGCCCGGCGTGGCCTTGATGCCGATGTACACCGAGGGGGTGCCACCGAAGGAGCTGATGGTGTCGTAGTTTTCCGCACCCATTTCCACCCGCGCGACATCGCTGAGCAGCACGCGGCTGTCACCGTCGACCTTGAGCGGAATCGCGGCGAAGGCTTCGGCGGATTTGAGCTCGGTGTTGGCATTGATGCTGGTGACGACGTATTCGCCTTTCACTTCGCCGGCGGCGGAGAGGAAGTTGTACTGGCGCACCGCATTGGTCACGTCGCTGGCACTGAGGCCGAAACCGGCCAGCTTCACCGGGTCCAGCCACAGGCGCATGGCAAACACCTGATTGCCGAGAATCTCGGCTTCGGCCATGCCGGGCAGCGTGGCCAGTTTCGGCTGGATGACCCGCGACAGGTAGTCGGTGATCTGCGGGTTGCTCAGCTCCTTGCTGAAGAAACTGATGTACATGAGTGCCGAGGCATCGGCCGCCTCCTTGCTCAGTACCGGGTCTTCGGCGTCCTGAGGCAACTGGTTCTTGACCTCGTTGGCCTTGGCCAGCAGCTCGGTGAACAAGCGGTCGCTGTTGGAGCCGATACGCGCGTAGATCGAGATCACCGAGAAGTTCTGGCGACTGACCGACGTCATGTAGTCGATACCCTCGGCACTCGCCAGACTCTGCTGCATCGGTTGGGTGATGTAGCCCTGGATGGTTTCGGCGTTGGCGCCGGGGTACGCCGTGGTCACCGTGATCAGGGCGTTTTCCATTTGCGGGTATTGGCGCAGCGGCAGCTTGCTCCAGGCCTGGAAGCCCAGCAGCACAATCAACAGGCTGACCACGGTCGCGAGGACCGGGCGGCGGATGAACGGGTCGGTAAAAGCCATGGGGATTCCTTGATCAGTCCGCGCGCGGCTGACTGTTCTTCTCGGCTAGGGTCTTGTCGTCGCTGATCGCGATGTGCGCACCGTTGTCCAGTTTGATCTGGCCGGCCGTGACCACTTTCTCGCCGTTCTGTACACCTTTGGTAATCATCACCAGCCCGTCGCGGCGCTCGCCGGTTTCGATGAAACGTCGTTCGGCGATCAGGATCGGTTGGCCCTTGTCGTCTTTTTCCAGGCTGCCGTCTTCGGCTTTTTTCTGCGCGACGACGTAGATCGAGTTGCCGTACAGCGTGTAGGTGATCGCGCTTTCCGGCACGACGATGCGCGGCTGTGGGTCGGGCAACAACACCTGCAGGTTGGCGAACATCCCCGGCAGCAACGTGCCGTCAGGATTGGCCAGGGTCGCGCGGATCTGGACGTTGCGCGTGCTGTTTTCGACTTTCGGGTTGATCGCACTGATGGTGCCGGGGAAGGTTCGCGTCGGGTAGGCCGCGACAATCACCTGCACCGGTTGGCCGAGGGCGATTTTCGGGATCGACTGCTCGGGCACGAAGAAGTCTACATAGAGACTGCTGAGGTCTTGCAGGGTGGCAATCATGGTGCCGGTGGCGACGTAGTCACCGACGTCCACCTGACGAATGCCGATGGTCCCGCTGAAGGGCGCAGCGATGCTCTTTTTGCTGAGCGCAGCCCTGAGCTGGTTGACCGTGGCCTTGCTCTTTTTCTGCACGGCTGACAGTCGGTCGAATTCACCTTTGGAAATCGCCTGGCTGCCGACCAGTTGGCTACCGCGACCGTAATCGAGCTGGGCCAGCCCGAGGTCGGCCAACGCGGTTTCCAGCAAGGCACTTTCCACGGCGCTGTCGAGCCGCAGCAGCGGTTGACCGGCCTTGACCTTCTGCCCTGACTCGAACTGCAAGTCGATGACCGTGCCGTCGGTCTCCAGGCTCAGGTCCACGCCTTGCAACGCCTTGAGCGTGCCAACGGTGGGCAGGCGCGCTTGCCACGGCCGTTCGGTGGCGGTGGCCACGGCGACACTGATCGGCGGTTTTGGCGCGGAGAAGCCTTGAATCATCGTGTAGATGGAGAAGGCTTTATAACCGGCCAGGACCAGCACGATCAGCAGAACAACACCCAACATGATCAGCATGCGGCGACGCAGCATATTTCCAGTTCCTTGGAGAAAATCAGGTGAGACAGGGAGGCACATTACTCCGAGTGCGCGGGTGATTCCAACTGACACATTTCACAGTCAGGAAAACAACGAACCCTAAACCTGTGGCGAGGGAGCAAGCTCCCTCGCCACAGGGTGATCACCAGCGGGGAGGGTGGGATCAGATGAGGTGCAGGTGGTTATCCCAGAGGCCGGCCGGCAGCTCCAAGGGTTTTGCAACAAGGTTTGTCTGACGGCAATCGTAGTACCGGCAGCGGCCCTGGCCCGAGGTCACGACAAAACCGTCGGCCACGGCGCCGACCCCGGCGCAATCGGGCAATGGCGCATCCAGGCGCACTTCGCCGCTGTCCAGGTCCCAGATGAAAAAGCGGTTGCCCCGTGGCGCGGTCAACGCCACCAGGCGCAGTTCGCTGTGCACGGCGACGCTGGCGGTGTAATGCCCCATCGCCTGCAACTGATGCTCGGGCACCGGGAACGCCACGAATGGCTGGCCGGGACGCTTGATCGCGAGCAGTTCCGACGACTCGTGGGACGCCCCCATGAATTGCTGACCGGCAACGATGGTGCCGTCGCTGGCGATCCCCAGATGCCGCACGCTGTTCATCTGCTGGGCGAGGGTTTCCTTGCTCAACAGGGTGCCATCGCGTTGCATCAGCACCAGGCTCGGTTCCATGGCATTGAGGTTCATCTCGACCCGGCTTTCGGCCTCGGTGCGAATGCCGCCGTTGGCCACCACCAGGGTTTCGCCATCGGGCATCCACGACACCTGATGCGGGCCAATGCCATGGGTGGAAATCTCACCGCTGTGCACCAGCCGCTCACCTTCGAACTTATACACACCGAGCAAGCCCCGGCCTGGATCGGACGTATCGTTCTCGGTCGCGTACAGCCAGTCGCCGCTCTTGTGAATCACCGCATGCCCGTAGAAATGCCGGTTTGGCAGCGACGTCACGGTTTGCAGCAACGTGCCGTCACGCAAGTCGATCAGGTAGCTCTCGGTGCCCGGACGACGGGCCACGAACAGCGCCATCGGCAACGTCGGGTGGTTGATGATGTCGTGGCAGCGCTGGCCGACCTGGGTGGCGAACACCCGGGTGCCGTCCAGCCGATAACCGACGGCGTAATGCTTGCCGTCGGTATCGTCCCGCGCCGACAGCAGCAGCGGGCTTTTGTCCTTTTGCTTGAACAGCGTCCAGCCGCCCAGTGTCACTGCTCCCAGCAGCAAGCTACCTAAAGTCAGAGCCTGACGTCGCAGCATGGCACTCGTCCTCATCAGTCACCGTCGTTGGCGTTGAAGCCCAGTTGAATGCCCAGCGCCTTGGCCAGTTCGCCTTCGTGCAGGCGATGGACCACGTTGAGGCTGTCGTAGAGATCGTTGAGCTGTTGGCGACCGGCATCGTCGTTGAGCATTTCGGTCAGCGAGCGCTGATTGCTGGCGAACAGTTTCAGCGAGGCGGCGTAGGCCGCATCGATCTTGTCGGCCAACGGTTTCTGGTCGCTCGGCAACAGACCACGCAGGCCTTTGTTGTCGACGCCTTCCCACACGGTTTTGGCCGCGGCGAGGCTGGCTTCGAGGCCGGTCAGGGACGACTGGCTGCGCCATGCATCGGCCTGGAACGGCTGCGGCACGCCTTTGCTCTGGCGGCCCATTGGCGTGCCGAGTTTTTTCTTCAGGGTGTCGATGGCGGTGACTTGCACGCGCAGCAAATCGGCGATGGCTTCGTGGGAATCGGCGTAGCGCTGGTTCGGGAACTTGCTCATTTGCGCGAGCATGCCGTCGGTGTTGTTCCAGCTTTGCAGAATCTCTTCGGCCAGTTGTTTCTGACGCTCGCCGATGGCTTTCAGCAGCGGGCAATACTTGGCTTTCTGCGCGTCGTTGGCCACGTCCGGCTTGCTGTCGAACAGGATGTATTCATAGGCCGAGAGGCCCTGAACCACCACGCTGGACTTGGCCAGGGCGGCGGCATCGATCTGCGGCTGCGCGGTGACCAATTGCTCGACCTGACGGCCGACCAGGTTCTTCTTGTCCGGCCAGAATTGCACCTGCCACGAACGGTTGCCCTCGGCCAGCGGCCCGATCAGCAGCGGTTGCAGCTCGGCCCAGGCTTTCTGCGCGTGCAGGAAGTCGGTGCGGGCGGTGTCGAGGTTTTCCTTGCCTTCGCAGTAGGCGAGGGCGCTGGCGGCCAATTGGCGGTCGGCTTCAACCCAGCGGGTGTAGGTCGGCAGGATCACCGATTTGGCGATGGCGGCGGACGTCACGGCTTGCGGGTCCTGCGGTGAGCAGGCGCCCAATGCGAGTGCGGCAAGGCTGGTGAACAACAATTTGGGGCGGAACATGTCGGGCTCCCGATGCTTTATAAGTGCTTAAAGTGAGTTCAAAAATGCCAGCAACGCAGCGCGCTGCTCGGCATTGAAAGACAAAACCTGTTGCTGCGCGGCCGTCGCTTCGCCGCCATGCCAAAGCACGGCTTCGAGCAGATTGCGCGCGCGGCCATCATGCAAAAACTGGGTGTGGCCACTGACCGCTTGCGTCAGGCCGATACCCCACAACGGCGGGGTGCGCCAGTCGCGGCCACTGGCCTGGAATTCTGTGCGGTTGTCGGCCAGGCCATCGCCCATGTCATGCAGCAGCAGATCGCTGTACGGGCGAATCACTTGATTGGCCAGTTCAGGTTCGGCGGCGTTGGCGGCGGTGGTGTATTTCGGCGTGTGGCAGGATTGGCATCCGGCCTGGAAAAACAGGTTTTTGCCGGCCAGGACGTCGGGCGCACTGATATCGCGGCGGGCCGGTACGGCAAGGTTTCGGCTGTAGAACAGCACCAGGCGCAGGATGTTGTCGCTGACTTCCGGCTCACCGTCGGGGCCGGTGCCATTGGGTGCCTGTTTGCAGGCGGTTTGCGCGTCGGTGCAGTCATCAAACGGTCTCAGGCGGGTGGTCAGGCCCATGTCGCCGGAAAACGCATGCACATTCTGTTGATTGAGGTTCGGTTGCCCGGCTTTCCAGCCAAATCGGCCGAGGACGGTTTTCTGCTGGGCGTCATCCCAGACTCGGTTCGGACGTCCGGCGATGCCGTTGTTGTCCTTCGCCTGCGCTTGGGCGTTGGCCAGGATCGCCTCGTCGGGAATCGCTTCGAGCAAGCCCAGGCCGATCATTGGCGGGGCGACACGAGCCGAAAAACGGGTGTCGGGGTGCATCGGGCCGTAGCCCAGTTGGGTGATGTTCAGACTCGGCTTGCGCAACTCGACTTCGGTGCCGTCCTTGAAACGCACGGGGACGGGCGTGTAATCGACGCGCACCTTGCCTTCCGGTGCAACGCCCGGCACGGCCATGTCCTGGAACTGACCGCCATAGACCGGCTCCGGCACCACGCCTAGCTGCTCGATGACCTTGGCATAGGCCGGTGCGTTGGGGATCGACAGGCGCACCAGCATCGACACGGCATTCGGTGCATCGGGCGGTGGCGGATGACCGCGCCCGTCCTTGATGTGGCAGCCCTGGCAGGCATTGGTGTTGAACAGCGGGCCGAGTCCATCGCGGGCCGTGGTGGTCGACGGCGCGATCACCCACGGGCTGCGGAAAAAACTGTTACCGACGCTGAAATCCACGCGCCGTGACGGCGGCAGGTTGGCGGACGGCAGGGAAAACGCGTTCTGATCAGTCTTGCGCACGGTCGCGCTGCCACCGGACCGGGCTTCACCGGGTTCGGCCTTGGTAAAACGCGGGGCGTCATCGCAGGCACTCAGGCCCAGGGCCAGTAACAGTGCGGACAAGCGAAGAGGCAGCGGGGGCATCAGACATCCTGCGAGACGAGCAAAACAAGGGCGCAAAGTCTAACAGGGCAGGGGAGTTTGAATAAGAGGAATTATCGTTTGCTTGATGTGGCGCAAGGTTTTCGCATGAGACCGGGTCGCGGCCATCGCGGGCAAGCCACGCTCCCACAGGGGGATTGCATTCACGCAGGTATGAAAAAGGCGACCCTAAGGTCGCCTTCTTGTACCGCCAGCGTTGATCAGAACTCGTGATCAGCGTTGTCCGGGTTCAGGTCGCTGATACCCAGTTTGCCAGCAGCGGCTTCGATCGAACCGGTCTGCTTGACCAGCGAAGCGATGGCGTCACGGACGATCTGGTTGCCAGCGGTGTTGCCAGCGGCGATCAGTTGGTCGTAGTGCTCACCCTTGTTGGCGTGGTCAACCATGACCTGGATCTTGGCTTCGGTAGCGGCCAGATCAGCTTTCAGCGCGGTATCGGCAGCCGGGTCGGCCTTGGCCACCAGGGACGACAGGCTGGCGCCGGTCATTTTGGTGCCGTCGACGCGGGTGTATTCGCCCAGGTACACGTTACGAATGCCTTTGGCATCGTAGAAGTGCGAGTTGTGGGTGTTGTCGCTGAAGCAATCCTGTTCGTCTTCCGGGGAGTTGGCTTCCAGGGACACCTTCATGCGCTCGCCCGCCAGTTCGCCCAGGGACAGGCTGCCCATGCCGAACAGCATTTTGCGCAGGCCGGTATCCACCGGTTCGGCTTCCAGGGTGGCGCGGTAGTTGTCGGCCACGTTCGGCTTCCAGTTACCGACCATTTCTTCCAGGTCGCTGACCAGCAGTTGGGTCACGGACTTCAGGTAAGCGCGGCGACGATCGTTGTGACCGCCAGTGGCGCCTTTGCCTTCCAGGTAGTCGGAAGCAGGACGGTTGCCGGCGCCTGGGCCGGTGCCGTTCAGGTCCTGGCCCCACAGCAGGAATTCGATGGCGTGGTAGCCGGTCGCAACGTTGGCCTCGGAACCGCCCAGCTCGTTCAGGCTGGCGAGTTTTTCCGGGGTGATGTCTTTCACGTCGACCTTGTCTTCGCCGACCTGGACTTCAGTGTTGGCGATGATGTTGGCGGTGGCGCCCGGGTTACCCAGTGCGTGTTCGTAGGATTTGTCGACGTAGTCGATCAGGCCTTCGTCCAGTGGCCAGGCGTTAACCTGACCTTCCCAATCGTCGATGATGGTGTTGCCGAAGCGGAACACTTCGCTCTGCAGGTAAGGCACGCGAGCAGCGACCCAGGCAGCCTTGGCGGCTTTCAGGGTGTCGGCGTTCGGCTTGGCGAGGAAGGCGTCAACGGCGGTTTGCAGGGTTTTCGCGGTGGATTCGGCATCGCTGTAAACGGCGAAGACGATGTCGGCGTAATGCGCGACAACGGCTTTGGCGGCCGCTTCATCGACTTTGCTGGTCGCAGCAGGGGCGGCAGCTGGCGCAGCAGCGGTGCTGGCGGCCGGAGTCGGCGCTGGCGCAGCGGCGGTCTTGTCTTTGCCTTCGCCACAACCGGCGAGGGAAATAGCGATGGCCAACAGACTGGCGGTAGCCAGAGGCATACGAATCATGGCGAACATCCTGCTTCGAGAGGGGGTGGAAGGCGCTTCACACGCGCAAAACTGCGACATAATGCAAATCTTTCGCATTATGTGTAAAGGGTTGCAGGTGGAAATATTTCTTATTCACGCGGCGCAGTACGTGTAGCGGCTGCGTCGTTTTAGAGAATTGCCGCGTTACTGCGCTGGGCCTGTTTCAGGTAGGCGCCCAGTTCCCGTGCCGGCAACGGTTTGCTGTAGTAGTAGCCCTGACCTTCGTGACAGCCTTCGGAGATGATGTAGGCCTCTTGCTCGGCGGTCTCCACGCCCTCGGCAATGACTTGCATGCCGAGGCTCTTGCCCAGCTGGATGATCGCCCGAACGATGGTTGCATCGTCGTCGTCATCGAGCAGGTCTTGCACGAAGCTCTTGTCGATCTTGATCTTGTCCAGCGGCAGGCTTTTCAGATAACTCAGTGACGAATAGCCGGTGCCGAAGTCATCGATGGCGATCAAGGCGCCGGAGCGACGCAGGCTCAGCAGGTGCTGGGCGGCGGTGCTGATGTCTTCCATCAGGCCGGTTTCGGTCACTTCCAGTTCCAGGCTGCGCGGTGGCAGGCGGTACATTTGCAGCAGGTTGTTCACCACACGCGGCAATTCGGCGTGGTGCAGTTGCACGGTAGACAGGTTGACCGCCATGCGCAGGTCGGGGAAGCCCTGGTCGTGCCAGTCGCGCAATTGTTTGCAAGCCTGATCCAGCACCCATTCGCCGATGGCAATGATGGTGCCGTTCTGCTCGGCCAGCGGGATGAACAGGTCCGGCGGCACCAGGCCGTGTTCGGGATGCTGCCAGCGAATCAACGCTTCGACGCCTACCACCCGGTGGTCGCGGTAGCTGATCTGTGGCTGGTAGACGAGGTAGAACTGATCGCGGGCCAGGGCATCGCGCAGGTCTTTTTCCAGTTCGCGACGACGACGCATCTCGGTGTCGACGCTGGCGATGTAGAACTGATAACGGTTGCGCGAGCGGGTTTTGGCCAAGGTCATGGTCTGCTCGGCTTTTTGCAGCAGTTTCTCGGTGCTGTCACCGTCCTCGGGGAACAGGGTGATGCCGATGGTCGCGCGCAGGCGGATTTCCTGATGGTCGAGGGCAAACGCCGCTTCCAGATCATCAAGGATGCTTTGCGCCAGTTCGGCGGCTTCATAGGGTTGTTCGATATCAGCCTGGACCAGGGCGAACTGGTCGCCGCCGAGACGGGCGAGGGCGCCAAGGCGACCGCTGTGAGCGCGCAGCCTGTCAGCCAACGCCAGCAGCAATTGGTCGCCGGTCTGGTAGCTGAATTGTTCGTTGATGCCTTTGAAATCGTCCAGTCCCACCACCAAAACCGCGACCCGACGCTGCAATTTGCCGGCGTCGACCAGGATTTTGTCCAGTTGTTGCTGCAATTGCTGGCGGTTGGGCAGGCCGGTCAGGAAGTCGTACTGGGCCATGCGTAACAGGCTGTTTTCTGCTTCGTGGCGCAGATGGGTATTGCGTTCGATGGATTCGAGCAACTGGTTGGCGGTGTTGATCCAGATGCCCAGTTCGTTCTTTTCGTGACCCTTGAGTTGCGGAATTTTGTGTTCGCTGGGGCGATCCGGGTTGATTTCGGTCAGGTGCTCGATGATCCGCGACAGCGGTTTGGTCAGCAGCCAGTGGTAGACCAGGTACAGCACCAGGCCCATGGCCATGGCGCGCAATACGCCGGAAATGAAGATGATCACCGAGCTGACGATGAACCCTTGGCCGTAGGTGGCGGTGTCGAGGGTGATGCTCAGGTCGCCGTAATACTCGCTGTAAGGGCCACGACCGACCAGTTGGGTGGTGAAGGTGCGTTCCTTGCCGAGGATCAGGTCGGTCAGCCAGCGGCTGTTTGAGTGCTGCAACTCACGGGTTTTTTGCGCGAGCATGGCTTCGTTGGGGTGGCCGATGGAGGCCTTGCGCACGGCGTCGTCCTGGAACAGGCCTTCGATCACTTGCATGCCCATTTCCCGGTCCAGGCTGTAGACGGCCTGGGTAGACGGGTCGCGGAACATGTCGAGGATGCGTTCGGCGTCGTTGGCCACGGCCTGGCGTGTCTTGTAGGCGTCGAAAACGATTTGCGCACAGCTCAAGACCACGCCGACGATCAATGCCGACAGGAGCACGACCCGGAGCAACTTCACCGACAAGCTGTTCTTGAGTTCCAGCTTCAAAGGGTTATTCCTTGTTCCGTGCGGGTAGCCATCAAGTTGCCATGAGTATTGGCAATCCCGTGTTGGCAGTCAAAGGGACATTTATTCACAGGGGATTTTGTCTGTGGGCTTGGCCGATTTGCTGTTGTCCGGGGTGTTTGTCCTATTAGTACTGTGTCGGTAGTTGGGTCCTTCAACTTGAGGGGATCGGGATAATTTTTCCTTCTCGGTTGATGGTAGCCGGCTATGGCGTTGGGGCAAGGGGGGTTAGGCTGGTTTCATTGTCAGCAATTGACCTGTTTTCTGCGGATGTACATATTCCAAATGTGGGAGCGAGCCTGCTCGCGAAGGCGTCCTGACAGACGACCATTCTCTTCCCTGGTGTACATATCCATTCCTGCGGTAACGGCCGCTAATGGTTCCGCCCTTACGGCGTGTCACTTTGGCAAACGCCGGGGTGCCGGCCCAGCCCAAAGTAACCAAAGGTCTCGCCCCGAGCGTCCGGCCCCTCGCTTAGGCTCGGCGTTCCTTCGTTCCGGTATCCATCCGGGGACACTGCCCTCCGGTCTGCTTCGCTACGACCTACATGCAGCGTGTTCGACTGCGTCGAACGGCGCTACGCGCCACTCCCCGGATGCACACCTCCACTCAGCCTCCCGAGGGGGCGGGTGGATCAAGATCAAAAGCTGCAGGCGAGCTAACGCTCGGCCTGTTGAGTGGTGAGGAGCAAGGGCTGTACACCGATCTAGTGTAGGAGCCTGGCTTGCCAGCGATGGCGGCCTGACAGCCGACCAATCTCTATCTGATGTACCTCGATCAAAATGTGGGAGCGAGCCTGCTCGCGAAGACGGGCTCACAACCGACCAATCTCTTTCTGCTGCCCCATGACTGATCGTTCCCACGCTCCATTTTTGTGTGTTGAAAAATGTGTAAAAAGCACAGAGCTTTCCCACGCATTTTTCAGGTTGTCGGGTAGGAAGCCTTGTCTCTAACCTCTGGCTGTCGCTGAAAACTCAGCGACCGGGTGTGAGAGCCCGGCAACTTATGGTCATCCAGTGTCTGTACACGCATAATCGCCGCCAGCTTATTCGCTGCCAGCAAATGCGTTATGGCGGCTGTGTGCGGGCGGACTTCGGTCCGGCCGGGTGTCCATAACCGGTCTTCTCACCTCGCACATAGCTGCCACCTCTTCGCCGTGTGAGAAGCGGCAAGTGGAGGCTCCAACGCTGGAGAAATACAATGGACAAATTGATTCCCGATCCACCCTTGAACACCACCACCCCAGACGCCGAAGAGACCCAGTCCGAAGCACTCCTGCGAGACCGCGAAGCCATCAAACGCGCCCTCGACTACTACCTCGATCCCCCATCCCAATACACCGAAAAACCCCGCCGCCCGAGCACGATGTACATGATCGCCCCGAACATGGACACCGAAAGCCTGCTGGTCCAGGCCTGCGAGTCACTGGCCTCCGCGAGCGTCATGACCAGTGATTTCGCCGCGCACCTGATCGGCCCGCAGCGTAATACGGTGTTGGCGATTCAACAGATCATCATGCTGGCGGAGTTGGCGGTGAACCGGGCCTTGGATAACGTCGATCCGGCGTAAACCGCGTTATCGTTCTTCGCGAGCAGGCTCGCTCCCACACAAAAAATACTGTGCTCACCGCAGATCCACTGTGGGAGCGAGCCTGCTCGCGAAGGCAGCCGGATAGTCGACTCAATTCTCCAAGTTCCACAGCGCTTTCAAGCATTCCCAAACCCCATAAAAAAACCCGGCAATAAAAGCCGGGTTTTTTGTCTGGCATCGATCTTAAGCGGTGAAGGTTTTGCCTTCGAACTGCTCAGCCACGAATTTCCAGTTGACCAGGTTCCAGAACGCTTCGACGTATTTCGGACGAACGTTGCGGTAGTCGATGTAGTAGGCGTGTTCCCAGACGTCGCAGGTCAGCAGCGGGGTGTCGCCGTTGGTCAGCGGGTTGCCGGCGCCGATGGTGCTGGCCAGGGCCAGGGAACCGTCAGCCTTTTTCACCAGCCAGCCCCAACCGGAACCGAAGGTGCCGATGGAAGTCTTGCTGAATTCTTCCTTGAACTTGTCGAACGAACCGAACGAAGCGTTGATGGCTTCAGCCAGCGCGCCGGTAGGTTGACCGCCGGCGTTTGGCGCCAGGCAGTTCCAGTAGAAAGTGTGGTTCCAGACTTGAGCGGCGTTGTTGAAGATGCCGCCCGAGGAAGATTTAACGATTTCTTCCAGGGTCTTGCCTTCGAACTCGGTGCCTGGCACCAGGTTGTTCAGGTTCACGACGTAGGTGTTGTGGTGCTTGTCGTGGTGGTATTCCAGAGTTTCCTTGGAAATGTGCGGCTGCAGGGCATCGTGTGCGTAAGGCAGCGGCGGCAATTCGAAAGCCATGATGATTCTCCTAATCAGGTCAGTTGCGGTGAGCGCAAGGCCGATCACGGGCGGCCAGACAAGCGCCGGGGAGTTTGTACTCTTTGCGGCGCAGGGAATCGGATCATAGCACCGGGGGTGCGGCATAACCACGCAACAACTGTGTGGAATAGAGGTTCCAGAGCCTTTTGGAATATTCAGGGGGTGACGATTAATTGAAACGCCACCGCAAACATCATCACCGCCACCAGCAGATCGAGAATTCGCCAGGTGCTTGGCCGCGCGAGCCACGGCGCCAACCATGCCGCGCCCAACGCCAGGGTAAAGAACCACAGCAGCGAAGCACTGGCCGCGCCCACCACATAAGCGCCGGGCTCGGTTTGTTGTGCACCGAGGGAGCCAATCAGCAACACCGTGTCCAGGTAAACGTGCGGGTTGAGCAACGTCACCGCCAGCGCACTGAGCATCACTGCACGCAGTGAACGCACGGCCTGGTTTTCACCCTGTTGCAGGCTCTGTTTCGAAAAAGCCCTGCGCAGCGCCTGGCTGCCGTACCAAATCAGAAACACCGCGCCGCCCCAACGGGCAACCGCCAGCAAGGTCGGGTTATGCGCCAGTACCGTGGCGAGGCCAAACACCCCGGCGGCGACGAGCAAGGCATCGCAAACCACGCACAATGCCGCCACCGGCAGGTGATGTTCGCGACGAAGACTTTGCGCCAGCACAAACGCATTCTGCGTGCCGATCGCCATGATCAGCCCGGCGGCCACCAACAGGCCGTTTACATAGCTTTGCCACATATTTTTTACTCCGCGTTGGCCGCCAGGTCCCGCAGCACGTGGAGTGCGCGTTCGGCGTCGGCCTGACCGACAAACAGGTGATCGTGGTAGTAGCCGGCGACTACGTTGCAGCTGATGCCGGCCTTGCCCAATGCGGTGGCGAAGGCGGCGGTCAGGCCGACCGCTTCCAGCGCGGAATGAACATTCAGGGTGATCCAGGCCGCGACGTAGTCGAAGCTGAAACCGGCCTGTTCGGCGTGGGAACGTTCCAGGATCACGGTCAGACCTTCCTGCTCGCGAAAGCTGCCGACGATCTCGAGGCCCGCCGGCAGTTTGCCGTCGCGCAGGGTGCAGAACACGTATTCGCCGGCGTTGAGTTGCGGGCTCATGCTGCGCAGCAGGGTTGCCAATGACGTTTCGCCAGCCATGTCGGATTCCTTGATGAAGAGATTCTTGTTGAAGAGATCTTGATGGGCATTCTCCGCTGCTAACCTGTATAAGAAAAACCAATCATGCTGATCGCTCATTAGGAAAACTGATGTTCGACTATAAATTACTCTCTGCTTTGGCCGCTGTGGTCGAGCAGGCCGGTTTTGAACGGGCCGCGCAGGTGCTTGGCCTGTCGCAATCGGCGATCTCCCAGCGGATCAAACTGCTGGAAGCGCGGGTCGGCCAGCCGGTGCTGGTACGGGTCACACCGCCGGCGCCGACGGAAATTGGCCGGCGTCTGCTCAACCATGTGCAGCAAGTGCGTTTGCTGGAGCGCGACTTGCAATCCCTGGTGCCGGCGCTGGATGAAGAAGGCCTGCCGGAGCGCCTGCGTATCGCGTTGAATGCTGACAGCCTCGCGACTTGGTGGGCGCAGGCGGTGGGTGACTTTTGTGCCGAGCAACATCTGTTGCTGGATCTGGTGGTCGAAGACCAGACCGTCGGCCTCAAACGTATGCGCGCCGGCGAAGTGGCGGCGTGTGTCTGCGCCAGTGAGCGCCCGGTGGCTGGGGCGCGCAGCGTTTTGCTGGGGGCGATGCGTTATCGGGCGTTGGCCAGTCCGGCGTTTATCGCGCGCCATTTCCCGGACGGTGTTCGCGCCGATCAACTGGCGAAAACCCCGGCGCTGGTGTTTGGCCCGGACGATTTCCTGCAGCATCGCTACCTCGCCTCCCTCGGGGTGGACGGCGGTTTCGAACACCATTTATGCCCCTCGTCTGAAGGCTTCATTCGCTTGACCGAGGCGGGTCTCGGCTGGGGGCTGGTGCCGGAACTGCAGGTGCGCAAGCAACTGGAACGCGGTGTTTTGCGCGAGCTTTTGCCAGATAAGCCCATCGATGTGCCGCTGTACTGGCATCATTGGCGCAATGGCGGTCAGCTACTGGGGTTGTTGACCGATCAATTGGTGCGTTCGTCGAAGCAATGGCTGGTGCCGTTGGACTGACGGGCAGCGTCAAGACTCACGAATCAGGCAAAACGAAAGACATCGGAGCACTACATGAAAATTCTGGTCACCGGCGCAAGCGGCTTCATCGGCGGACGCTTCGCGCGTTTCGCCCTGGAGCAGGGCCTGGACGTGCGGGTCAACGGTCGCCGGGCCGAAAGCGTCGAACACCTGGTGCGCCGTGGCGCCGAGTTCATTCAGGGCGACTTGAGCGACCCGGAACTGGCGCGCGAGCTGTGTTCAGACGTCGAAGCCGTGGTCCATTGCGCGGGGGCAGTGGGGCTTTGGGGGCGTTATCAGGACTTTCATCAGGGCAACGTCCAGGTCACCGAAAACGTGGTTGAAGCTTGCCTGAAGCAGCGGGTCCGGCGGTTGGTGCACCTGTCGTCGCCGTCGATCTACTTTGATGGCCGTGATCATCTGGGTTTGACCGAAGAGCAAGTGCCCAAGCGCTTCAAGCATCCCTACGCGGCCACCAAGTTCCTCGCCGAGCAAAAAGTCTTCGGCGCCCAGGAATTCGGCCTCGAAACCCTGGCCCTGCGCCCGCGCTTCGTCACGGGCGCGGGTGACATGAGCATCTTCCCGCGCCTGCTGAAAATGCAGCGCAAAGGTCGCTTGGCGATCATCGGCAATGGCCTGAACAAGGTCGACTTCACCAGTGTGCAAAACCTCAACGAAGCGTTGCTCAGCAGTTTGCTCGCCAGCGGCTCGGCCTTGGGCAAGGCCTACAACATCAGTAACGGCACGCCGATTCCGTTGTGGGACGTGGTCAATTACGTCATGCGCAACATGCAAGTCCCACAAGTGACGCGCTACCGTTCCTACGGTTTGGGCTACACCGTCGCGGCCCTCAACGAGGGGGTGTGCAAGCTGTGGCCGGGGCGTCCCGAGCCGACCCTGTCGAGACTGGGCATGCAGGTGATGAACAAAAATTTCACCCTGGACATCAGCCGCGCCCGGCATTATCTGGACTACGATCCGAAAGTCAGTGTCTGGGCCGCCCTCGATGAATTTTGCAGCTGGTGGAAGGCCCAGGACATCCGCTGACGCGCCAGGACCTGCCTGCCCGCACTGAACCGAGTGGGGTATAGAGAGTCAATCGGTGCGGCAGTGGGGTTTATACTCGCCGCATACAGCCATCACCGCGTTCCACAAAGGTTGACTCAATGTCCATGCGTAACGATGCCAACGACGATTTCGATGATGTACCGAGCCTGCGCGCCGACATCCTCGACGATGACGATTTTCCGCCCACCACGCGTACCAGCGTGCATTCGCGTCCGGCACCGGTGGTGAAGGTCAAAGGCGCCAGCACCGGCCCGCTGTGGGCGTTGGTCGGCGCGTTGTTTTTTGCGTTCGCGGGCCTGGCCTGGTGGAGTTTTCAGCAGATTTCGCTGATGGAGCAACAACTGGTCGCCACCCAGGAAAGTTTCGCGCGCATCAGTGAGGAAGCGGCGGGGCGCTTGCAGGATATTTCCGGCAAGGTCGTCGCCAGCCAGACCAACGTCACCAGCGACAGCGAAGCACTGAAACTGCAAATCAAGGACCTCGAATCCAAACTGCTGGACCAGAGCAAACAGCAGCAGGGTGTCGTCGGTCAGACCACCGATCTGGACAAGCGCCTGGCGCAGATGACCGCGCAAACCAGCGACCTGGACAAGCGTCTGGCGCAACTTGCCGCCCAGAGCACCGAGCATCAGACGGCCAATACTCAGTTGCAGGCGCAGCTCAAAGCCTTGAGCACCGAGTTGACCGCCCTGAAAAGCGCGCCGGACGACAGCAGCAAATTCGACGCACAGCTCAAGAGCCTCGGCGCCGATATTGTCGCGCTGAAAAAACAAGGCAATCCAAGCGCCGCGATCGAGCGTCTGGAACAAGACATGATCGTGCTCAAAAGCGAGCAGGACAACCGCCCGGCCGCAGCCCAGAACCCCACCAATACCGCCGAGTTCGACGCGTTCCGCGGCCAGGTCACGCGCAACATCAACACCCTGCAGGCGCAGATCCAGAACCTGCAGCAGCAACTGCGCGCCCGGGGGCAATAGTCTGGAGGTTGCGGCATACCTGTGGCGAGGGAGCTTGCCTGTGGCGAGGGGGCTTGCCCCCGTTGGGTGGCGAAGCCACCCCAAAACCATCCACCGCAACTCTTCAGTTAAATCGCGGTGCCTCGTTTACGACTGCTGCGCAGCCGAACGGGGCGATGCGGCGTTCCGACAAGCCCCCTCGCCACACAAACACCATTTGCCACAGGATTCTGTGTGGTGGTGTGGTGAATACTCGTACATCTCCCATTGCCGTCTACGCTCTTGAAACACCGACAAGAACGAGGGATGCGCTATGGGGGTTCTGCACAAACTGGCCTTATTGGGCGGGATGCTGTTGCTGTGCCTGGGGCAGGTTCACGCCGCCACGGCGGAAAAGGATGACAGCCAGGCCGCCAAAGCCTTGCTGGAAAAAGCCCTGGCTTACTACCACGACAACGGCGACAAGGCCTTCGCGGCGTTCAGCCGTCAGGGCGAGTTTGTCGACAAGGACCGCTACGTTTTCGTGGTCGATACCAAGGGCGTGATGCTCGCCAGCGGCGGGCCGTCGGCGGCGTTGATCGGGCGGGACGTCACCGAGACCCTTGGGCCGGACTTGCAGAAAGCTTTCAAGGACGCCTTGAAAGTGCCGGAGGGCAATGGCATCCAGCAGGCGGAATACCGTTGGCAGAACTGGTCCGACGGCAAGGTCGAGCGCAAGCATGTGTTCTATCAACGCGTCGGCCAGCGGATTCTGGCGGTCGGTTACTACCTGCCACGGGCCTCGGCGGAACAGGCGATGGCGCTGCTGAACAAAGCCGCGACCGATCTGGCCAAGGACGAGAAGGGCACACTGACCGCGATCAATTCCCTCAAGGGCGGTTACCTGCAGGATGACCTGTACGTGTTTGTCGTCGACCTGGACACCCAGCGCTACGTGGCCCACGGCACCAACCTGCGGCTGATCAACACCGACTTCGGCAAGATCAAGGACCCGGAGGGCAAACCGGTGGGCGAGCCGATCCTGGCATTGATGGCCAAGCAGGATTATGGCGAATACGAATACCGCTGGAAAAACCCGGTGACCAGCAAGGTTGAGGACAAGCATGCCTACCTGAAGAAGGTCGGGCATTTTCTGGTGGCTGTCGGGTATTACAGCCCTTGAACCTTCGGCGCCTGTAACGGCCCCTTCGCGAGCAAACCCGCTCCCACAGTAGATCTCCAGTGATTACAAATGTTGTGTACGCCAGAGATCCCCTGTGGGAGCGAGCCTGCTCGCGAAGGCCACGACTCGGTCCAACTACCGAACCTTGTCTTCCCGCCCCCGCAACAACATATTCGGCATTGCCACGGCCGCCGCCAGCCCCAGCAACGACACCGCCGCACTCACCATCAGCAAATGCCTGAACGTCAGCAACAACTCCGCACGCAAGGCGTTTTGCGCATCGCCCGGCGCAGCGTTCAAACCGTCAAGCAAGACATTCCCCGAACTGCCCTCGACAATCAGCGACGAACCGGCAATGTGCGCAAAGCTCGAATCCTGCAACAACGCCAGCAACAGCGCCGACATCAACGCCACCCCCACCGCACCGCCCAATGAGCGGAACAGGTTGGTGGTGCTGGTGGCGACGCCGATGTCGCGCTGTTCCACCGAGTTCTGCGTGCCGACCAATGACGTCGGGAATTGCATGCCGCTGGCGATCCCGCACAGCAACATGAACAGGCTGCTGAGCACAAACGCCTGAGGCGGGCTGAACGCCATGCCCAGAATCGCCATCGGCATCAGCGCCGCGCCGGTCAGGATCATCGGTTTGTAGCGCCCGGTCACCGAGGTCCGGCGTCCGGCAAAGTAGGCGCCAATCGGCAAACCCATCGCCAGCGGCAACAGGTGCAGCGCGGCGCTGTCGGCCCCGGCGCCGGTGACGCTCTGGAAGCGCAGCGGCATCAGTACGATCAGCGAGATCGCCTGGAAACTGGTGAAGAAAATCGTGCACCAGCAGAAAATCGCGTTGCGGTTGGCGAACAGATGCATCGGCAGTAATGGCTCCCGCGCCCGACGTTCATGCCAGACGAACAACCCAAGTATCACCACCGCACCGGCAAACAGTCCCAGCACTTCAGCGCTGCGCCACGAATGCCCCTGACCGACCTGCGTGATGCCCAGCAACAACGTGGTCAAGCCGATGATCATCAGTAACGTGCCAAGGTAGTCGATCACCGGTTTGCGCTGCGGCACCGGCAGGCCCACCAGCGTGCGATTGGCCACCACCCAGGCACCGAGGCCCAGCGGCAGATTGATCAGGAACACCCAGCGCCACGACAAATACTCGGTCATGTAACCGCCAAGCACTGGCCCGGCGACGCTGGCCACGGCGTACATGCTGCTGAAGTAACCCTGATAACGACCGCGTTCCCGGGGCGGGACGATGTCACCGATGATCGCCTGACTGACCGAAATCATCCCGCCGGCACCGATGCCCTGAATGATCCGCGCCAGCACCAATTGCTCCATGCTCTGGGCCATGCCGCAGAACAACGAGGCGAGGGTGAACAAGCCCATGCCGAACAGCATCAGCTTGCGCCGGCCATACAAATCGCCGAGCTTGCCGTAGATCGGCACCGCCACCGTCATCGCCACCATGTACCCGGAAATCACCCAGGCCAACAGGCTGACGTCCTTGAACTGGGCGGAAATCGCCGGCATCGAGACGGCGACAATGGTCTGGTCCAGCGCGCCGAGAAAGATCGCCAGCATCAGGGCGATCAGCACGCTGCGAATGGCCGGTTTGGGCGTGTCAGGCTGGTTGAGATTGGTCACGGTAGAACCTGCGGGCAGTAATGGACCCGCCGGGAGCGAGGCGAGCGGGGATGCTCGCCAGTGTAAGTCGATAGCAAGCTATTCGATAGCCTCGTACGGAAGCCCGACGTAATTTTCTGCAATGGTTTTTCGACCGGCTTCGGAGCCGACAAAGTAATCCAGCTCCGACTCGCTGATGCGCTGACTGAAGGCGTCATGGTCGTCGAAGCGGTGCAGCATCGACGTCATCCACCAGGAAAACCGCTCGGCTTTCCACACGCGGCGCAGGCAGATTTCGGAGTACTTCTCCAGCAAATCCACGCGTCCTTCCTGATAGACCTTCACCAGAATGTTGAACAACGTGCTGACGTCACTGGCGGCCAGGTTCAGGCCCTTGGCGCCGGTGGGCGGGACGATGTGCGCGGCATCGCCGACCAGGAACATCCGCCCGAACTGCATCGGTTCAACGACAAAACTGCGCAACGGCGCGATGCTTTTTTCGATGGACGGGCCGGTGACCAACGACGCTGCCAACGCTGGCGGCAGGCGCAATTTCAGCTCATCCCAGAAACGCTGATCCGACCAGTCCTGCACCTGGTCGTCGGCCGGCACCTGAAGGTAATACCGGGTACGCGTCGCCGAGCGCATGCTGCACAACGCAAAACCGCGCTCGTGGCGAGCGTACACCAGCTCTTCGTGCACCGGCGGCGTGTCGGCGAGGATGCCGAGCCAGCCAAACGGATAGACCCGCTCGAACACCTTAAGGCAGTCGTCGGGGATCGATTGGCGCGCCACACCGTGGAAACCGTCGCACCCGGCGATGTAGTCGCAGTCGAGGCGATACGTCTCGCCGTCCTTTTCAAAGGTGACGAAAGGTTCTGCGCTTTTCATCCCGTGCGGCATGACGTTGACGGCGTCGTAAATCGTCTGCGCGCCGGCCTCCCGACGAGCGGCCATCAGGTCGCGGGTGACTTCGGTCTGGCCATACACCATCACGGTTTTGCCACCGGTCAATGCCTGCAGATCGATGTGCACCTGACGGCCATCGAGTGCCAGTTCGAAGCCGGTGTGCACCAGGCCTTCGGCGTCCATGCGCTGACCTACGCCGGCCTGACGCAACAGCTCTACCATGCCTTGTTCAAGGACCCCGGCACGGATTCGCCCGAGCACATAATCCGGGCTCTGGCGTTCAAGAATGAGGGTGTCGATGCCGGCGTTGTGCAGCAATTGGCCGAGCAGTAAACCGGCAGGACCGGCGCCAATGATGGCGATTTGAGTTTTCAGCGTTTTCATTGTTGTTAGGACTCGCAAGCTCCACGCGACCACGGCCGGTGAATTATTTTTATGGATCGAGTGCTTGCATTTTTCCCTTGCGAGTCTGTCAATTGAAGGTGAAAACTGAGCCGATACCTGTTCTTTCTGCCAATCGGTGCGATTATCGCCCGTAACCCCCCGAGGCCTGGATTGAAGTGATGAACAAGCCTGACCTGCCTTCGATTCCAGTGTTCAAGCTCTACGGTGAAAGCCTGGATTGGCCGACCCCCGACTTGCTGCACTGCGAAACCATTTCCAAACGCAGCCGCGAACACCAATGGGAAATCAAACCCCACCGTCACGCCGATTTGTGCCAGTTACTCTTCGTCTTCAAAGGTCAGGCAGAGCTTGAGATCGAAGGTAAACGCACGCAACTGACCGAGCCGACCGTGCTGATCCTGCCGCCGTTGTCGGTGCACGGTTATCGATTCTCCGAAGACGTCGAAGGGTTCGTCTTGACCCTCGCCGCGCCGCTGATCGCCCATCTGCAAGCGCAACTGGGTAACTCGGTGAATGCCCTGGCCCAGGCCGAAAGCTACCCGGCGGGCAAGGACGGCGACTACCTCAACAGCCTGTTTTCAGCGCTGCAAGACGAATACACCGGTCACCAACCGGCGCGTGAAATGCTCATGCATTCACTGGTCAGCGTGATCATGGTCTGGGTCAGTCGGCAGGTGATTTCACGTCGCAGCGCCAGCCAGCGTCCGCAGCGTGCCCGGGAATACCTCAACGGGTTTATCCAGCTGGTGGAAGAGACTTACCGCCAGCACGTCAAGGTCGAAGACCTGGCGCATCGGCTGGGGATTTCCGTGTCCCACCTCAACGGCACGTGCCGTGAACTGGCGGGACAGCCGGCGTTGCAGATCATGCACGAACGGCAATTGCTGGAGGCCAAGCGGTTGCTGACCTACACCAGCATGACCATTTACGAAATGTCCGACGTGTTGGGTTTTTCCGATCCGACCAACTTCACGCGCCTGTTCCGGCGTCGCGTGGGGATTTCGCCCAAGGCGTTTCGCGACCGCTTGAAGGCCGATCAGGACAGCGAGGCCTGATCCCCTTCGTCAACGCAGGGCGTTGAGGGTCGCGTTGTGGGGGATGCAGCGTTCGAAGTTACAGCTCGCAAACTCACGGGGCAGTTGCCGTGCCTGCTCGACCCGCCAGGCCGCGGTGCCATACAGCGCCAGCGTCACCGCGCAGGTGATGAAAATGGTGAGGTATCTTCTTGTTTTGATGTTCATGGCGTAGACCTCTGAACGAAATACCCTTGGGTATTACTTTGAGCATAGGTCAGCGCCGGTGAGTTGCCACTAAAGCGGCATCGTATCTACCCCGATATTCAGAACACTGATGGTCCCACTGTGGGAGCGGTGTTGCGGCGAGTTACAGGCCGATATCCCACTCCGGTTCTTCCGGGAACCTTAAAACAAGGAAATCCAGCACGCTGCGCAGCGCGGCCGGCATGTGTTTGCGTGACGCATACACCGCGTAGATGTTCATCTGCCGGGGTTCGGCCTGGGGTAGCAGGCGGATCAGTTCGCCGCTGTGGATATGCACACCCGCCTGATAGCTCGGCAGCATCGCCACCCCCGCGCCGGCGATGGTTGCGCGCAGCAAGGTGCTGGCTTCGTTGGCGCTGATGTTGCCCTGTACCGGCACCGAGACCGGTTCGCCGTCCTCCTCGAAATGCCAAAGGCTTTTGCCGAAGTAGGAGTGGGTCAGGCAATTGTGCTGGCTCAGGTCCTCCACCCGCTGCGGCACCGGATGTTCGCGCAGGTAGGCAGGGGAGGCGCAGATTACCGAGCGACACACCGTCAGCCGTCGGGCGATCAGGTTCGGGTCCAGGTCGTTGCTGGTGCGGATCGCCAGATCGATGCGCTCATCCACCAGGTTCACGGTGCGGTCGAGCATTTGCAGATCAATGCTGACGCCGGGGTAACGTTTGACGTAAGCCGCCATGGCGTCCGCCAGTTGTGCCTGGCCAAACGAAGTGCTGACGCTGATGCGCAGCAACCCACGCGGTGCATCGTCCGGCTCGCTGACGGCGGCTTGCATGTCGTTGGACAACTCGAGCATCTGCCGACAGCGGGGCAGCATCTCGGTGCCGGCAGCGGTCAGGCTCAATTTGCGGGTCGTGCGGTGCATCAGCCGGGCGCCGATCCAGTCCTCCAGTTCCGCCAGATAGCGTGAAACCACCGGCCGTGACAGGTCCAGATGATCGGCGGCGGCCGACTGGCTGCCGAGGTCGACGACCGTGACGAATACGCGCATTGCTTGAAGACGATCCATGATTTGCCCGCTTTCAGAAACAAACTATGTTCAAGCATCGCATTTTTTGTACTGAGTCATGCAACTAAGCTCCCTCCCATCGCCAAGCACGGCATTCGGATTACGGAGCAACAGATGATCGGTTTCACCACCCTCAAGCGTATTTTGCTGGCCAGCGCCGCCCTCGGTTTCGCGGCCCATGCAGCGGCGGCCTCGACCTTGACCCTGGATGTCTACAACCCCGGCGACAAGGCGATTTTCCCGGTGACGTCGGTGCTGGTCAGCGGTGAGAAAGAAGCGATTCTGGTGGATGCGCAGTTCGGCAAATCCCAAGCCGAACAAGTGGTCGAGAAAATCCGCGCCAGCGGCAAGCAACTGACCACTATCTACATCAGCCACGGCGACCCGGATTACTACTTCGGCCTCGACACCCTGACTGCCGCGTTCCCCAACGCCAAAGTGCTGGCCTCGCAGCCGACCGTGGACCACATCAAGCACACCGTCGACGGCAAACTGGCGTTCTGGGGCCCGAAAATGGGCGCGGACGTGCCGGCGAAAACCATCGTGCCGCAGGTGCTCAAGGGCGACAGCCTGATACTGGAAGGTCAGAAATTGCAGGTGGTGGGACTGGACGGCAAGCAGCCGGATCGCACCTTCGTCTGGATTCCGTCGATCAAAGCGGTCGTCGGTGGGGTGGTCGTGGCAGAAAACATTCACGTCTGGATGGCCGACACGCAAACCCCGCAGTCCCACGCCGATTGGTTGACTACGCTGCACTCCATCGAAACCTTGAAACCGAACACGATCGTGCCGGGTCATTACCTCGGTGACAGCGCCCGCTCGTTGGCGGCTGTGCGGTTCACCGCGGATTACATCAAGGCGTTCGACGAAGAGACCGCCAAGGCCAAGGATTCCACCGCACTGATCGCCGCGATGAAAAAACGCTTCCCGACACTGGGCGAAGAAAGCTCGCTGGAGCTGAGCGCCAAAGTCGCCAAGGGCGAAATGAAGTGGGGTGAATGAGGTAGCGGGATAACGGATGCCTGTGGCGAGGGAGCAAGCTCCCTCGCCACAAAAGTTTCACTGGTCAAACAATCAGCGCACCACAGCTGTATCCAACTGGAGAACGTCATGAGCAAAATCGCAATCATCGGGGCCACTGGCCGCGCCGGCAGCCAATTGCTGGAAGAAGCCCTGCGTCGTGGTCACAGCGTCACCGCCATTGCCCGCGACACGTCGAAGATCGGCCAGCGTGCCGGTGTGGTCAGCAAGAATGTCGATGCCCTTGATGGCGAAGCGTTGCAAGCCGCTGTGGCGGGTCATGACGTGGTCATCAGCGCCGCGCATTTCTCGACGCTGCCCGCCGCTGCCGTGATCGGGCCGGTGAAAAAGGCCGGGGTGAAACGCCTGCTGGTGGTCGGCGGTGCCGGCTCCTTGTTGTTGCCGGATGGAACCCGCGTCATCGACAGCGAGGGCTTTCCCGAGGCGTACAAAGCCGAGGCGGGTGCCGGTGCTGTGTTCCTTGAGAACCTGCGTCAGGAAAAGGACCTGGACTGGACCTTCCTGTCACCGTCGGCGGAGTTTGTCGAAGGTGAACGCACGGGTGTGTTCCGGATCGGCCAGGACGATTTGCTGGTGAGCCGAGAAGGGCGCAGTTGGATCACGTTTGCCGATTATGCGATTGCGCTGATCGATGAAGTGGAAGTGCCGAAGCACTCCCGCCAGCGGTTCGCAGTAGGCTACTGACGCACTGAACCCTTGTGGGAGCGAGCTGTGGCGAGGGGGCTTGCCCCCTCGCCTCAGATCGCTCCCACAGGGGACCGCATCAAGATTTTAGGGGTTTAGCGCGCTTGAGCCTGCTCTACCAGCCACCCCAACAATTCCTGCAACTTCGGCGAAGGTGCCGGCTTGTGCGGCAAAACCAGGTAATACGCCAGCCCGGTCTTCACCTTCAATTCAAACGGCATCACCAGCCGTCCGGCGCTCAAGTCATCGCCAATCAACGACCAGTCGCCAATCGCCACCCCCGTCCCCTGTGACGCCATCGACATTGCCAAATCCAGCGTTTCGAAATGCTGGCCCTTGCCGACATTGCTCAAGTGAACATTGGCCGTGGCCAGCCAGGCTTTCCAGTCCCGCTCATCACGGGTGGGGTGCAGCAGCATGTGCCGCTGAAGGTCTTCCGGGGTCTGCAACGGCACCGGGCCTTCAAGCAGCGGTTTGGAACAGACCGGCGTCAATATTTCTTCGAACAGGCGTTGCGACGCCAACGTGCTGTCCGGTGGCACGCCGTACATCACTGCCGCATCGAACTGCTCACGGTGAAAATCCACACCGTGCTTGACCGTAGTGGTCAGTTCCACCGGCACGTCCGGACGCTCCCGTTGCCACTGCAAAAGACGCGGCAACAGCCAGCGCATCACGCAGGTGGGCGCCTTGAGTTGCAAGGTTTCGCGCTTCTCGCCGATCTGCTCCACGGCCTCATCGATCAAGCCGAAAATCTGCTGCACCCGTGGCAGCCATTCCCGCCCTTCGGCCGTCAGGTCGAGGCCGCGAGCCTGGCGGATGAACAGCTCATAACCGAGGTGATCTTCCAGCCCGGCGATCTGCCGGCTCACCGCGCCTTGGGTGATGTGCAGCTGTTCGGCGGCCCGGGTGAAGTTGCAGCACTGCGCGGTAATCAGAAAAGTGTGCAGCGCCGGCAGGGGAGGCAGTCGTTTCATTGGGATCCAAGGTATGACGTGAGGACATGGCTAGTATGACTTTTTATCCATTGTTGCGGCTACGTGTCGCCCGTTCCAATGAGGCCATCCCTGGACCTGCCCACTCATCATAAACACTGCGCAGGCCCGGCGTCTCAAACGAACAAGAAGGGCAAAACACAATGGCGACGTGCGGCGAAGTATTGGTCAAGTTACTCGAAGATTACGGGGTTGAGCAGGTGTTCGGCATTCCCGGGGTTCATACCGTGGAGCTGTATCGCGGGCTGGCCCGTTCGAGCATCAACCACGTCACTCCGCGTCACGAACAGGGCGCCGGTTTCATGGCCGACGGTTATGCACGCACCAGCGGCAAACCGGGTGTGTGCTTCATCATCACCGGCCCAGGCATGACCAACATCACCACGGCGATGGGTCAGGCTTACGCCGATTCGATCCCGATGCTGGTGATCTCCAGCGTGCAATCGCGCAGCCAGTTGGGCGGCGGTCGCGGCAAGTTGCATGAACTGCCGAACCAGGGCGCATTGGTCGCCGGTGTCGCGGCGTTCTCCCACACCTTGATGTCGGCCGCCGAATTGCCGGGCGTGCTGGCCCGTGCCTTTGCGCTGTTCCAGGCCGGCCGTCCGCGTCCGGTGCACATCGAAATTCCGTTGGACGTACTGGTTGAAGAAGCCGATGACCTGCTGACCAGCGTACCGGTGAACATCGACCGCGCCGGTGCATCGCCATCCGCCGTTTCGCGTATGACCGAGTTGCTGGCCGGCGCCAAGCGTCCGCTGATTCTCGCCGGTGGCGGTGCCATCGATGCCGCTGCCGAATTGACTGAACTCGCTGAATTGCTTGATGCGCCGGTGGCCCTGACCATCAACGCCAAAGGCATGCTCGAATCCAATCACCCGCTGCTGATCGGCTCGACCCAAAGCCTGGTCGCGACCCGCGCTCTGGTGGCCGAAGCCGACGTGGTATTGGCGATCGGCACCGAGCTGGCCGAGACCGACTACGACGTCACCTTCGCCGGTGGTTTCGAAATTCCGGGCCAACTGTTGCGCGTGGACATCGACCCGGACCAGACCGTGCGCAACTACCCGCCGCACGTGGCGCTGGTGTCCGACTCGCGCAACGCCGCCCAGGCCTTGCTCAGCGCGCTGTCCCACAAGTCGCTGGCCGAGCGCCGCAACGATTGGGGCCAGGTGCGTGCCGCTCGTTTGCGTGAAGAACTGAACGAGGGCTGGGATGCCCCGACACTGGCGCAAACGCGCTTCCTCGAGACCGTGCTGCACGAGCTGCCAGACGCGGTGTTTGTCGGCGATTCGACCCAACCTGTCTACACCGGCAACCTGACCTTCAACCCCGAGCGCCCGCGTCGCTGGTTCAACTCGTCCACCGGTTACGGCACCTTGGGTTACGCCTTGCCGGCAGCGATTGGCGCCTGGCTCGGTGGCAGCGTCGAGGGCGGTTCGCGTCCTCCGGTGGTGTGCCTGATCGGTGACGGCGGCCTGCAATTCACCCTGCCGGAACTGGCCAGCGCCGTTGAAGCGCGCACCCCGGTGATCGTGCTGCTGTGGAATAACCAGGGCTACGAAGAGATCAAGAAATACATGGTCAACCGCGCCATCGAGCCAGTCGGCGTGGACATCTACACCCCGGACTTCATCGGCGTGGCCAAGGCCTTGGGCTGCGCGGCGGAAGCCATCAGCGGCGTCGAGCAACTGCGCACCGCACTGCGTGCTGCGGCGGATCGCCAAGGCCCGTCCCTGATTGAAATCGATCAGACCCAGTGGATGAAGGCGGTGTCGAAATGAGTTTTCCAACCACGCTCGACGGTCTGTTCATCAACGGCCAATGGTCGGCCGGCAACGAACACTTGCGCGTGATCAACCCGGCGACCGAAGCCTTGTTGACCACCGTCAATGGCGGCGATGCACAGTCTGTCGATCACGCGGTGAGCGCGGCGACCGCTGCGTTTGCCGACTGGTCGAAAACCAGCGGTGCCGAGCGCGGCGCGATCCTGCGCAAAATCGCCGTGGGCGTGCAGGCCGGTCGCGAACAGTTGATGCATGTGCAGTCGAGCAACAATGGCAAGCCGTTGTTCGAAGCGGCCATCGATGTCGACGACGTGATCGCTACGTTCGAGTATTACGCCGGTCTGGCCGAAGGCCTCGACGCTAAACAAGACAGCGCCGTTGAATTGCCTAGCGACGATTTCAGCGCGCGCCTGCGCCGCGAACCGGCCGGTGTGGTCGGCCTGATCGTGCCGTGGAATTTCCCGATGGTCACCACCGCGTGGAAACTCGCCCCGGCCCTGGCTGCCGGTTGCTGCGTGGTGCTGAAGCCTTCTGAAGTGACCCCGCTGCCGGAACTGGAGCTGGCGTCGATCATCGCTGACGCCGGTTTGCCAGCCGGCGTCTTCAACCTGGTGTGCGGCACCGGTCTGGCCGTTGGCGCGCCGCTGTCGGCGGATTCGCGCATCGCCAAGATCTCCTTCACCGGCAGCAACGCGGTGGGCGTGCAGGTCATGCAACGCGCGGCGGAAACCGTCAAAGGCGTGAGCCTGGAACTGGGCGGTAAATCGTCGCTGCTGGTGCTGGCCGATGCCGACCTTGATCTGGCAGTAGAAGTGGCCTGTGGCGGTGGTTTCTTCAACGCAGGGCAAATGTGTTCCGCCACCAGCCGCGTGCTGGTCGCCGATGAACTGGCGGATGAATTCCTGTTGCGCCTGAAGGCGCGCGCCGAAGCCATTCGCGTGGCCGACCCGTTCGACCCGGCGGTGGAGATGGGCGCACTGGTCAATCAGGCGCAATACCAGCGTGTACTGGGCCACATCGATCGTGGTTTGAGTGCCGGCGCCAAGCTGATCTGTGGTGGCAATCGTCCAGCCGACCTGCCGCGCGGTTATTTTTTGCAGCCGACAATCTTCACCGAAGTGCCCCTCGACAGTGCGCTGTGGTGTGAAGAGATTTTTGGCCCGGTGATCTGCGTGCGCAGTTTTGCCACCGAAGCCGAGGCGATTGCCCTGGCCAACGACAGCCAGTTCGGCCTGGTGGCCAGCGTGGTCACGCGCAATGCCGAGGCCGCTGATCGGGTCGCCAACGCCTTGCAGGCGGGCCTTGTGTGGATCAACGCGCCGCAGGTGATCTTTCCGCAAACCGCGTGGGGCGGCTACAAGCAAAGCAGCATCGGCCGCGAGTTAGGGCCTTGGGGCTTGCAGGCGTTCCAGGAAATCAAACACGTGATTCGGGCCGTCTGAGGGCACGAAAAAGGTGAGCGCATGCCTCGAAAGGAGGCATGCGCTGGCGTCATGGCTTCGATGAGTTTTTATCGATAGTCAGGTGTTTTACACGACCTCAGGATGAACTTGCTGGCTCAGCCAAACCCCCGAAAATACGGGGGCTAATGCTGGTCCGGTCGCGCGGATGCAACAGTTTCGACCTGCCTTATACCTACAAAAACAAAGGGAGTCCGTAATGGGCGAACATGATCTGAACAGACGTCAATTCATCAAGACCGTGGGCGTAGCCTCGGTAGCTGCGGCCGCCATGAGCATGCCGTTCATCAAGGCCAATGCCAGCGACACACGCTTTGCCGGCAAGACCCTGCGTTTGCTGACCTGGTCCGATGACACTGGCCTGGCAGCCCTGCGCAACATCGCCGCGACCTTCGAAGACAAGTACGGCTGCAAAGTCATCGCCGACCGCACCGGCAGTACCTCGGAAATGGTCGCCAAACTCAAGGCCGGCGGTGATCGTCCGCAGTACGACATCATCACCCTGGCCGGCGTCGGCGCCGAAGGTCTGGCCGCCGCCAACCTGCTGGAAAAACCCGACCTCAACCGCATCCCGAACCTGGTCGACGTACCGGAAAAATACCGCACCGGCGCCAATGGCCACGGCATCGGTTACCTGCTCTGGTGCAACAGCCTCGTCTACAGCACCCGCACCCAGAAAGAAGCGCCGACTAGCTATGCTGCCCTCTGGGACCCGGAGCTGGCACCGAACATCTTCCTGCCGCCGCCGAACTGGACCGAGGCCATGGACCTGATCATCATCGCCGCCAAACTGGCCGGTGGTGACGAACACAACATTGAGCCGGGCTTCAAGAAACTCGCCGAGCTGAAAGACCGCGTGGTCACCCTGGGTGAAAACCCGAACCAGATCGCCGAGTTGTTCCGCACCGGTTCCCTGGACATGGGCGGCCTGTACGCACCGGCATTCTTCCCGAAACAGATCCGCGACCCGGCCTACGGCTTGAGCGCAACCTTCGGCATGAAGGAAGGTTTCTACACCGACTTGATGCAATCGGTCATGCCGAAGAACCGTCCGGGCGACACCGACATGGCGTACGCCTTCATCAACCACTCTCTGGACCCGCTGGTGCAGGGCAAGATGGCTGAAGACATCTACAACGGCCCGGTCAACGCCAAGGCGATCATCTCCGCCGAAGCGCGCAAGAGCCCGTTCATCCTCACGCCAGAGCAGATTGCCGAGAAGGCGATCATGCACGACAACGCCTTCCTGGCCACCGTGCATGACCAATGGATTCGTCGCTACACGGAAATCTTTTCTTCCTGATTGAGTGACAACCAAAAGTCTTTAGAACACTGCCCCCCCCTGTGGGAGCGAGCCTGCTCGCGAATGCGTCGGCACATCCAGCATCGATGTGACTGACACACCGCTTTCGCGAGCAGGCTCGCTCCCACAAGGGGAGCAGGGTGGTTCAAGGACTGTGTTTGTCAGCTGCTTTCCATTGACGAGACCCTTGCTATGGAACACCAACCTCTGACTCATCCGGTAAGTGTCGCCCCCGAGCGTGCGCAACGGGGTGTTTCGCCGACGACCCGCGCCTGGTTTTTCCTGTCGCCGTCGATGCTGTTTCTGGGTGTGCTGATCGCCGCCAGCCTGCTGGTCCTGCGCATGAGTGTGGGCACCAAGGGCGCGGAATGGACCGGGTTCAGCCTGGCCAGTTACGCCCAATTGCTCGAACCGTATTACCTCAAATCCTTGCTGCTGACCCTGCGTCTGGCACTGATCAGTGCAGTGATCGCCGTAGTCCTGGCGATCCCGGTGGCCTACACCATGTCGCGACTGAGCTCACCGTTCGTGCGCCGGGTGTTCCTTGCTGCGGTGCTGTTGCCGTTGCTGGTCAACCTGCTGCTGCAAAGCTACGGCTGGCTGGTGATCCTCGGCCCGGGCGGCATGCTCAATCAGGCGTTGATGGGCCTTGGTCTGATCAAGCGCCCGATCATGCTGCTCTACAACCAGAACGGCGTATTGATGGGCCTGGTGCAAACCGCGTTCCCACTCGCGGTGTTGCCAATCGCCAGCGCCATGCGCGGCGTCGCCCGTACTTACGAAGAAGCCGCCGCGACCCTGGGCGCCAGTCGCTTCCAGGTGTTCCGCCAGGTGGTGTTGCCGATGAGCATGCCCGGGATCATCACCGGCGCGACGTTGGTGTTCGCCTACAACGCCAGCAGCTTCGTGGTGCCGTTGCTGCTCGGTGGTCGACGCGTGCCGATGCTGGCGGTGATGGTCCATGACCAGATCGCCCCGCTGATGAACTGGCCCGCGGCCTCCGCTGCCGGTGTGGTGCTGATTGTCACCACGCTCGCGATCATGACTTTGTCCGAATACATCACTGGCCGCCGTCGGCGCATGCTGGAGGCTTCGCAATGAGTACCCTGACCAAGAAACGTTATGGGCTGCTGCCGGGCGAAACCGGCAAGTTCGCCGGCATCCTCTCGGGCTTCATCCTGTTGCTGGCGGTGTTGCCGATCCTGACCATGATCGTGATGTCGTTCAGCGGTTCGTCGAACCTCGACTTTCCGCCGAGCAGCTACAGCCTGCAATGGTACAAAGCGGCCTGGCACACCTTCGTCTCGCCGGACGGCAACGACGTGCTGAGCCTGGGCAAGGCCATGACCACCAGCCTGATGGTCGCGTGCCTGACCATGGTTTTCGCCACGATCATCGCGGTGCCGGCGTCTTACGCGCTGACCCGTTGCGAGTTCCGTGGCAAAGCCGTGGCGTTGCAACTGATGTCGCTGCCGTTGGTGTTTCCGATGGTGGTGTTGGGCCTTGCGTTGCTGCTGGTGTTCGACAGCCTGCCGTTCCAGATGACCACCTCGCGACTGGTGATTGCCCACGTGATCCTGGCGTTGCCGTTCGTGGTGAAAAACTGCACCGCGGCGATGCTGTCCATCGGTAGCGAAGTCGAGGAGGCCGCGCAAATGCTCGGTGCTTCGCCGACCCGGGCGATTGTCGATGTGGTGGTGCCGTTGATGAAATCGGGGATTCTGGCGGGTGCGCTGCTGGCGTTCATCGTCTCGTTCAACGAATTCACCGTGACCTACTTCCTCTACACCATCGACGTCATGACCGTGCCGATCTGGATGTACAGCCGCACCGTGTCTTCGCTCGACCCTACCGTTTTCTCGTTTGCCGTGCTGATTGTGTTGATCGACTTTGTCCTGATTTGGGCGCTCGAAAAACTGGTCGGTGAAGGTGGCGTTTCGTTCTGATTCTTGAGGTGATTCACATGTCTGGTCTGATTCTGGAAAACGTCGAGAAACACTACGGCTCGGCCTGCGCGGTAAAGGATGTAAACCTGCATTTGCCCGAGGGCAAACTGGTGTGTTTTCTCGGCCCGTCGGGCTGCGGTAAAACCACGTTGCTGCGGATGATCGCCGGCCTCGAAACCCTCACCGGCGGCGAGATTCGCCTGGACGGTGAGGACATCGGCCACACCCCGGCGCATCAGCGCAATTTCGGCATGGTGTTTCAATCACTGGCCTTGTTCCCGCACATGACCGTGGGGGAGAACATCGCTTATCCACTGAAACTGCGTGGCGTCAGCAAGGCTGATCAGCAGGCGCGGGTGGTGGAATTGCTGGAGCTGATCCAGCTGCAGGAAATGATTGATCGCCCGGTGGCCAAACTCTCCGGCGGTCAGCGTCAGCGCGTGGCGATTGCCCGGGCGATTGCTTCGCGACCAAAAATCCTGCTGCTGGATGAGCCGCTGTCAGCGCTGGACGCCAAGCTGCGCGAATCGATGCAGGTGGAAATCCGTCAGCTGCAACAGCGCCTGAACATCACCACGATCATGGTGACCCACGATCAGCGTGAGGCGATGACCATGGCCGATATCGTCGTGGTATTGGGTGAACACCGTGTGCAGCAAGTCGGCACGCCGATTGAGATCTACCGCCACCCGGCCAACGAATTTGTCGCGGACTTTATCGGTTCCGGCAACATCTTCCCGGCCACGGCGCTGGGCAATGGCAAGGTCGGTTTGCCGGGTGGCGATGCACTGGAAGTGCCGATCTGCAGCAGCATTGTGGTCGGCGAGAAAGTGAAAATGCTGATTCGCCCGGAAGACCTGCAACTGTCGCACCCGCAGGCAACGGCGGGGAATCGTTTGCTGGGCACGGTGACGTTCGTGCGTGATATCGGCGCGACGATTGAAACCACCGTGGAGTGTTCCGGGGTGTCGTTTACGGCGCTGAGCACGCCGTGCCAGGGGTTTGGGTTGAGCATTGGCAACCCGGTGTCGGTGACGTTGCCGGCTGAGGCTTGCCGCGTACTCGGTGCCTGACTGACTGGCCCCTTCGCGAGCAGGCTCGCTCCCACAGGGTTCTGGTGTACACCGGTCCATTGTGGGAGCGAGCCTGCTCGCGAAAGGGCCGGCAAAGCCAGCACAAAAATCAGATCAAACCGACAACCGCAACCGCGCCAAATCCCTTAACGGCGGCGCCCCAAACAGCCGGCTGTATTCGCGGCTGAACTGCGAAGGGCTTTCATACCCCACCCGATACCCCGCCGCTGAAGCCTCCAATCCCTCAGCCAGCATCAACCGCCGCGCTTCCTGCAACCGCAGCTGCTTCTGATACTGCAACGGACTCATGGCCGTCATCGCCTTGAACCGGTGATGCAACGTCGACACGCTCAGGTTCACTTCCTTCGCCAGATCATCAATCCGCAGCGGCTGCTCATAGTTGCCGTTCAGCCATTGGATCGCCTGGCTGATGCGGTGGCTCTGGCTGTTGGCGATCGCAATCTCATACAACCGATGCCCCTGCGGGCTGCGCAACAACCGATAAAGAATTTCCCGACGAATCAGCGGCGCGAGCATGGCGATGTCTTTTGGCGTGTCGAGCAAACGTGCCAGACGCAGCACAGCGTCGAGCATGGCGCTGTCGACCCGCTCGACATACAGGCCACGGCCGGTGGGGCGGGTCGGCACACCTAAAGGTCCGGCATCGGCAATCAGCGCAGTGATTTCCGCAGGGTCGATGTCCAGCCGCACTGAGAGGATCGGTTCTTCAGAGGTGACGTTGACGATCCGTCCGCTCAGGGGCATCGAGACCGAGACCACCAGGTAATGCAGCGGGTCGTAATTGAAGTATTCGTCCGCCAGCCGCACCTCTTTGCGCCCCTGCGCCATGATGCACAAGGCCGGTTGCGCGAGCACCGGGGCGAAGTCGTGGGACTTGCTGTGTTTGGCCATGAACAGTGAGCCGACGGCGGTCTCATAATTGCCATCATCCGTTGTATAGCGACGGATGATAGCGGCCAGTTCCGCGCGCTGTTTCTCCATCTCGGCATCCAGCGGGGCTTGAAAATGATCGAGTGACGACATGCAAGGCATCCTCGGAGGGGCTTGAGTAATGGGCTCAGCTTATGTTTGTGCAAGACGAAGCGGTAGACACATCCTGCCTCAACCTTGCCTGATTCTGCACGGGGTGATTTAACGGCGCCTCTAGCATTGGGCAGCCCCCGCAAAACTTGCTTGAAAGCCCTGTTTCATTGACCTGAAAGCCCTGTGCCGGGTGATGCGGGTTTTTTGCGACCCGCGCAGGATTGTGCAACAAGCCGGCAGGAATTGACTAACCGCGCTGGCGGGTGCGCGATTAACCTTTGATCCTGTCGCAGCCCGTCCCACGGCTGCCACTCGAGTACCTGGGAGGGTTGAACATGTCTACGCAGATCCCCGTCAGTCATATGGCTTTTGTCCGTGCCCACGCCGGGCGTTCGGTGGAACTCGGTGCGCGCCTGAGCGCCCTGATCGAGCCGACGCGCAATGCACCGGGTTGCCTGAGCTTTAGCCTGCAACAATCGCAGTGCGATGCCGAGTTGTGGCTGGTGTCCGGTTTCTGGATCAACCAGCAGGCCATGACCGCGTACTTCAGCACCCCGGCGATGGAAGTGTTTGCCGAGTTGGTGCAGGACCTGGTGGTCAACAGCCTGGATTTCCACACCTTCAAGGAAGTGTCGGCCGCCCAGGCGCTGGGGCAGACCCAGTCGTGGGTACACAAAATGGCGGGTTGAGGGTTTAATGAGCGCATTCTCAACCAGCCAGGATCCGCGACATGGCACGTAAAGCCTTTGAACACTTCGAAGCCGTTTCCGCAGTAGTACCGGGTGAGGGTGGATACCACGCCGCCATCGCCGTCAAAGCCCTGGGTGGTGCGGGCGCACCGCGTTTCCACAAAGTCCTCGAAGACCAGATCTTCAAGACAGCCAACGAGGCCGATCTGGCCGCCGCCAAAGAGCTGACCCGCCTCAAGGACGTCAAGGAAAACACCGACCTGCTGTGGTGAGTTACCTCTTCGCCCCCGGGCGATACATCTTGAACAACGCCTCTGGCCCCAGCTGAAAATAGTCCGCTGGCCCGCCGCCGCGCAGAAGCGGTTCTGCCGCGGCGGTGTCGTAGACGCCATCCTTCAACAGCCATTTGGCAATATGCACGGCGACCACTTCGCCGAGAATCAGCCAGCTCGGCACCACATTCCCGTCCGCGCGTTGCAACTGGATGATCTGAGTGACCTTGCATTCGAAGGACACCGGGCTTTCCGCGACCCGTGGCACCTGAATGATTGTCGAGGCGGCGGGGGTTAACCCGGACAACTCGAATTCATTCACTTCTGGCCCGACCATCGCACAGCTCTGGTTTATCTGCTCGGCCAACGGGCGAGTGGCGAGGTTCCAGGCGAACTCGCCGGTCTGTTCGATGTTATTCAGGCTGTCTTTGCGCCCGATACTGGAAAAACCAATGATCGGCGGAATGTAGTTGAACGCGTTGAAGAAACTGTACGGCGCCAGGTTCAAGCGGCCGTTGGCATCCTGCGAGGAAATCCAGCCGATAGGGCGCGGGCCGACGATGGCGTTGAACGGATCGTGGGGCAGGCCGTGGCCGTTGGCGGGTTCGTAATAGTGGATGTCGTCGGGCATGAGGTTCATTCCAGGAGCTCTCGTGAGACGACCATGGTGCAAGGCCGAGCCAATAATTTCCAGCAATGAGATTCCAATGTGGGCGAGCCTGCTCGCTCCCACAGGGTTTTGTGTTGGGTTTTGCTGGCGTGATCAGCCGATCGCTTCGGCGGTGCCGGTTTTGTCGAAACCGTCAGCGGCGTAGCTGTCAGAGTGGGTGCGTTCGATGGAGGCGCTGGCGCCGTGCTCGTAGGACGCCGAGCCGGTTTTGTCATAGCCATCGGCGGCGAACGTGTTAGCGGCCAGTACGGAAAGCATCAGGAGCAGGAACAGACGGATTTTCATGACGGTCACTCCAAAGGTGGATGAGTCAGACACCTTCAGGGTCGGCGGAGTGCATTAACCGGTGATTAATCGATTGGCTGCCTTGAGTGACAGATTTTTCATCAAGTGATGAATGGGTGCACAGAACCGAGGTGCGGCCTTCGCGAGCAGGCTCGCTCCCACATTTGACCGCATTCTCATGAAAGAACCCGGTCAGTGTGGGAGCGAGCCTGCTCGCGAAGAGGCCAGTAAAGCCACCCTCAATCCAGCGATCAGTCAGTCTCGATCCGCGAATGCTTGCGGGTGTCTTTCATGGTCACATACACCAGCAACGACACCGCAATACACGCCGTCACATACCAGTAATACCCGGTTTCCATGCCAATGCTCTTGAACCACAGCGCGATGTATTCCGCCGTACCGCCGAAGATCGACACCGTCAGGGCGTAAGGCAAGCCAACCCCCAGTGCACGAATTTCAGTCGGGAACAGTTCGGCCTTCACCACGGCATTGATCGAGGTGTAGCCGCTGACGATGATCAGCGCCGCCATGATCAGGAAGAACGCGCCCCACCAGGTTTGAACGGTGTGCAGCGTGGTCAGGATCGGCACGGTGAACAGCGTGCCCAGAATGCCGAAGGCAATCAGGATCGGCCGACGACCGACTTTATCCGACAGCCCGCCGATGATCGGTTGCAGGCACATGAACAGGAACAGCGTCGCCGCGGAAATAGTGGTCGAGTCGGAGATGCTCATGCCGACCGTGTTCACCAGGTATTTCTGCATGTAGGTGGTGTAGGTGTAGAACGCCAGGGTGCCGCCCATGGTCAGGCCGACCACGGTCATCAGTTCCTTGGGGTGGCGCATCAAGGTGCGCATTGCGCTTTCCTTGGCCTTTTCTTTCTTGGTGAAGGACTCGGTTTCTTCCATGCCACGACGCAGGTACAGCGCGACCACGGCACACAGCGCGCCGATGGCAAACGGGATGCGCCAGCCCCAGGCGTACAGCTCTTCGGTAGTCAGCACTTGCTGCAACACGATCAGCACCGCCAGGGCGATGAGCTGGCCGGAGATCAGGGTCACGTACTGGAAGCTGGAGTAGAAACCGCGACGATCCTTGGTCGCCATCTCGCTGAGGTACGTCGCCGAGGTGCCGTACTCGCCACCGACTGACAGGCCTTGCAGCAGACGGGCGAAAATCAGCAGGATCGGTGCGCCGATGCCAATGGTTTCATAACCCGGGCTCAGGGCGATCAGCAGCGAGCCGAAACACATCAGGTACACCGAAGCCATCAGCGCTTTCTTGCGGCCGGCCTTGTCGGCGTAGAGGCCCATCAGCCAGCCACCGATCGGGCGCATCAGGAAGCCCACGGCGAAGATCGCGGCGGTGTTCAGCAGTTGGGCGGTGGTGTCGCCTTTGGGGAAAAAGGCCTTGGCGAAGTACAGGGAGAAGGCGGCGTAGACGTACCAGTCGTACCACTCGACCATGTTGCCGACGGAGCCGCTGAAAATCGATTTGATGCGACTGGCAGTGGTTCTTTCTTTAGCCGGCACGGCAGCCGACCCAAGGGGCAGGGCGTTGGAGTTATCCATTGAAGGATCCTTCATTTAATTGTTTTTGTGGAGCGCGTTGAAACGCAGCCTGCTGGGGCTATAGCAGGAGGTGTGCCAAGGGGGGAGAGGGGCGGTTTAGAGGGGTTTTGACGGCTGGATGAGCGGAAATCCGCTTATTCTGGATTGGGTGTGAGCGGAAAATTGCTTATGTGGTCATGGATTTGTGTTGCCTGTTCCGGCCTCTTCGCGAGCAGGCTCGCTCCCACAGTGGATGGGTGTGTACAGTTCAAATGTGGGAGCGAGCCTGCTCGCGAAGGGGCCAGTCCAGCCACTGCAAAAATCAGCTGTCAGTCAGGAACATCTCCCGACTCAACCCATGCCGCTGCATCTTTTCATTAAAAGTCCGGCGCGGCAGTTGCAGCTCTTCAAGCACTGCTTTCACATCCCCCTTGTGCCGGGTCAACGCCGCGCGCAGGCAATGCGCTTCGAACGCTTCCTGCTGCGCTGCCAGCGACTGCCCCGGATCGATGCCCACCGGTTCCGGCTCCCCCAACCCCAGCACTTGCCGTTCGGCAACGTTCGCCAGTTCGCGCACATTGCCCGGCCAGTCGTGGCTCAGCAGATGACTCAGCTGCGGGCCCGTCAACGGTGGAAAGGTCCTTCCCAAACGTTCGGCGGCATTTTGCGCAAACGACTCGAACAACAACGGAATATCTTCGCGCCGATCACGCAACGGCGGCAGCCGCAACTCGGCCACATTCAAGCGATACGCCAAATCCTCACGAAAACGCCCGGCCCGCGCTTCATCCAGCAGATCCGGTTTGGTCGCGGCAATGATCCGCAAATCCACGCGAATACTCTGGTTCGACCCAAGGCGCTCAAGCTTCTGCTCCTGCAACACCCGCAGCAATTTCACCTGCTGGGCCAGGGGCATGCTTTCGATTTCGTCGAGAAACAGCGTGCCGCCATCGGCATATTCGAGCTTGCCGATGCGTTTCCCTGTAGCGCCGGTAAACGCACCGCTTTCATGGCCAAACAACTCGGCCTCGAACAACTGCTCGGGAATCGCCGCGCAGTTAAGCGCCACGAACGGCTTGTCGGCCCGCGGCCCGAAGTCATGCAGGCAACGGGCAACCAGCTCTTTGCCGCTGCCGGTTTCACCGCGGATCAACACGTTGACCGGCAACGCCGCCAGGTCCAGCACTTGCCGACGCAACGTCTGCAAACCACGGGACACGCCGAGCAGGGTGGCGTCGAGTTTGGCGCGGTTGTCGGCCTGCTCATGCAGGGCACGGTTTTCCAAAACCAGCCGACGCTTGTCCAGCGCCCTGCGCAAACTGCTCAGCAGGGTTTCCGGGCTGAAGGGTTTTTCGAGAAAGTCATACGCGCCATCGCGCATCGCTTCGACCGCCATCGGCACATCGCCGTGACCCGTCAGTAGAATCACCGGCAAGTCCGCATCGCGACGCTGGACTTCGGCCAGCAACTCCAGCCCGGTCATGCCGGGCATGCGCACATCGCTGAGGATCACCCCGGGAAAGTGCGCGGGCAATTGCGCCAGGCACTCATCGGCGCGACTGAACAACTGCACCTCGAAACCCGACAGGCTCAGCCATTGTTCGACGGCGCTGCGAATGCTGCTTTCGTCGTCGACCACCATCACTGAATTCAGCATGGGACAGGCGTCTCCAGGTCGATGGGCAAGGTCAGGGTGAACACCGCGCCGTTGCCGTGATTGTCGGCACTCAAGCGTCCGCCCGCTTCGTGAACGATGGCAAACGATACCGCCAGACCAAGGCCTAGGCCATCGCCCACCGGTTTGGTGGTGAAGAACGGGTCGAACACGTTTGGCAGGTGTTCTTCGGCGATGCCGCCACCGTTGTCACTGACCGTCAGGCGCCACAATTGCTCGTCGGCTTCGAGGCGGATTTCCAGGCGCTTGCAGGGTGTGTGCTGCATGGCGTCGAGGGCATTGCGCAGCAGGTTGATCAGCACCTGTTCCAGGCGAATCGCATCGCCGCGCACCCACGCCGGGCGCGTCAGGTGCAGCACCGTGCTGACTTGTTCATCCCGCAGACGCGCATCGAGCAGTTGCAGCGATTGGTCGACCACCGCGGCCAGGTCCAGCCGTTCGCGCAGGCCACTGGGGCTTTTGCGGGCGAAGGTTTTCAGGTGGCCGGTGAGGGCGGCCATGCGTGTGAGCATGTCATCCACCGGTTTCAGCGCCTTGTAGGCGTCGTCGACCCGACCGTGATCGAGCAGCAACCGCAGAGTAGCAAGCTGCATGCGCTGGGCGGTCAGCGGCTGATTGATTTCATGGGCCAGCGCCGCGGACATCTGCCCCAACGCAGCGAGTTTGGCCGATTGCACCAGCCCGTCCTGAGCGGTGCGCAGGTCGCGGGTGCGTTCTTCCACCAGTTGCTCAAGCTCCTCGCGGCTGCGCTGGCGCATTTTCGCCAGGCGCCAGCGTTGATTGAGGAACAGCAACAGAAACACCAGCGCCAGCCACAACCCGGCAGCGGCGAGCGCGGCATTGCGACTGTCTTCGAACGCGACCTGCGGGCGACGCAACAGGTGCAGTGTCCAGCCTTCGGTGGCCAGCGGCAGCGATTCCCACAGGTAATCCGCCGCCCCGTCAGGGCCGACCACCCGCGCCAGATCGCTGTTGTCGTCGAAGCGGCGCAGGGATTGAAACTCAAGCGGCGTCAGCGGTTGTTTGTCGTACTGGCGGGTCGCCTTGAGCGCGGCGTGATCGATGTCGTTCAACGGTTTCAACAGGCGATAGCGCCAGCCCGGCTGATTGGCGATGAAGATGATCCCGCGTGCGTCACTGACCAGCAACGTGTCACTGCCCTGACGCCATTCGCGCTCCAGTTCCGGAAATTCGAGTTTGACTACCATTGCGCCGAGAAACTCGCCGTCGTCGCCAGTCACCGCGCTGGACAGGAAGTACCCCGGAATGCCGCTGGTCACGCCCACCGCGTAAAAGCGCCCGGTGCCTTGGGTGCGGGTCTCACTGAAGTAGGGGCGAAAGCCGTAGTTGTGGCCGACATAACTGCTGGGCAAGCGCCAATTGCTGGCGGCCACGGCGAGGCCGGTGCGGTCGAGCAGTTCGAGGGTCGAGGACTGGGCGGCGCCGTTGATTTTTTCCAGCTTGCGATTCAGTGCGTCCTGTTGCTCAGGCGATACCGTGCCATTGAGGGCTGTGCGCAACTCCGGGTCCAGCGCCAGCACGGCGGGCAGGGCTCGGTAGCGATCGATCAGGGTGTGCAACGAGTTGGCGTACAGCGCCAACTGCTGATTGGCGCGCGCGGCGTCTTCCACCAGGGCCTGACGTTCGGCGTGGCGCATGGCGAAACCGGCAGCCAGCGCCGCGCCCGCCAGGATCAACAAGGTGTACAACGAAAAACGCAGGGTACGAGAGATCGGCAGCATGCTGGCGCTAGCAGGTAGAAAGTCGGGCGGGCACCATAGCATGGCGTGCCCGCCTTAAGAAAAAAGGGGCTCCAGAAGTTCGGGGCCCCCCAATGCTCTACATACGAGTAACAACTGACCTGAGGCTGGAGCTGTTCGAACCGGCAGACCTATAGCTCGAGATGCTTGTGGTGCTCGAACTTCTGGACACGGGTACGGGTATTCGACTTTGTGAACGGCTGGCATTGCTGGATCGCCGAGACAATGTTGGCGGCACCACGGGGAGGGGGTCTATTTCAGACATGCCATAGTGAGGCCCCAATGCTCTGATTGACTCAAGCATATCAATTGTTCTTGATGAACTGCCTATCAAGCTTTCGAGTTTGAGTACTTGATTAATGAGTGTGGTCTGGGCGTTCTCGGGTACTACGCCTGAGGGAAACATCTGTTGCTGGAGAATGGTCGCGTCGAGATTGATTATCAGCGCACTTGCTTCAGCTTTTTTTTCAGCCTTTTCTTTTGTCCCCCTGAACTGGTCAACGTAGCCGCCAACTATCAAGGCCAACGGAGGGCCGATCACCTGTGCAGCAAGGTTCGCGATCAGTCCTTTTGTGGCATAGGCGAGGTTGACAGCTTGGGTTACCTCAAAGGGGGGGACCTCGCCATTTTCCGCTTGAGGCCACGTGGCGGGCAACGACCAGCCCGGGTTAGGCTGAGTCAGTTGTACTGCAAACAATGAGATGTTTGTCGCCAGCGCGGTCACGATGATCGGCGAAGCAGGACTCGAAGTTCCGGTCGGAAGTACCGCCAATCCCAAGGGAGAGTTGATGGCCGATAAAGCCATTCTCTTGCTCCATGCACCCCACTCCTCGACTGGCATGGGGGGAGGTGTCGCAGGGTCTGGGAGGTGGGGGCCGTATTCATTCGCTGCGCCGTCAACGACAGATCCTGTGGATGAACTTTGTTGAGGAGGGAGTGTTATGACTCCACCCATGTCATCAACAAAGTTAATCGGATTGTTTCCCACCATCTGATAAAGATTCAATCCATCCACGGCCCCCAACGGATCCGGATTGATCCACCTCCACAACCACGGCGCGTAATACCGCAACCCGTAGTAGTAGAGCCCACTGACATCCATCTCCTTACCCGAATAGCGAATGGTCTTGTAGCTGACTTCCAGCGCCGAGTCCGCCATCAGCCACGCCGTGCCGCCAAACGGGTAGTAAGCTTCGTGGCTGATCAACTGGGCGTTTCGATCAAGCTCCATGACGCTGGAGCCCAAGTGATCGTCGAGGCTGTAGCGCAACTGATCCTGATCGATACCGTCGGGTTTTTTGCTGACCCAGTGCAGGCAACGAACACTGCCTCGCCCACCGGGTACTGCAATGACGTGCAGTTCTTCGCCATTGTCGCGGGTGCGGATTTCCAGCCCCGGCAGGTAAATCACCTGGTGGAAGTGCGTGGTCGATGGCGTATGGGTTTCGTGGCGTTTGAAGACGCGCGTGCCCTGACTGTAGCGATACGTTTCCTCATCGTCGAGGCTGTCTTCACGGTGAACCAGCGTCGCCGATGCCAGCTGATCGCGGTTGTTCCAGTGCAGGGGCCGTCCCGGGTTCGAGGCCCGGAGGTTGCCATGGCGGTCGAACAAGCTGTCGAAATCTGGGGCGGGATCTCCCTCTTTATGACGCACGCCCCGGTTGCTGTTCGGGTCGATGAACATCTGTTGGGTGTAGCCGCCCACCGCACGCTCATGGATCAACTTGATCAGGTTGCCGCCGGAGTCGTAGGTGTAGGTTTGCTTGTAGTTGAGATGATTGTTGGGATCACTCGGCAGAGGGCGGCCCGGCAGGTCTGAGCCTGGGGTGGCGTCATGGCCGGTGGCGCCAGTCAGCTGGTACAGCGAGTTGTAGCTAAATTCGCGGTGGCCATCGATAAGCTGATTGGCGAAGTGCACCGGTTTAAAGGTGAGGTCGTCGATGCGCAAGGCGTTACCGACGCGGTCGTAAAAGTACTCGAAGTGCTGGAGCAGGGCTTGCCCCGGTACACCAGCGGTCAACGTCGCGAGACGAGCTTCGGCCTCGTCGTAAGTCCAGGTGCTGAGCACGGTGTTGCCGGCCTGTTGCTCAATGATCTGGCCGGCGGCGTTGTACCGGGCCGCTTCCAGAACAGCCTGCCAGGCGCCTGTGGGTTCAAGCAGCAGGTGAACCTGGTGCAGTTGCCCGGCGATGTCGTACCGCATCCGTTGCTGATGATCACCGGCATCGGTCTGGGTCAACAACGCGCCGTGCGGGTTGTAGGTTCGGCTGCTGGCGAAGGTGCCGGCTTCGGTGAGGGTTCGACTGTCGCGCAACGGCTGGCCCTTGAGGCTGAAGCTGCTGAGCTCCAATGCGCCAGAGGGATCGGTTTGTCGGATCATCTGACCGCGAAGATTGTGGCTCGGGTCAGCCAGTGCAGTGGCGTAGGTATAAGCGTCCACGGTGTCTTGGTCGCTTTCTTCAAGCGTGAGCAGGCGCAATTGGTTGTCGTAAGTGCTGCGCCAATGATTGCCGCGATGATCCCAGTGCTGGAGGATTTCACCGGCCAGCCCCTTCAGGGTTGTGCGCCTGCCGGCGTCGACACTGTCAACGTTTGCCGGTTGCCCGGCAAGGGTGTAAATCGTCGACAGGTTGGGCTTGGGGGCGTCGGTCAGTCGCGCGTCCCGTTGCTCTACGAGCCGCCCGGGAGCGTCAAAGCATTGCCGGGTTATGAGGGATTGCGTGGTACCGCCCGCGACATCGCGCAAGTAGGCCATCTGGCGTACCGCCAGACCCCGGGCATCATTGGACGTCACTGACGGGGTTTTCCAGTCGACGGTGTTCATTCGCGCTTGCCTGCCTTGAACCCTTGCGCGCCCGTCGCGACATGGGTGTCATTGAAATCCATTCTGGTGGTGGACCAGGGGTGAATGATTTCCAGCGCGACATCCCCTTTGGCGTTGATGATCTTGATCAGGCGGCCGAGGACGTCGTAGTAACTTTTGTCGTGATAGCCGAAATCCCTGAAAGAGTGGTCATGGATGTAGCCATAGGCATTGGCGAAATAGGGGCGATAGGTGCGTACCGCCAACCCCTTGTTGTTGTATTCCACGCGCTCGCTGATGCGCCAGCGTTGCTCGGCATGCGCCACTTTCGGCTGGCCGTTTTCGATCACCAGTTCGCCGTTTTCCACCACATAAGCCTCTCCAGGCTCTACCCGTTGCTGGGTTTGCAGGGCCCGTCCGAATCCATCGACGATACTCACAATGGTGTGGATTTGCGGCTCTTCTTCATCGTAGTAATAGCGGTCGGCGGCCAGGACGACGCTGTGGACCGGCGCGCGAAGGTTGTTCAGCAGCAGGTCCCACAATGCTTGCTCTGCCGGCGTCCGGGTCTTGAGCCGTGACAGGCGCAGTCGGGCGCTGGCGCGGATGTGAAGGCCAGGCAGCACGTAGCCTTGCAGGATCCAGTCGGTGAGCCAGTCGGGCTTTTGACTCACGGTCTCAGAAAGCCTGCCCATCCAGCTGAACAGATCCTTGCGAAAGGTGCTGGCAGCATTTTGCAGCGCCTCCTTGGGGAATTCGATCGCCACACTCGGGCTTAGGTTTTCGGGGCGGATGTAGTCGCTAATGCGCAGGAAGCCGGCGGGCACGCCGTTTTCTGTTCCGTAAAATGTAGTTGTGTGCGGACTGCCGGACGGATCGTAAAGGGCTTCTTCAACGTTTTCGTTGGCATCAATGATGCGCAGCGGTTGCAGTGAGTGGTAGTCATACTCGACGCGAGTGGTGCAGCCATCCGCTAGTTCGACACTGAGGGTTGCGAAAGCGTACTCGTCGCTGGTCGCCTTGGTCACGCCATGGCTCGGGGTGTCGTTGAATTCAATCACCCGGTAGAAGCGATCGAGGTCTGCATACCGGGCAAAGTTGTATTGGCTGGACCAAAGATTTCTTAGTGTGTCTTCTTCCTCATCCGCCTCTTTGTCCGTCCCGAGAAACAGCGGCATACACAAATAACCGATCTTCGTCAGTTCCTCCCGGATATCAATGGGAGGGCTAACGTTGCCGTAGACCTCCAGCGCCGTCTTGTTCAGTTGCGCCATTTCCAGCGGGCCTGCCAAAGCCTCGAACTCGGCGGTGCCGTCCGGCATCACCGTTTGCCCCTGGGTGTTGAGGTAGCGCTGCACTGTTTGCGCGGTCAGCTCCCGCCCGGTCGCCCATTCGGCGCAAGTGAACAGGTCAATGAACGACTCATAGCCAATGGCTTCGGGGTTCAGGCCCGCCGGTGCAGCGCCCTTGGGCAAGACCAGCGCATTGCCACGTTGCTGATAGGGCAGGCCGAGCCTCCAGCCTTGCAGGTCGACCAGATGAATAAATCTGGCGCGGGTTTCGGCCAGGTAATAGGACTGTTGAGCCGGGTCATGGGCGTCGCTCCACCATTTGCGTTCATCGATATCGGTAAAGGGTGGCTCATCAAGCTCAGTCAGGCGCCGGGCATAACTGACCGTAATGCTGTGGGTGGTCAACCCGAATGCATCCCGCCCCAGGTTAAGGACATGGCGGATCAGTGGGTCATTGATGAAGCGCTCAGAGTGGTAGCTGATGGTTTCCAGCGGCGACACCATCAACACGTTGTCAGGATCGTGCTGACCGCGCTCACGTACTTCACGGACGATGTAGCGGGACTGTTCGACCAGGAACGGAGTGGCCGGGTCATTCTCCGCATAGGTTTCTACGCGCAGCACATTACCGGCAAGCGCGCGGGCGATTTCGTGGGCGGTGGCTTCATCGTCAGGCGTAATGAGTTCTTCACACTCGTCGCCCGGGTGAAAACGACAAAACAGCGTTTTGCCCAACGGGTGTGCCTCGGCGTCACCGTTGAAGTAACTCTCGCCAGGCATGTCGATCTGTTGGCCGGTATGAAACCAGGTGCAGACCAACGCCGGCGCGGTAAAGCTTTCGTCTTCGCCCGAGCCGGTTTCGCTGTCGGTCTGGTGCAGTAACCCGAAGCCACGGAACTCCCGATCCCGGTCGTCGTAGTAACCCTGAAAGTAACGGAAAAACTGGCTCAGGCGATTGCCGGTGATTTCATCGAGCTGGCTTTGATGGCTCACCACCTGGATGGCGAAGGGCAGGTGACAGGTGAGGTGGGTGCTGGTTTTTTCGTCCAGCCATTCTTGTGCCGAACTGCGATACACCACCTCAGTGCTGCACCCCATGTTGTTATTGCTGGCGATCATCACGTACGGCTTGGCGCTGACGAAGTCATAGCGCCAGTGCTGGGGTTTGATGTGTGGAACGGTCAGGATCAGGCTGGCGCAGCCCAGGCCTTGCAGGTCGGCGAGCGTCACCTGGCACAGGTTGTCGTAACGCACGCCTTCGGGCCAGGAAACCCGAGTAGGGGTCAGTTCAATACCATTGCCGCCGAGGTTGAGATAAATATCGAACCCGTCGGAATTCAGATAGATCAGCGCCGGGGCACCCGAGCCATTCAAATCGGCGATACGCACACGTGCCGCGTCGAAGGTGGCGTAATCGAACGTCGGGCCTTCGATGACAAATCCCGTGCCGAATGAGCCGTTCCCAAGGTTCGGCCAGCATTTGATTTCGTCGTGGCGGATGCGGCACAACTCGGTGGTGTCGCTACCCAGCAGGTTGCCCAGAAACACCAGTTCGCTGCGCGAGTTACTGAACAATGGCAGACGGTCATCCTCCGGTGTGTGGTCGACGTCTTCGCCTACGGCGAAGCCTTCCTCGCGGCGATTGGCGTACAGGCGAACAGCGTTGGGGCCGATCAATACCAACGAGCTGAGGCCATTGCCCTGCAAGTCCCCCAATTGCGACAGGACCATGAAAAACTCTAGCGGGAACGCCTTGAACGGAATAAACCCTGACCAGCTTCGATCCGGGTTCAAGGCATGGAAACCCGCCACACCGGGTTGGGCGATGACCCAGTCCAGGCGACCGTTTCCGGTCAGGTCCAGCAGGGCTTGATGACTTTGCTTGCTGCGGTCGGCGACCGGAATGTCGTCGAGCGCAGTCCATGGGCCATAGGTGATGCGATCGCCGCCGGCGAGGTCACGCAGGGGTTCGCGGTAGTACCAGCATTGGTCATAGCGACACAGGAAACCCGGCAACCCCTCGCCGAACAGGTCGATGCATTGATAGTGCTGGCCGTCCTCGATACCTGGCATGTTGTCGAACGGGAAAAACGCTGACGGCTGCGTATTGAGTTCAGCACCCGAATACTCGAACTCGATTGGCGGCATGCTTTCCACGGCACCGCTGGCGTCGTACGCCTGATAATGCGCCGCGATGATTTGGCTGTAGGACCAAGGCTCTACGTTGCCGGAGTACTCCAGCAGCAGGCGGCGGACCAGCGCCGGTTCGTTACCCAGCTCCGCAAAGGTGTGAAACACCAGCACTTGCCGGCAGAGGCGGCGGGTGCCGACTTCAAAGCCCTGGCCATAGGATGAAAAGGGGTCATTGCGGACCAGCCACGGCTTGAGCGTCGGGCCGTCATAAACCGGTTTATCCGTCAGTTCCAGCGTGCGTTCGCCGTAGTCGAACACCACGTGAAAGAGCCACGAAGGTGTCGGTGTCTGTGGCAGTTCCCAGCCGTACAAATCCGCACACGCAGCAAGGTTGCCGTAGAACACGTGATGCAAATATCGTTGCGCGCGGTAGTCGCGCGGGTCAGGAAGTTCGCTCGGTTCCTCTGACCGATATACGTAGCGGATATGCTCGCCATGGGCGTTCACGCTTTCCTGCAACAGCCACGCTGACACATGCAGTGGCGCTTGCGGGTCTGCAATGCGCGAACTGTGGTCTTTGCCGAAAAGGTGCAGGCTGCCGTCCGGGGCGTGCACCAGCCAGAAGCCTTGGGGGGTGGACACGGAACGCCAGAACTCGACGAGCTCGAACGTCTGTTCTACCCGCGGCCGATACCGCACCACCGTATGGTCGCCAATCGATTGGCCACGGTATTGGCTTTCGACTCTGGACTGGATGTTGCCGTCGGCATAGCGTTCGGGCATCAGTTTTTCGCCGGCGGTGTTGAGGAACACGTCGTCGTCGAGATAACGCGGCACGCCTTTTTTGGTTTGGCGGGTGATGGCCGAGAGGCCCAAATACCAGCCGACACCGAATACACCGTTCCCTGACTGGCTGCTGTAGTTCAGTGATAACTGAGGATCAAAGCCTCGGCCGGGTGAAAAAGGCAGCGGCAACATAAATGACGCGACTCCGGTCGGCCCCACCTTGCCCCAGCTTTTGCCGATGGTGGCGATCGAAGCACTTTTTGCAATCGAGGGTTCAGTGATACTCAGGGACGTTTGGTCTGGCATGGGGCTGATCCTGGTTTGGCGTGGCGCTCGCCCGTGGCGACGGAATCCGCTGGGTGGGTCAGACGCTAACAAGATAGGCGCCCTGCGTAACCTGTCAGATCTGACAGGTAGAGAGGGTTTTTCAAGATCAGTTTGCTGTAAGAAACACGGTTTTAATGCCATTGGCATTATTTACAGGCAAAAAAACGGCCGGGTCACCTTCAGGCAACCCAGCCGTTGTTTGGCCAGCTGAAGCGCTTACTGCACTTCTACTGCCAGGCTTTCACTGATCTTTTTCTGCCAAATGGCAGGACCGGTGATGTGAACCGACTCGCCCTTGCTGTCGACAGCAACAGTCACTGGCATGTCTTTCACGTCGAACTCGTAGATGGCTTCCATCCCCAGTTCGGCGAACGCCACGACGCGGGATTTCTTGATGGCTTGCGCCACCAGGTAAGCCGCGCCGCCGACTGCCATCAGGTAAACAGCCTTGTGGTCCTTGATCGCTTCGATCGCGGTAGGGCCGCGCTCGGATTTGCCGATCATGCCCAGCAGGCCGGTTTGCTCGAGGATCTGACGGGTGAACTTGTCCATCCGCGTGGCGGTGGTCGGGCCGGCAGGGCCCACCACTTCTTCGCGCACCGGATCAACCGGGCCGACGTAGTAGATGAAGCGACCCTTGAGGTCCACTGGCAAGGTTTCACCCTTGTTCAGCATCTCGACCATGCGCTTGTGCGCCGCGTCGCGACCGGTGAGCATCTTGCCGTTGAGCAGGACAGTTTCGCCCGGCTTCCAGCTCTGCACTTCTTCCGGGGTCAGGGTGTCGAGGTTGACGCGACGGGCCGACGGGCCGGCTTCCCAGACGATTTCCGGGTAGGCGTCCAGCGGTGGCGCTTCCAGCGAAGCAGGGCCGGAACCGTCGAGCACGAAGTGCGCGTGACGGGTGGCGGCGCAGTTCGGGATCATGCACACCGGCAACGAAGCGGCGTGAGTCGGGTAATCCATGATCTTCACATCGAGCACGGTGGTCAGGCCACCCAGGCCCTGGGCGCCGATGCCCAGTTGGTTGACCTTCTCGAACAGCTCCAGACGCATTTCTTCAATGCGGTTCTGTGGGCCACGCGCTTTCAGCTCGTGAATGTCGATGGATTCCATCAACACTTCCTTGGCCATGACCGCGGCTTTCTCGGCGGTGCCGCCGATGCCGATGCCGAGCATGCCCGGTGGGCACCAGCCGGCGCCCATGGTCGGAACGGTCTTCAGAACCCAGTCGACGATCGAGTCGGACGGGTTGAGCATGGCCATTTTCGACTTGTTCTCGGAACCGCCGCCCTTGGCCGCCACGTCCACTTCCACGGTGTTACCCGGAACGATGGAGTAGTGAATAACGGCCGGGGTGTTGTCCTTGGTGTTTTTACGAGCGCCCGCCGGGTCGGCGAGGATCGAGGCACGCAGAACGTTTTCCGGCAGGTTGTAAGCCCGGCGCACGCCTTCGTTGATCATGTCGTCCAGGCCCATGGTGGCGCCATCCCAACGTACGTCCATGCCCACACGAACGAACACGGTCACGATGCCGGTGTCCTGGCAGATCGGGCGGTGGCCGGTGGCACACATGCGCGAGTTGATCAGGATTTGCGCGATGGAGTCGCGCGCGGCCGGCGATTCTTCACGCAGGTAGGCTTCGTGCATCGCCTGGATGAAGTCAACGGGGTGGTAATAGGAAATGAACTGCAGGGCGTCGGCAACGCTCTGAATCAGGTCGTCTTGCTTGATCACGGTCATGAGTCGCGCTCCTCTAAAAGACGGGAACATTCAATAAGGTGCTTGCAGCTTGGGTGCATCGGTCGGTTGCAAGCACCTTTCAAGGCACGCCGGGGCTGCTGGCGCGACGCTAAAAAGGCGCGGCAGTATACCGCGCCTCGCGGGCGGGTACACGCGCCGGCAGTCAATCGTTGGTCGCATAAAGGCTGGCGCGGAGCTTTTGCTTTTGCTTTTGCTTTTGTGGCGAGGGAGCTTGCTCCCTCGCCACAGGTTTATCGTCGTTCGGAGACATGCTTTTGACGCCAGTTTTTTGCCCCGAAAATTGAATGGTCATTTGTCCGGCTCGCCACTAAAGTGGCAGTCGGCCTGTAGAGTAGGACACTCAAACAGCCTCCTTTCGCATGGTGAGTCAACGATTGACCCATAACGCCATCCAACGGCTTTTACTCAAACGCTTTGCCCTTGCAGCCGGCACGTATGCCTTGGCCTTGATGCTGCTGTGGCTGGCGTTTTTCACCGGACATTACGACGAACCCGTGGCCAGCGTGGCCGTCGGCACGGCCCTGGTGGTCATCAGCCAGGCGGCGTTGTTCGTGGTGTTTTACAGCGGTTGCAACCTGCGTTTTTCCGATCCCAGCCTGACCGAAGTGCAAGTGTTGATGGGGCTGGGCTGGCAAACCTGGCTGATCGCCAACCTGGATGAAGCACGCGGCGCCTTCCTGGTGTTTTACGTGCTGATCCTGCTGTTCGGGCTGTTCCATCTGTCACGTCGGGCGTTGGTGCGATGTGCGCTGCTGGTGTTTTTCAGTTTCAGTGCGATCACGCTGTGGGAGGGCTACCACTTTCAGTTGCCCGACCCGGCGCTGGCCGGGTTGCAAGTGTCTGTGCTGTTTATCGTGTTGATCTGGCTGGTGCTCTACGCCCGTTATGTCCAGGCCTCACGTCAACGCATGCGGCAACGGCGCTTTGCCTTGCAAGCGCACCAGGACACCCTGCGCGGGATGATGCGCCAGCTCGAAGACCTGGTCGCTACCGACGAACTCACCGGGCTGTTCAACCGCCGCCATTTCCTGCGCCTGGCCTCACGTGAACTCAACGCCATGGACGCCGGCGTGATGCATGGCCTGGCGCTGATCGACCTTGACCACTTCAAACGCATCAACGATGTGCACGGCCATGCGGCGGGCGACCAGGTGCTGCAAGCCTTCGCCGGCGTCGCGACGGCATGCCTGCGCGACGGCGATGTGCTGGCGCGTTATGGCGGTGAAGAATTCGTGGTGCTGGTACCCGATTGCGATGCCGAACGCCTGACTGCGTGCTGTGAACGGTTGCGCATCGCCTTCACCGATGTGGAGTTGATCGGCCTAAATGTCGCGCATCTCAGTTTGTCGGCGGGCATGACGTTGCTGGAACTCGGTGACGATCTCGACGATGCCTTGCAGCGCGCCGATCAGGCGCTCTATCGCGCCAAGCGTGACGGGCGCAACCGGTGCGCGGCGGCCTGGGAGAACGTCGATGCCTGAGTTACGCGTCGGCGAGCGCCACTTTACGGTGGCGCCGGGCAGCAACCTGCTCGATGCCCTGAATCAAAACGGCGTGCCTGTGCCCTACAGTTGCCGCGCCGGCAGTTGCCATGCCTGCCTGGTGCAATGTGTACAAGGCCTGCCGAGCGACAGCCGCCCGGATGCCTTGAGCGCCGAGCAGCGCCAACAAGGCTGGCGCCTGGCGTGCCAATGCCAGGTGGTCGAAGACCTGCAAGTGCACACCTTCGACCCGCAACAGGACGGTCGCCCGGCCGAGGTGACCGCCGTGGATTGGTTGAGCGCCAGTGTGTTGCGTTTGCGCCTGACCCCAGAGCGTCCGCTGCGCTACAGCGCCGGGCAACATCTGGTGTTGTGGGCGGGCAATGTGGCGCGGCCTTATTCGTTGGCGAGCCTGCCGGAAGAAGACCGCTTTCTGGAGTTTCACCTTGATTGCCGTCAGCCGGGGGAATTCAGCGACGCGGCCCGTCAGCTGAAAATCGGCGATTCGATCCGCCTCGGCGAACTGCGCGGCGGGGCCTTGCATTACGATCCGGACTGGCACGCCCGACCGCTGTGGCTGCTGGCCGCCGGCACCGGTTTGGGGCCGCTGTTTGGCGTTTTGCGCGAAGCGCTGCGTCAGGATCATCAAGGGGCTATCCGCGTCATTCACCTGGCCCATGATGCCGATGAGCATTACCTGGCCAAACCCCTGCAAGCCATGGCCGATGGCCGGGAAAACCTCAGCGTCGAACGCTGGACCCCGGCCGAGTTGCCGCAGGCATTGGCGCAACTGCGGCTTGTCTCCCGGCAAACCCTGGCCTTAGTCTGCGGAGCCCCCGACAGTGTCGACGCCTTTTCCCGGCGCCTGTACCTCGCGGGCTTGCCGCGCAATCAACTGCTGGCCGATGTGTTCCTGCCTCGTGGTTGAGCGCTGATTCTTGTGGCGAGGGGGCTTGCCCCCGTTGGGCTGCGCAGCGGCCCCAAAAGTGTGTGAGCGCTGCGCACTCAAGCGGGGGCAAGCCCCCTCGCCACAGTGACCTCCCAGATCAGGACTCGCCATGACCGATGCCATCCAGATTGAACGCGAACGCGGTGTGCTGACACTGCGCCTGAATCGCCCCGAAAAGAAAAACGCCCTGACCCGCGCCATGTACAGCCACTTGGCCGAAGCGTTGAAGCAGGCGGATTCCGACCCCGAAATCAACGCCGTGCTGATCACCGGCAGCACCGAGTGCTTCACCGCCGGCAACGACATTGCTGACTTCATCCAGCAACCGCCAGGCAACCTCGACAGCCCAGTGTTTCACTTCATGCTCAATTTGCTGGAGTGCCGCAAACCGGTGATCGCCGCCGTGGCGGGTGCGGCGGTGGGGATTGGCACGACGATGCTGCTGCATTGCGATCTGGTTTACGTCAGCACGGATGCTCGCTTGCGCATGCCGTTCGTCAATCTCGGGTTGTGCCCCGAGTTCGGCTCCAGCCTGATCCTGCCGCGTTTGCTCGGGCATGCCAAAGCGGCGGAGTTGTTGCTGCTGGGTGAAGGGTTCAGCGGTGAGCAGGCGGCGGCGTGGGGCATTGCCACCGAGGCGCTGGGCAGTGGCGAAGCGACGTTGGCCAAGGCGCGGGAGATGGCGCTGCGCTTCGAAGCGTTGCCACCGGAAGCTGTGCGCATCAGCAAGCAATTGATGAAAGCACCGGACCGGGAATTGCTGCGCAAGGTGATCGAAGAAGAGGGCGCGTTGTTTACCCAGCGGCTGCGCTCCCCGGAAGCGTTGGCGGCGTTGACCGGGTTTATCAAGCGACATTGAATCTGCGGTGGCTGAGCTGGCCCCTTCGCGAGCAAGCTCGCTCCCACATTCGACCGAGTTCTCCAAAGGGAATGCGTTTAAATGTGGGAGCGAGCCTGCTCGCGAAGGCGTCAGTCCTGACAACACAACTTCAGCACCAGAAACCAAAAAGCCCCGCCATTCACATGGCGGGGCTTTTGTTTTTCAGCAATCGGTCACTCAGACCATCGGGTCGCCAACGTGCAGGATTTTCATCCCGTTGGTGCCGCCGATGGTGTGGTAGCTGTCGCCCTTGGTCAGGATGACCCAGTCGCCTTTCTCCACAACACCGCGCTTGAGCAACTCGTCGATCGCAGCCTGGCTGACTTGCTCAGGCGGCAGCGATGCCGGGTCGAACGGTACGGTGTAGACGCCACGGAACATGGCCGCGCGAGCCTGGGTTTCGCGGTGCGGGGAGAACGCGTAGATCGGCACCGAAGAACGGATGCGCGACATGATCAACGGCGTGTAGCCACTTTCGGTCAGGGCGATGATCGCCTTCACGCCCGGGAAGTGGTTGGCGGTGTACATGGCCGCCAGCGCGATGCTTTGGTCGCAGCTTTCGAAGACCTTGCCAATGCGGTGGCTGGAGGTCTTGCTGGTCGGGTGCTTTTCAGCGCCGACACAGATACGCGCCATCGCCTGCACAGCTTCCAGCGGGTACAGGCCAGCAGCACTTTCGGCCGAGAGCATCACGGCGTCGGTGTAGTCGAGCACGGCGTTGGCTACGTCGGACACTTCGGCGCGGGTCGGCATCGGGTTCTGGATCATCGACTCCATCATCTGGGTCGCCACGATCACAGCCTTGTTGTGGCGGCGTGCGTGCAGAATAATTTTCTTCTGGATGCCCACCAGCTCGGCGTCGCCGATTTCCACACCCAAATCACCACGGGCAACCATGACCGCGTCGGACGCCTGGATCAGCGCGTCGAGGGTTTCGTCGTCGGCCACGGCTTCGGCGCGTTCGATCTTCGCCACCAGCCAGGCAGTACCGCCGGCCTCGTCGCGCAGTTGACGGGCGTATTCCATGTCGGCAGCGTCACGCGGGAAGGACACGGCGAGGTAGTCGACTTCCATCTCGGCAGCGAGCTTGATGTCGGCCTTGTCTTTCTCGGTCAGGGCCGGAGCCGTCAGGCCACCACCGCGACGGTTGATGCCTTTATGGTCGGACAGCGGGCCGCCGATCAGCACGGTGCAGTTCAGTTCGGTGGCGGTGGCTGTATCAACGCGCATCACCACGCGGCCGTCGTCGAGCAGCAGCTCGTCGCCCACGCCGCAGTCTTTGACCAGGTCCGGGTAGTCGATGCCGACCACTTGCTGGTTGCCTTCGGTCAGAGGATGGCTGGTGGAGAAGGTGAATTGATCACCGATCTTCAGCTCGATCTTCTTGTTGGCGAATTTGGCGATACGGATTTTCGGGCCTTGCAGGTCACCCAGCAGGGCAACGAAGCGGCCGTGCTTGGCGGCGAGGTCACGCACCAGCTTCGCGCGAGCCTTGTGCTCGTCGGGGGTGCCGTGGGAGAAGTTCAGGCGGGCGACGTCCAGGCCAGCCAGAATCAGCTGTTCGAGAACTTCCGGCGAGTTACTGGCCGGGCCAAGGGTAGCGACGATTTTGGTACGACGGACGGACATGCAAAGACTCCTGAGTTCAAGCGCTGAGTGAGGCTACTATGCTCTAGGGGTGTAGTCATTGTTCGGATGCACTACTTTTTCGTTTGTTTTTTGAAATGAACATTCCTGAAGATTTTCGCCCGCAGGCCGATACAGCGCTCAAGACAGGAGATCCCCCATGCGATTTGCGCTCATTGCCGTCCTTGCCCTCAGTGTGACGGGTTGTGCCCGTTGGTCGATGAACCATCATTTAAACCTCGCGTACAGCGCCTACGACCGTGGCAATTGCGAGCAGGTCATGCTCGAACTGTCGAAAGTCGAGCGCTCCAGCCGTGCGCGGCCTTATGTGTGGCCGGAAGTGTCGATGATGCGCGGCCAGTGCCTTGAACGGCAGATGCTGTTCGTCGATGCGGCGCAGACTTACCAGTACATCATCGCGACCTACCCGGAAAGCGAATACGCCTACCGCGCCCGCGCCCGACTGGAAACCCTGCAGAGTACGGGCCATTACCCACTGCGCAGCGCGGCGACCCCACGCCCGTCGCCGTACTGATTGCGGTTATCCCTGGCCGCTCGGCGGGGGTGAGCTATAGTCCAGGAGATCGGTTTTAGAGCCTTGGGCTTTAAAACCGAGGTCATACCTGTGATCGGCAGGAGTAAGCGTCAGCGGTTGCATGGACTGTCGCACCGGGAACGGGGAGAGCGCGCCTTCACTTCCATGGCTTAAATGGAAGCGAGCCCGTTCCGAAGCATTAGTGCGGCCCTGCTTAAGGGCCTTGCTGGGCCATTTGCGCATGTTTACCGACCGCCGGATCGAGCGGCATCAGCTGCCGTATTTCTTGAGAGTGTTCAACAGCATCACCGACAAACCCATCGGCTTTCTCGGCAACGTATCTGCAGACGGGCTGATGCTCATCAGCCAGTTGCCCATGATGGTGGGCGTCGACTTTGACCTGCGTCTGAAAATCCCCGCCCTCGACGGTTGCCAGCAGGTCATCGACCTGACGGCGTGTTGTCTGTGGTGCCATGAAGACGAAACACCCCACCACTATGACGCCGGGTTCAGCCTGCAACGGGCGCCGCCGGAGTTTGGGCAACTGGTGAGGGCGTTGACGCAGTACTTCAGTTTTCAGCCGTTGCCTGCTTCGGCCTGAGGGTTGTGGTGTCTGGGCAATCGCCTTCGCGAGCAGGCTCGCTCCCACAGTTGAATCGAAGTTGAGCACAAGATTTGTGCACACCGCAGAGCCAATGTGGGAGCGAGCCTGCTCGCGAAAGCGTCAGTACAGTCATCTGATACTTAACGGTCAGGCCGTCTTGATCGCCCGCTCGTTATCCAGCGACCGCTCCACCAGCATCAGCCCCAACTCACTCATTCGATAAATCGCCATCGCCAGATGCCGCGGCGCGTTGTCCAGGCTTTCAGCCAGGTCGAGCAGCAGAATGCTGACCGTCGAAAACGTTTCGTAGGTCTCGATGGTCAAGGCTTCGGGGTTGGCGTCCGGAGCAACGGCGAACATTTTCATGGCGCGGTCCTGGGAAGAGCGAAGGGTTTCGATGTCGGGTTTGAGGTAATGGTCGAGCGCCTTGTCGGCGGCGGCGTGGAGCTTTCTTGAATCGAGGGTGGCGTAGGGGGAAACCGGGTCGGTTTCGGGGGGTGGATTGGGTGTTGGTTTGAACATGATCGATCTCCGTTATAGGGCTGCCACCGTCTCGCGACTAAACGAGGGGTGGCGGCTGTAAGCAGGTTAGTCGACCGGCGGAGATACGAATTCCGGCGCGCCCGGGGGCGCCCTGCGAACAGCCACCATCAAGTGCGGGGATAGGGAATACCCGACTGGATGACGCTTATACACATGTATCGAACCGCCGGGCGACTAAACCCGATCGCTGATTGGCAGCGACTTGGATCAAGTTACGGGGCAGAGACAAGGTGCACAAGCCGGCGGATTCTGGCGGATGTGTAGTCCGTTGCGCAAGGTTGTGTAGTCAATGGGCCGAAGGCTGAAGGGGCTGCTCATTCGCGCTAAAAAAGCAGGGCGCCGTTCGTCGGAACTGTCAGATTTTACAGGTTGTCGGATCGCACCGATTCGGCGCTCAATCCTCCATGCCTCTTTTTTGACGATCGGGCGCAGCTGACCCGTTCAATCTCTTATCACGGTACGGTGGGGAATGGATGATGGATGAACATTATGGTATCGAAGGAGTCCTTCCGGAAAAGTCATCGAGCGATGTTCCCCCACTCGCGGACGTTATTCATTCACACATTAGGGTGACTTATGACTCAATGTGGGCGGAGCTTTATTTTTTCTACTGGTGGAGTGAAGGTGGGACAGGGCTAAATTGTTATTCGTCAGGTTACCGCACATTCAATAATGGACGTCGTGACGGAAATATCAATCTGGGATTTAGCTCCCCAAACGGAGGAGGTTCCTGGACTAAGGAACTTACTCGTGGGGCTGTCCAGGATGGCCAGACACATGAGCTGAATGACGGTGGTTATATATTTGTAAGTGGGAATAGTGGGAGAAAGGCAACTATAGGGTTTGGTTATACTTTTGATACTTCTGGAGGGGATCCCTCTGCGTACGGCGTCCTGGAGGTTCTGTACGTTCCTGACCCTGTGATCACTAGCCCAACCAACAATGGATCAGTGAATAGACGGTTCACTGCCCACGGTAATAATGGGCAGTCGCTCAATTTGGTGGCAGTCAAACTTTATAACGCTGCCGGTGACCTGTATTTGAGTGACGCGAGTGTGGAACTTAACGGTAACTGGAGTGCGAATATTGACTTTCCAGCCGGGTCACAGCTGACGTTCTACGCGCAGCAGACAGTCGGCAATACCTCCGCCCAATCCCTTCCCGTCACTGTTTCGTTGGTGGTGGCTGATGTCAGCATCTTGTCACCGAAAGTAGATGATGTATTTCGCGAGTTGAACCCAGAGGTTTTCGGGTTGGGCGAGCCCGGTGCGAGGATCGGTATATATGAGAGCGGCAGTGGAGCCATTGAGTATGGTTCGACGACAGTTGCGGGCTCTGGGTGGATTACACGGCTCAGCGTGCCTCTGCCAGAACGTGAAATTGTCCTTATTGCCTCGCAGGATTTTCACGGAATACGAAAATGGTCAAACAACGTAAGCGTCACAGTACGGATTGCGCCCTATCCGCCTGTTATTACCACACCCGCCGCGAGTTCTACACAGAACCCAACGTTTACGCTTTCAGGGACGGGTGGTGAGGCGGGTGCCACGATGCGGGTATACCTTGATTTGTCGCAGACCTTGGCAGGCCAAGCTCATGTAGCAGGTAGCGCTTGGAGTGTACCGGTCAATGTCCAACCAGGGGCACGCTCGCTGGTTGCCGATCAGACTTTGAACGGTCGCCCATCCGGTCCTAGCGACCACCGAACATTCAACGTCCGCCCGCCCCGAGTCGAACAACTCAGGGCCGTGGCAACCAACAACGGCACCGTCACGATCACTGGCACAGGATATATCGGTGCCGAGCTCGATATTTGGATTACACGCGGGAGCGTTATAAAAACCTTTACGGTAGCCGCTACCTCGTGGACGAAAAGTTACCCTGACTGGCTACCAGGCGCCTACAGCATTGATGCACGCCAGAAAGTCAGAGGTCTGAGCAATGCCTGGATAGACTCTGAGTGGAACACCCAACCCGCCACGTTCACGGTTAAAGTCCCTCCTCCCACCCTCACGCATAGCGCCGGCGCTGACCAGAAGCCGGCATTTTCCGGCAGTGGCAATGTGTGGGACGGTCATGCTCCGGCCAGAGTCGAATTGCAAATCACCGGGTCTTCCAACCCCCTTCCTACGATGCCGATAGTCAACGTTGTTAACGATCGTTGGGCGAATACGGCGACCGCTCAGTGGGAGCCGGGCACTTATTCCGTAAAGGCCCGGCAACTGTTCAAGCCCAATGGCAAGCCGGATCTTCAGTCGGACTGGACGTCGGCTGCGCAAGTGGTCGTCAAGGCGCCGCTGCCCTCCATCGACACCATTACCGACAATGGCCTGTCCCCGGACTTCGCCGGCACCTGCTGGAAAGGCGCGGTGGTCAATCTCACCTTCAGCGACAGCGCAACGGTCTATCCGGTGTCTGACGCCGACAAGGACGGTCGCTGGACCTACCGTCGTCCTGCGCCATTTCAGCCGGGTTCGTACACCGTCAAGGCGACCCAGACATTCGGCGGGCAGACCTCGAACGAGTTTACTAAAAACTTCTCCGTGGCCGTTCCCAGACCCGTCATCAAATCCATGGCGCCCCCGGTGGGCCATGAGCCGATCATTGAAGGTGGCGGCGGCTATGCCGGTGCCGAGATGACTATTTACGATTATTTGACCGGCCAGCCACTGCACCAGATGCCGGTGACAGAAGACGCGTGGAAGGTACCGCTGGCGCTCAAGTTTAGTGACTATCAGATTTATGCCATTCAGTCATTCAACGGGTTGTCTTCTGAACACAGCGAACTCATCAGCTTTAAAGCGGAGTTGTTGCCACCCATCGTCAACACGCCGCAACCTGTCGACACGGTTGCACGCTCCTTCAGAATCGAAGGCCTTGCCTGCAAAAAAATCGGTATTGAAGTAGCGTCGGTTGAGGTGTGGCTGGAGGGGGGAACCGAGCCTTGGGCGAGAATACCGGTGAACTATGCAGGTGTGTTTTGGTTCAACGCGACCTTGCCGCTGGGCACCCGCACCTTGAAGTTCAAACAGCGGATCACGGATGTGGAATCTGCATTCGGAAATGATCTTGTACTCGTGGTCGTGCCGGCCAAACCAGTCATCGAAACTCCAGCCGAGGGTGAAGCTATCGAGTCGCGCCTGGCCGTTTCCGGCTTTGGTTACCCAGGCGATACGGTCAGCGTCGCCTTCGCGGATGCCCTTGATGTGATCCTCGGCACCACGCAGGTGGAGCAAAACGGCACGTGGTCGCTCTGGCTCTTGCTTGACCGACCGGCCAGCCATCCCTCACTCGTGGTTCAGCAGAGTTTCGAAAATCATCTTTCCGGGTGGACAGCGCCGCGGCCGGTTGAGCTGCGGACTCAGCCACCGCAATTTACGACGCCACTCCCCGGCCGATGGGTCGAGCCCAAGCCGACATTTGCGGGCACGTCGTGGGCGGGCGCAAAGATTGAGCTACGAGACTGGTCCAACCCGGACATCAGTCTGACCATCTCCCATGCTGTCGACGATGCCTGGGAAGCGACACCCACGAATGATTTACGCCCAAACGAGCATTGGGTGTGTGCGACGCAAAGCGCACAGCAGTCCGGCGGTGTCACCCAGGTATCTGCCAGCGCGGACAGCCCTCGATTCGAAGTCATGGCCGTTAACGACGACCCTGATTCAATTCCTTGATTCCCCGATGAACGGTCACCTCTACTGTCATTTATGACAGTAGACGCGGTGCGGGTGATGCAGCCAAATGGCTGCACAGGGAATGACAGTCTGGTCATTCGTTTCACATCAATGATGTGCCGGTCGCAGGAGTCACAGCATGGCCAACTCCCCCATTCGAATCGCTCGACAGATGTACGAGCAACTCTTCGACGAGCCCTTGCGCCAGCAGTTCTCCGCGCTCAGTGACTATCTGGACCAAGACGGTTCGGTGTGTGTGCTGGCGCAAAAAGGCGTGGGGGGGCTGGTGTCCGAGTTCGGCCTCAGCGATCAGCAGGCGCGTGCCTTTCAACAACGGATCAACGGTCTGGCGACGCAGGTCATGCGCCGGTTTATCGAATATCGGTTAGCCCACGATGAGGCCTCAGTACAGCCGATGGCAGGGCTGAACAATGGTCCGACCTATGCGCTTTTGTTCAAACCCAAGTTCGATGAACTCTGCCCGGTCAATGCAATTGAAGCGATCCATTCGCCCGCGGCTTATCTGGTCTTTCTGATGCATTGGGCACTGAAGCGGCTGGGTATCGCAGACGGGACGGCGTTGCCTCTGACAGACCGACGCCCCGACCTTCAGAAAATGTTGATTGACAACTTGGCGATCAATGGCGAAGTCACCTCGGTGGAGGTCATTACCCGTGTGATGGAAACCTTTATCGAGAACACGAGCGGCGCGACGCAGGACATTGACAAGGACCTGAGCGAGCAGTTTTTTCCTAATGACTTGCCGTTTCACACCCCTTGGGAAACGCTCGATTACGTGCTGCGCAAAGGCGCCGAGTCGGTCGGTAGCGTTGTGCGGTTGTGTGACCCGTTGTTTCCGTATTTCATTCGCCCGCAGCCCTGGAGTGCCGAGTTCGACAAGGCATTCACCCAAGCCGCGAGACTTAGCCCTGCCCAGCGAAAAATATTGACCGAGCGACGGACATTTCCAGACGACTTGGAGGATTTGTACGAACGCTACTTCGGGGTGAAGGGGCCAGAGGAAGGCAATCTCAGGGTCGTGAGCTTTTTCAATGAGCGAACGAAGCGGGGTTATCCGGACCTGGAAGCGTTGTTGTCGATTGAAGGGTTTTCGATCACTTTGTCTGAAAATGTGCAGAATGTGCCGGATTACATGGACACATTTGACCTGCCTGTTTCAGGGGTGAATGCCGGATCAGTCTTCATTCATGAGGGTGTCGATCCTCCTATCTCTATCGTGTATGAAGACAGTGGTCAGGTGGTTTTAAATCACTTCAAGGACTTTAGTCACGACCGCTTTGACCGAATGAACCGAAAACTGCGCTTGGACAAGTGGCTGGAGCTACATAGCCACGAAGTCGATGCAGTGATTGTCGCGGCCATGAATGCCGAAAGTTCGCCACAGTCCCCTTCGTACGTGATAACGGAAAACACCATTCGGGCACTGGGCCTGTTCCAGGAGTTGCGCGAGCAATATGCCTGCTCGGCCGAGGATTTTGCGGCGTTCTTCTGGAGGATTTCGATTTTTGGTCGGGGCACCGAAAAAGCTCAGTTTGACCGTGTTTTCAACGAACAAATGCGCTTCTCAGCCCCTTTGAAAATCGACGACGAGCCGTTTGCAATCATCCCGGTCACCCCGGAAGACCTGCTGACGGTCAATCAGTTGCGCAGTGGTCTGGGCATCGACCTGGAAACCTATTTTTACCTCGCGCATTTTGTCGCCGATGCCCATGGCGTGACCGAGCTTGCGCGCAGTTTACCGATTGTTTCCAGTTTCTATCGCATGGCCAGGTTACCGCGTTTGCTGGGGATTACACCCATTCAGGCCATTCTCTTGTTGGGCGTATTAGGCGGCGAAGCCTGGGTGACCCCGCTGGCCGGTGCGTCTCGTATCGCCACCCCGCGCAATGCAGCAACACCGGATACGCTGAGCGTCATTCACGCCCTCATGGACTGTGTTCGCTGGTGCCGCGACGCCGAACTGCCGGTGCATTGGGTGATCGAGCAGGTGACGCCGATCACGCAATCGTCACTGCCGAGCGACGCACAACGTGAGCTATTTTCTCAATTGCAAGTCCAGCTCCCGCCCGTGCTGTTGACCGAGCAAGCGTTGACCATGGTGGGTGTTCCGACCTTGTCGAATAACCGCCAATGGATGAATGAGTTGTGGGCACTGGTGGATGAACAAGGGCTGGTGATTCACTTTGCGCAAACGCCGCAACAGTCATTTGAGTCCTATGCCCGAGTGGTGATTGACAGAGTTGTGCAGGCCGCTATTGGCGGTATCGACGAGGATGCCCGACGGGTCATCGTCGAAAAAATCCTCGCGGTGGTACTGCGCACCGAAGCCGGCCAGCGCAATGTGGTGCAAGGCAGCCTGGGCACGTATGCCGGGCTGGCTTCGGAACAGGTTCTGCCGGTGCTGACATGGTCCGGGTCAACGGTGTATGGCGTACTGGTCGAGGTGCTCGCGCGTTTGCCGGCCGATTCCGGCAGTGCTTCGGGCCGACGAGCCGCCGAAGAGCCGGGCGACCCTTTCCTGAATGTGCTGGCAGAGTTTTCGCGACGCAGTAACGTGGCCACAACGCTGCAACTGAGCGCGGGTTTCCTGACGCACTTTATCCAAAACGGTTACGAGCAGTGGTTTGCGCTTGAGACCGTGCAAGCGTTCTCGATATCGACCCTTTATGACCTCACGGTTTACAAGCGTGCGGTCACGATGACCGGCCAACCTGAGGAAAAACTGCTCGATTACCTGCGCCGGGTCAATGCCTTGCCCAACCTTGTCGGTGACGGGAAGCTGTTGGTTCAAGAGCGGGCGGCAAAGCTGTTGGCTGAACTGTTTGCGTGGAGTGTTCGGGAAGTGCGCGCCTGCGCTGATCACGTAAACAATGGGCAGGGTTTTATCCGTACTTTGGCGCAGCTTGACGTACTGACCCGTATTCGACAGCTCGCGCAGCAAACAGGTCTGAACGCGGAAACCTTGCTGGACGTGGCCAAGCTGCCGGCGGACAGCACCTATGAGGCTTACGCATCAGTGGCTGAACAGGTCAGCGCCAGTTTGTCCGAACGTACCGACCCGACTTTGGCCGACGACATCGTCGCGATTGGCCTGGATGTGCTGGTCACTTGCACGGTCAACGCGACACAGCTGATAGCGAACCACCCCACCGATTTTGTCGAGTACACCGTGAAGGTACTGGACCGTGCGAGCAAGCCGCTGAAATCGGCCAATGTGCATTGGCGCTCCGGGCTGGGCCGATTCGCGTCGTCGATGAGCAGCACGGGTACTGACGGAACCGCCACAGTGAAATTTTACCCGGGCTCGCAGATGGGCACGGCGGTTCCATCGTTCCATCTTGACCTGGGCAATGATCGGGTCGCGCCGGCGGTCGAGATCGGCCTGGACCGGGCATCACTGAATATTAATACGGACCTCACTTATCCGGGGCCTCCCAGCCAGGTGCTGCTCGGCACACCCGTCACCCTCAGGGCAACGGTGACCGATAAGTATGAAAACCGTTTTGTGAACGAGCAGGTGACATGGATCCTGAAGCCCTTGCTTCAACCTGACATCCATACCCAGACCAACAGCAAGGGGATCGCCGAACTGACGTTTACCAGTGATGTAGCCGGGAAAGTAGATGTCACCGCCAAGGCGGGAGGCCAATCCCTCGCGTTCCGGTCGATCACATTCGTTGAAGCGCTTCCTCAACCCTAATGAGTTCACTGGCTTTTGAGTGCCGTGGCATGCGCCAGGACGAGCCGTGAAAAATTGATACTGACAGGAGACGGTGATGGCCAAGCAATCGTTCGATGACCTGGCGGCTCTGCGGCGCAATGCCTTGATAGACCTCAGCCTGAATGCCAAGCACACCCAGGAAAACCGGCCGTTTCCGATGAAGCTCAAAACGGCCGATGACTTGTTCGAGTGGCTACGCTCAGACCCTCTGGACAGTAAGCAGATCAAGACCTCCTGGGGGGCGGAGGGGGTGAGCTGCCTGCAGCAATACATCCATGCGGTGTATCAAAAGCTCGAGCCGGGTTACAGCGGTCGCAAATTTGACCCGGACGACCTCGAAGAATGGGACATCGCCAGCAGCTACGGCCCCTGGTCGGCGAGCCAGTTGCTCAAGTGCACACCCGAAGATTACATCACGCCTTTTGTGCGCATTCGCAAAAGCAGTTTGTTCAAAGCCCTTGAGAGTCATCTGAATCAGACTCGCCTGACCACGGATTCGGTGCAACAAGGGGTGCAGGAATACCTGCGCACCTTCGAGGAAACCTGCAACCTGAATGTGCTGACCTGCTACATGGATGGCTCAAACCCGAAGAACAGTCAGTACTACTTTGTTGGCCGGGAGCGTGTAACGCCTTATCGCTATTTTTGGCGCAAGGCGGACATAGAGGTTGCCGACAACTCTGAAGCCGTAAACCCAACAGCATGGGGAGAGTGGCAACAGGCGGACATCCCGACCGACGAAAGCGTGCTGGACAGCCGACTGGTGTTTTGGGAAGGCCGTTTGTGCATGGTCTGGGTTGAGTGGCGCGCCGGGCTGTTCGACAAGCTTGCTAATGGAACGCTGCAAAAACCTTATGAGCTGGAAATCAAAGTAGCTTTCATTGCGTTGAACGGGCGCTGGTCACCGCCTATCCGCTTGCATCTGGCGTATTTTGACCAGGACGTATCGCAGGGCTGCCGGTTGGTGGCGGTGGTTTTGCGCAATGAGCTGGATACCCGATATCCCGAAGGCCGGTTGGCTGTGCATGTCACCAATGGCAAGTCCGGTACGGACAAATCGGACCAATATGTGGCGATCTACGAAACCCGTGATCCGCTACTGCGCAAACTTCCGGATGAAGGTCCGGTCATGGATTATCTGGCCAATGCGCTGTTTGCTGATCCTCTCACGGTTCAGCGACGGATCGCGCCAAGCCAGTTTCCTTCCGTCACCAGCGCCATCGGCACAGGAACATTGGCTGATCACCTTGGCATCAAGGCTTACATTGTTGCTGACGGAGACGACTACAAATTACGTATTCAGGGGTTTTGTGCGCTTAAGGAACCAGGCAAATCAGGGACACAGGAGCAATTCACGCTAGAGGTGATACACGGGTCAGAAAACGAAACTCCCATTACCAGCAGCTATTCCAACAACGGAGGCTGGTCGACGGATTGGCTGGAAGTGAAGAGGGCTTCTTTTGCCAAATACACGATTACTTGCACATTGGCCGGCGCCTCTGGGGACAGAACCGTTGTTATTGAGGTCCCCGCAACACTGCCTGCCCAGGGCTCTCTGCCGTTCATCCACAAACCTGCAGCAGGAGCGCCGGATAAAGGCGCGCAGTTTCTGGGTTTCAACCAACCTGTCCCTTTCAAACTCAAGTACGTTCGGCTGAACACGCTGATCGGCGCCGATCTGGTGTTTCGCTCCAATGTATCGATGGGCGCGGTGCTCGACTGGTCCACCCAGTTCCCGGACGTGCCGCTGCTTCCTCAGGGGACTGAGCCCAACGGTCCGTTCGACAGCAGCAACGGATTGTTTTTCTGGGAGCTGTTCTTCCATTTGCCGCATCTGGTGGCGTCTCGCTTGCGCGATGAGCATCGTTTTCTCGAAGCTCAGCAATGGTTTCATTATCTGTTCGACCCTCAGGCGCCCGCCGAAAAAGCCGATGGCCCTGTCGGTGCGAAGATTGCTTACTGGCGATGCCGGCCATTGGCAGTAAAAGAAAGCACGATTGAATACGAAGCCTTTGCCCCCACCGACCCGGACGCGATTGCTTACTCATCGCCTCGGCATTATCAAATCGTGATTTTTCTCGACTATGTGCACAACATTATTGCCTGGGGCGATTCGCTGTACCGGCAGTTGACTCGCGACAGCCTGGTGGCCGCCAAGCTGCAGTATGTGCGCGCCCTGTCCCTGATGGGACAAGCGCCCGACGGTCGAACCCGCAACGATTGGACACCCCGGCAGTTGATGGATCTGGTGGCTGAAGTCGACGCTCGATCGGCACTGGCAGACTTTGAAAAAACACTGTTGCTGGAGGCGGACCAGCTACCGGTAACGACTGCCCGTTTCATCCATCCAGGGGTATTCGGTACGACCTCCTTCAAATTGCCCGTGAGCCCGCGGTTGCGCGAGTCTTACGACCTGCCGGCCAAACGCATCTACAACCTGCGCAATAACCTGACCATCGACGGCAAGGAATTATCGATTCCACTGTTCAGTGCCATGGACCCCAGCGCCTTGTTGAACCATCTGGCGGCGGGCGGTAAAGGAAGTGCACGACCGATGGGGGGCCAATTGCGAGTGGCGGCGTTTCGTTGGCGAGTGTTGTTCGACGTGGCGATACGTTCCGTGCAGTTGCTGCAAGATTTCGGGAGTGAGGTGCTGCGTCTGCTCGAGCAACAGGATCGTGTTGAACTGGAAGAAATGCAGCAGCGGCATCTGGGCGAACTGGGAGACTTTGCCCGTCAGGCGCAAGAAGAATTCCTGGAGCAACAGCGCGAAAACCTGAAAGCATTGCAAAGCAGCCGGACCATGGCCGAGGAGCGTCAGGAGCATTTCAGCCGCCTGCACACCGGCAATATTTCCGACGACGAATACAAAGTCATGGAGGAAATCGACGCGGCTAATACGCTGGCAAGTGTTTCGACCGGGTTCAGGGTCGCCGGGGCTGTCATTGCGGCATTTCCCAACGTTTTCGGGCTTGCGAATGGCGGCCACCGACTAGATGCGTTGCCCGAGGCGGTAGCGTTTGGTTTACAGATTGGCGCGGAGTCCGCGCGCTATCGAGCCGAAAAAACCGAAAGGTCCGAAAACTATCGTCGTCGCCAGCAGGAATGGGGGCTGGCAAGGGACCAGGCCAGCGCTGAAATGAACGCCATCGATGCACAAATCATCGCCCAGAGGCGCGCTATCGCTTCGGCCCAGGCCAGTCTGGATCAAACCCTCAAGGCCAACGCCCAGGCACTCAGCCAGTTTGATTTCCTGAAAACACGGGCGACTAACCTGGAGTTGTATCGCTGGTCGATCGGTCAGCTCAAGACCTTGCATTTTCAGGCCTACGACGCCGCCGTGGCGTTGTGCCTGGCGGCACAGACGGCCCTTCAGGCAGAAACCTGTGAATTCACGAGAAGCACCATTCGCCCGGATGTCTGGCTCGATCAGCGTCACGGTTTGATGGCCGGCGCTTCGTTACGGGCGGATTTGTTGCGCATGGAGTCGGAACATCTGCAGCGCTATGAGCGGCGCCTGGAGCTGGTCAAGACTATTTCCCTGCGCCGGTTGTTCGACGATGTCACCACTGGGCAGACGGGGTCCGACAGCTGGGATGAAGCCTACGGCGAGTTGCAAGAGACCGGCATCCTGAACTTCGAGCTGACCCAGCTACTGTTCGATCGTGACTACCCCGACCATTACTGTCGGCAAATCAGTGCCGTCGAAGTGACGCTACCGGTACTCAAACCTCATTACGAGGATGCCAAGGCCACGCTGTTGCAAGTGGGCAGCTACACGGCCACGCAGCCGTCGTTCCAGTCGCTGGATTACTTGTACGGTTCCAGTGAGGTGGCGCCTGCGGATGTTCTGATCAACTTGAGCAGCGGCCAACGCGTCGCCTTGTCTGTCGGGCTGGACGACAACGGCATGGTCGCCTTCAAGCCTGATGAAAGCTTGCTCAATCCGTTCGAAAACACCGGCGCCGTGTCGCGATGGAAGCTGACGTTTCCCTGGCCGAAGCGAACCCGCCAGGCCGCCATGCTGGCCTCGATGACCGACATCCTGGTCAAGGTCATCTACACCGCCAAAGTCGGCGACGCCGCGTTTGCCAAAGAAGTTGAAAAGTGGGTGATCAAGGCTGATCCGAAGCCTGAGCCTGAGCCCGAGCCAGAGGTCAAGCCATCATGAAAAAGCTGCCTGATAACACGAACAAGAACCTGGTACTTAATGGGGATTTTCAGAAGCTCTACGATGATTGGGAAGATCTCAACAATCCCCAAGGCTTTCAGGTGAAAGGAGACTCTTGGCAGGGAGAGTCCATCTTTTATGCGGCGCTCAAAAATGAGGCATCGGTTTTTCAATCGATGAAAGTTGCGGTCGAGCCAGCCGCAGGGGCGCGTTATCACCTGCGTTTTCTTTACCAAAACACCTACAAGACGGCGCCAGGTAAAGTATTGATCGGCAAAAAAGGCGCCGGCAATATCGATAAGTTGAGCATCGATTTGCCTTCCACGGGAGGGAGCACCAGCGCGGAGCCCATGGCGCTCGAGCTTCAAGAGCTGGCGCAGCATCTACCGCTCGACCTCGATCTTCATAAGGATGACGATCTCGACATTACCCTGATCAGCCCGAAAAGAACGCCCGACGACAATTCCACTGCGGACATACGGCTGACGCGCATCGAGCTTCATGTGGAACTGGTGCCGCTGCAATTGCTGGGATTGTTTCATGACGACCAGCGCGTTGATGCTGGCCAGTTACTTCATCTGTGTCTGGGGGCTGAAAAGGAACAAAGGCATCAATTGAAATTTGAAGTTCTCCCGGACAGCGAATGGGCGGGCACCGACGCTTTGCTATGGTCCGAGGACAACCCGCAAGAGGCAATAATCACATCGCCCGACCTTGGGGTTAACCAGTCGATCGAGCTGCCGTGGTTGCTCGATTGCCCTGTGTTGGAAGGTGAAGCGCCTTATCTGTTCGATCTGAATATCTACAGCCACTACACCGCAGAGCCTTACCCTGTTGCGGTATCGCTGGGGCATCATCGGCTGACGCTGAACGTGCTCAAAGGCGCCACTTTTTGGCCGGTTCTGGAGTATGGCCAGACGCTGCCATTTCAAGTTCAAGTGTTGTCGCACTACACCGGCCTACCGGTGGCGGGTGTGGAGGTGAACTGGCACTTAGGTGAAGACCTGCTGCATAGCGGCATCTCCGATGGCGAAGGGAAAGCGGGTTTTGACTACATTCCCGGCGTTGATGGGTTGCAGATCATTGATGTCTCGGTACCAAGTCCTTACTACAACGATCCTGTCGTGCGGGAGTCGCTTGACGTCCTTGTGCTGAGGGACGATCCATTGAAAGCGGTACAGGTCCGGTTCGAGCGTATGGAGGCCACTGCCTGGGGCGAAAAAACCGGGTATCCCGACCGTGGCAGTAGCTACGCATTCAGCTTGATTTTCCCTGCAGGCAGCCCGTTGTTGGGGGCGAAAATCGCCGTGGGGTGGCGCGAGGGAGGGTACGATCCTGAAGATCTGGACGTGCGTTCGGTGCCTGGCTTTGGTGAATTGGCGCAGGTCACGGGCGACGAGCTTGAATGGACGCTCTTCTGCGGCGATGTGCTGGATGCACCCTTTGGCCTGTTTCTCTCCTGCCCGATGTTGCAGCGCGAGTCGCGTGATAACGCCATGTCACTGGCGCGTAACAACCTCAAGATCGGCGAAGTGCGCGAGGCCAATAAATCACCGGCGGTGGATGAGGGCGATAGCGTGTACTGCATGGTGCAGGTGCTGACGCTCAACAATGAACCGGCACTCAATGTTCAGGTGGATTGGGTCTTGTCTCATGGCACCTTCACCTCCTACACCGGCGTCGGAGGTTGGGCTAGCGCCTTCGATAAACCGACGGTCGCCGGCCCGTACGCGATGGTGGCGCAGATCAAGGTAAGGGAAGGCGCGCCCCCGCTGTCGCATTCATTCCCGATTGTTGCGTTGGCCACCAGTGAGTGGAAGGACGACATCGATTTCGTGTTTGATCAAACAATCATCGACAGCCAAGGGATGGGCATTTTGTGCTGGCGTGGCGGATCCCATACCTTCTCGATTGTCCCGAAACACTCGGGCAGCCCGTTCATTGGTCAGATGATCTCCCTGAATTGGCGCAATGGGGTAGAGCCGGACCTTGGGCTGGTTTTCAGTCCACCCTTGGGGAGCAAGGTGTTGCTGACCCAAGAGGGGGTGCAATGGTCAATCACCTCCGGCAACGCACGAAGTGGCATTTTTGAGCTGGAGGTTGAAAGCGACTATTTGCCGCGCAAACGGGAGCTGACCGGTCGTTTGATGGCCACGCAATTCGATGATGAGGTCACGCTGGTGTTCGATCAGATGACTTCGCCGATTGGTCGCAGTGATCTGCATCCGTGCATTGGGGCGATTCATCAACTGACCCTGTTGCCGCATGCGTTCAGTCCGTTGCAGGGGGTTGAGGTGCTTTGGGGCAACTCACCCACCGCGCCATTACCGGAAAATATAGAAATCACTCCAGGCCTTCGATCGTCCGTACCCATCACCGCAGGTGGTGTGCGATACACGTTTGACTGTTCAGCGAGTTCGGGAAAGACACCGCTTTCAATTTCCTACAGTTTGAGAAAGCTCCAGTTCAGAACCTCCGACCAACTTTTTAAACTGGACCATAACAAACTGAAGCTCGGTGCCGTACGTCAAGCGGCAATTGACCCTGTGCTGAGTAATGCTGAACGCGCCTGGTTGCAGATTCAGTACCTGTCATGGTTCACCGACTTGCCCGTCCCGGGAATGCCCGTGCAGTGGAGCGATGCGAAATCGCAACTGGCCCGATCCGAGACGGATGCCGAGGGTTGGGCGGGTCATGACTATGAACCGCTGGTGCCTGGGCCAAACACGGTCAACGCGCAGGTGGTGAATCTCTATGACGGCAGTTCTGCCGGTGACGACTTCGAGGTCTTGGCCCTCGATGCCGATCCCTGGCTGGGCCTTAGCGTCAAGACGATTGACACGCCTGACGCTCATGGCTGGGCCGAGAAGACATTTTTCCCCCGGCGTAGCGGACAGTTCGATTTTGTTTTATCGGCGAACGAAGACAGCTATCTGCACGGTCGGGATCTGGCGCTTGGGATCACGGGAGCGGGGCCGGGTGAACTGGGGTTGTCGATGGGGCCGGTTACGTTCGGACAATGGCGGACACTGGTTGGCGAGTTGCCCTGCACGCTGACCGCTTGTGACGAGAAGGATGGCGGTTTTTTCTTGCAGTGGGCGGCCTCGCGATTGCTGGCACGGTCACCTCGCAATGCGGTGTCACTGGGGGCGGGGACCAGAGCGATCAAAATGTCCGCCATCAACAGCAGCATGCAGGTTATTGACTGGGGCTCGATGGTTGAGTGCCAGGTAACCATTCGATCGGCCTTATCAGGCAAGCCTGTCGTCGGGATGGTGGTTGAATGGGATGGGCCGGAACTGGAACGGGTATCAACAGTGACCAATTTCTATGGCGTGGCGAGCGTGCGTTTTATGCCTGCATTTACCGGTTTGGGGCAAGTGACGGCTACGGCTGGTGATAACACGTTGTCGCTGAGTTATAGGGTCAACGAACCTCGAGAGATTCTTGAAATAACCAGCCCGGATTTGGTCGGCTATCCAGGTGAGGAAGTTGGCGCACAGGTTACTGTGGTCGGCGCTGGCGGCAAGGTACTCAGCGATGTTGAAGTCATGTGGCGATTTCAAGGTGTGGAGCTGACGCCGACAATGACGGGAACAGACGGTAAGGCAATCATTCGCTTTAAATTACCCTTCATTCAAGGCGACGGAGCGTTGACCGCTTCTGTCAGGGGCGGTGAAGAGGGATGGGTAGCGGAGCGTCTGGTGTTTACGGTGCTGGAAGATGAATGGGTTGTTGGAGACGTTAGCTCTGACTCCTCTGATGTTTACCTGGGCGAGTCAATGACCGCCGAAGCGAAGGTGGTGACTCGCCAACACGGAATCGCCGTGGGTGATGCCGAGGTGTCATGGCGGTTTCCGTTGCTGGAATTGTTACCCTCACATACTGATGCTCAGGGAGTTGCCACTATCGAACTCAAGCCTGTTCAGTTGGGTCAGCATGATTTAATCGCCAGCGTCGATAACGGGACTCCGAGTTCTAAAGGCCTCGTTGTAAAAGTACTTGATCCGGCTACGTCACCGAAGCACGCGACGATTAAAAGTGTTGTGGCATCCAGAGACTCAATTACTCCACGGGAAACCGTGGTGTTTACAGCCGTGATCGTTTCCACCGTCACTCAAGAACCGATGCCAGGCAGAGAGGTGTTTTTGTCTCTGAACGAGGGGGAATATATTCCTGTTGTCACTGACATTAGAGGGGAAGTGTCTCGGATTGTGGGGGGCGGGGGGGGGCAAGTGACGGGATATGTCAGTTTTTATATCGAAGTCAAAAACCCGGGTGGCACAACGCAGATACGCGGGAAGACAGTTGCCGTTGATCTGAACAAACCCGGTGACGCGCTTGGTAGTAATGGTTGAAAGACGAGGCCGCGCTGGGTGTTGGGTTGCAAAGTGCCTCTAAAAAACCCCGGCCTTCTTCCAGCTCAAATACCGCGTCACTAACTCGGCCCCCAGCTCTTGGGGCCGAGCATCCACCACTGGAACTCCATGAGCACTCAACCGCTCATGGAGTTCCGCCCGGGCATTCAAATAATCCACTGTTCCACAATAGGCCAGCGCCTCCGGCAAGGTTTGCACCGGCGCGTGCCGCAAATGGTCGAGCAAGTCTTCGCGCAGACTCGCCACCAGCACCCGATGCTGTTTGCTCAGGCGTTTGACCGCGGTCAGCAGTTCTTCATCGTCTTCATCGCGCAGGTTGGTGACCAGCACCACCAGCGCCCGTCGTTTCTGTCGGGCCAGCAACTGAGTGGCGGCTGCCTGGTAATCGGCGGGGCGTTGGCTGCTGTCGAGGTCGTAGACGCTGTTGAGCAAGACGTTCAGTTGGTCAGTGCCTTTGACCGGGGCCAGGTAATGCGCGCGGTCGCTGGCGAACGTGCTCAGGCCCACCGCATCGCCCTGGCGCAGGGCGATGTAGCTGAGTAGCAGGCAGGCATTCAGGGCGTGATCGAAATGCGCAAGTTCGCCATCCTGGCTGCGCATGTGCCGGCCGCAGTCGAGCATGAAAATAATCTGTTGATCGCGCTCGTCCTGATACTCACGGGCGATGGGCGTGCGTTGGCGGGCGGTGGCTTTCCAGTCGATCTGGCGCAGGCTGTCGCCTTCACGGAATTCTCTCAGTTGGTGAAATTCGAGGCCCAGACCACGTCGTTGTTTTTGGCGTACGCCGAGCTGGCTGATCCAGTTGTCTACCGCCAGCAGTTCACCGCCATAGAGGCGAGCGAAGTCAGGGTAGACGCGGGTGCTGTCGACCGCGTTCAGCAGGCGTTTATCGGACCATAAACCCAACGGGCTCGGAAGGCTGATTTCGCAGTGTTCGAAGCTGAAGTGGCCGCGTTTGAGCGGGCGCAGCCGATAGCCAATCTGGCTCTGCAGACCGGGTTGCAGTTCGACGGACAGGGGCAGGTTTTCGAAACTCAGCCCCGGTGGTACATGGTCGAAAAGGCTTACGTTCAAAGGTTGAGCAAACGCATGTTCAACGTCCAGTCGCACTTCACTCCAGCGACCCAATGCCAGGCTGCCGGGCATGTGTCGGCGCAGGCGCGGTGAGGGCAGGCATCTGAGGCGAATGGCGTCGAGCACGGCCAGCGCGAACAGGGCCAGCAGCAGTCCCCAGTTGATCGACAGAAGGGTCGATGGGACCGTGATTTCCAGTGCCCGCAACGCGCCCAGCACGATGCCGATGACCAGCAGGGTCGCGAGCCAGATCAACAGCAGACGAGAAGGCTTCATCGCAACACAGTTCCTGTGGCGAGGGAGCTTGCTCCCCCTCCAGTGCGCAGCGCTGGCGAGCTCTTCGCCCTGTCAGAAATGTTGGGACTGCTGCGCAGCCCGGCGGGAGCAAGCTCCCTCGCCACAGGGGGGGTACGTATGAGCTTTTTCACAGGCGCGGCGCCGGTACTTGATCGAGCACTTGCTTGAGCACCTGATCGACGTCCAGCCCTTCGATGTCGAGTTCCGGCGCGATCCGTACGCGATGGCGCAGTACCGCCAAAGCGCAGCCTTTGATGTCATCCGGAATCACGAACTCGCCGCCGCGCAGCAAGGCACGGGCTCGGGCGCAGCGCACCAGTGCGATGGACGCCCGAGGGCCGGCGCCGAGGATCAAGCCGGGCCAGGTGCGGGTCGCTCGGGCCAGGCGCACGGCGTAATCCAGAACCTGATCGTCCAGTGGCAAGTCGCTGGCAATGCGCTGCAAGGCTGACACGTCTTTGGCTTGCAACAGGGTGCGCAGCGGTTGCACGTCGAGCATGTCGGCGCGGGTCGAGCGGCTGACCTGGCGGACCATGTTCAGCTCTTGCTCGGCGTCGGGGTAGTCCATGCGCACTTTGAGCATGAAGCGGTCGAGCTCGGCTTCAGGCAATGGGTAAGTGCCTTCCTGCTCGATGGGGTTTTGCGTGGCGAGCACCATGAACGGTTGCGCGATGGGCAGGGCGCGGCCTTCGAGGGTGACCTGGCGTTCCTGCATGGCTTCGAGCAGGGCGGCCTGGGTTTTTGCCGGGGCGCGGTTGATCTCGTCGGCCAGCAGCAGGTTGGTGAACAGCGGACCTTTGCGCAGTTTGAACTGCTCGGTGTTCAAGTCGTAGACGGCGTGCCCGGTGACGTCGCTGGGCATCAGGTCGGGGGTGAACTGGATGCGGGCGAACTCACCGCCGAAACACTTGGCGAGGGCACGCACCAGCAAGGTCTTGCCCAACCCCGGCACGCCTTCGAGCAGCACATGACCGCCGGCGATCAGCGCCGTCAGCACGTCGTCGATAACGCTGTTCTGACCAATCACGGCTTTCTGCAATTCGCCGCGCACGGCCTGGGCCAATTGACTGGCACGCTGGCGTTGCTGGGCGACGTGAGTCGGCGAGCCGGGCTCGATCTGTTCACTCATAGCGTGTTCCTCAAGGTTTGCAGGTGGGCGACCTGACGGCTGAATTCGGCACTGGACAGCCGCTGTTTCGGTCGCGGGCTCATGGCCTGGCTGATTGCGCGTGTGGGTTGGCCGGTCAGGCGTGCGAGCACCAACCATTGCTCGGCGACGCCGAGTTGTTCGAAACCGGGATGACGGCGCCGCACACGGCGCAGGATGTCTTGTTGCAAGGCTTGCAACAGGTGCTGCTGACCCTGGCGGCGCAATATGAAATCGGCGCTGGCGCGCAGGTGTTCCTGGAGTTGGCGACGGCCTTTCGAGGCGGGTTCCAGCAGCGGACCCTGGCGCACGCCAACGTGCCAGAAAGCCAATCCGATCAGCGCAATCAAAGCCACCAGCGCCTGTGGGAAATAACGCCACAACAAGGTCAGCAAGCTGTCGTGATCGGTGTTGAACAACAACGTCACGCTTGTGTCTGCCGTCAAATACCAGAGCAGCCAGGCGTTGTCGTACTGGTCGATGGCGGGGGTTTTCCACAGGTCGGCGTCGGTGACCACGGTGATCGACCCGAGTCCATGGTTGAGCTGCATCATGTGCGTGGCCTTGCCGCTGTTGGCCCAGGCTTGCGCGAGATTCTTCGGGTCTTCAAGGTGGAACGCCGTGTCGAAGCTGGCGTAGGCCGGTGCGTCTTCATCTTCCAGATAGAGCTTGGTCAGTTTGGGATAGGGATCATCCGGGATGCCGGGTGGCGCCTCCTTGAGGTCCTTGCTCAGGGTCTGGTGCAACTGCACCCGATCGAGCAGCAGGTCGTTGCTCTGGCCGGTCTTTTCATCCCACAACGACTGGGCGACAAACAACAAGCGGCCACCGGCCCGCGTCCAGTTCATCACCTGATCTATCTGGCGTGGGGTCATGTTGTAGCGGTCACCCAGCAATAGCAGGCTGTGCTGACGAGGATCGAGGGTGGGTAACACGTCGATGCCGTTGGCATGGCTGACGGTCAGGCCCTGCTTGCGTAAAAAGTGTTCGGCGGCGAGGTAGGGATTGGCCTGTGCTTCAGGGGATGGGCCGTGATCGATTTCCGTCTGGTAGGGCGTGGCTTTCAGGTACAGGTAAATACCCAGTGCGCCGACCAGCAAGGCGATGACCATGCCGACAAACAACCCTGAACGCCGGCTCAATGGGCGGCTCCCGGGCCGAACAACGTGCGCCAGCCGTCACACAGTTCCTGTTGTGAATGCGCGGGTGGCAGGCGATGACCGTAAGCCATGTTTTGCCAGTGGCCGGTCAGGGTTTTACTAAAGGCCAGCAACGCCGGTTGTTGCAGTTGTTCGACTCGCTGGAGTACTTCGCCTTCGGTGTCGGCGGTTTTCAGCGCCATGTGGTGGTCGTGCAGCAAGTGGCTGAGCAAGGCACGATAAAGCAGGCCAAGGGCTGCGCGCGGGTCCGTTTGCCAGAGGCTTTCGGCACTGGTGGCAATGTCGTCAGGCAGGGTTTCGCGGTTGAGGTCCAGGCCAAAAGCCTGCTGCGGAATCGGACGGGCGACTTTGCTTTTCAATGAAGGGCGACGGCTGACGAACGCCTGAAACCAGTCTCGGTAACGCCAGACCAACAAACCGACGCCACCGATCACCGCGCCCCATAACAGCACTTCGATCAGGGTGGCGAGGAAGCCGAATCGCTGACTGTCGAGCAGGGCCAATAAAGCCTTCAGCCATTCGGGCGTCTTGCGGTCGTCCGGGGTTTTTGTCTCGGGTTTTTCTTCGCCAAACCGATAGCGGGTCACCGTTTCCTTGTTCTTGAACGGTGGCTGTTCGAGGAGGGCCTTGATGCTGTCTTTTGATGCCTGGCTGGTCAGCGGTTGATCGAGCAGGCGAGGGCTGTCCGGTGTGATGACGGGCTCGGCGGCCCAGACGTGTTGTGGGCCCGGCACCCACAGGATGGCCGCCAGCAACAGGGGAAGGGCGGTTGTGCTGAGGCGTTGGCGCAATCGCCGGAACACCAGTTCGATGTCCCACGCCTCCAGCACCGTGCGGCGGTTCAGGTAAAGACTGAAGCCACAGGCCACATAGATCGGCTCCCAAATCATCAGCACCAACACATAAAAAGCGTTGATGAGATGTTCCAGCCATCGCCAGTCCTGCACGGCGGCGGTGATCAAGGTCTGCCAGCTCCAGTCGAGTTCGATCTGCTGCGGCAGGAGCAGGTAGAACAACACCATCAAGCCAATCCACAGCGCGCTCTCCAGGTGCACGCCGATAATCGTCAGCCATTGCGCGGCACCGGCATTGCGCTGCAGCAGTACCTGCAAGCGCTGTTCGCGCGCGTGACCGTGGAGGCCTTCGAGTTGCACCACCGGCATCACAAAACTACGGCTCAGGCTCAGGCGGCGCCAGGTCAGGCTGGCCAGCAGTTGCGGCTTGAGCAGGCGCGGCCATTCGCGCAGCGCCTGTTTTAACGTTGGTGTTTCGCCGAACAGGCTTTTGGACAGGATGAACAACGGCAAGCGATCGAACGCCGGTTTGAGCCACCAGAAGATGAACACGGCGAGGGTCGGCGAATCCCAGAAGATTGCCGTGAGCAGGGCGAAGATCGGCAAGGTGACGATGGCCCAGCTGGTCATCAGCAGACGTCGATGGCGCTGGCTCATCAGCACACCCAGGTCCATGGCTTCCCAGGTGCTGCGCGGACGGATCACAACCGTGGCGTCACTCAGGCGCATGGCGAGTCCGTCCGGCAAACAGCAGATACGTTGCCACCAACGCCCAGAGTGCAGCGCCGACCAGGTATTTGGTCATGGGCTCCGGTGCTGTCATCGATGACCAGTACGCTTCGATGAACGCCGCAATCAACAGAAACAACATCACGCCGCAGATCAGCAACACGCTCTTGCGCGCCGCCAGTCGCAACGCTTCGGCGCGGGGCAGGCGACCCGGTGCGATCAAGGCCCAGCCCAGTTTCAGGCCTGCGGCACCGGCCAGGGCGATGGCCGTCAGTTCAAACGCGCCGTGGCCGATCACGAACGACCAGAAGGTTTGCCCATAGCCGACGTGCGTCAGGTGTCCGGCCACCGCGCCGATGATCAAGCCGTTGAACAGCAGGAAAAACGCGCTGCCCAGACCGAAGAACAACCCGCTGGCAAAGGTCTGAAAGGCGATGCCGATGTTGTGCATGATGTAGTAACCGAACATCACCCAGTCTTCACTGGCGGCGCGTTCCGCCGTGCGTCCCAGATGGCCGGCGACGGGGTCGTACATGCTTTGCATCTCGCTGACCTGCTCGGCCGGGATCAGGTTGTAGACCAGGTCCGGGAACAGGTACACCAGCAGCGCGAAGCTGATCAGGCTGCCAAAAAACATGACGCCGGCGGCCAGCACAAAACGCCATTGTTCACGCACCAATCGCGGGAAGTCGGCCAGGATAAAGCCCAGTACGTTGGCGCCCAGTCGGCTGCGATGCCGATACAACTGTTGATGCCCACGCAGCACGAGTTGCTGCAAGGAATCGATCAGGAAACTGCTGTAGCCGCGTTCCCGAGCCAGCGCCAGGTGTTGGCATAGCTGCCGGTAGTCCTTGGGAAAACCGGCGATCCGGGACGCGTCTTTGCCGCGCTCCAGTCGGTCCAGTGTCAGGGAGAACTGCTCCCACTCGGCCTTGTGGCAGGTTTCGAAAAGGCTTTGCTTCATGCGGGCCCCAACAAGCCGCGGGCGATGCCGTTGAGTGCGACCACCGCGTGCGGCGCCGGGACCTGCAACGGTTGAGCAAGGATCGACGCCAGTTCGTGGGCCCGTGCCTCGGAGAGTTCACCCTGGCGTTCGGCGAAACCGAGGATAGCGCGTTGTTCGGGCAGGGTCAGGGCAAAGGCCGGGCGCAGGGGCGTGGCTTCGGGCAGTTGCGGTCGGGTCAGCGGTTGCTCGCGGTAGATCACCAGCGTGCCGGCGGCGAGGTCGCCGAGGCGTTTGAAGGTCGGGTGTTGCAGGCAGCTGATAGCCCCGAGGAAGTAGCCGAACGGCAACAGATCGACGAAGCGCAACAGGTTGCGCAGCAGCGAAGCGGACCAGCCGATCGGTGTGCCGTCGTCCTGCACCACGCGCAAGCCCATCCACTGTTTGCCTGGCGAGCGGCCCTGATTGAGCACTTCGAACAGCACCATGTACCACCAGCTCACCCCGAACAGCAGGATCGAGCCCAGCCCGGCGCCCAGCTTTCCGAGAAACGCCAGGATGATAAACAACAGAGCGAGGATCAGCCCGCGTATGCCCAGGTCAATGGCGAACGCCAGCGCACGGACCATCAACCCGGCCGGGCGCAGTGGCAAGTCGATGCCTTCGGGCGTTTCGACTTGATGCCGCGTATCCAGTGGCGGGTACAGCGTCGCTTTCCTTGGCAGTGCTGTGGTCTCGAGCATGGGCAACCTTATGTGGCCTGTTCGGGATTCGATGTCTACCCGATGCTAGCAGCCTCTCGGGGGAAAACGACATAACTATGTATTGCACGGTGAGTGGCCAGAGGTGATTGAATGACAGATTACTGGCCGGGGCGGGATGTGAACGCCTAGACTTTGCCGATCTTCAGTTCAGGAACAGCCCGTGACCTCGATCTTCTGGTACGACTATGAAACCACTGGCATCAACCCCCGTTGCGACCGCCCGCTGCAAGTGGCGGGGATTCGCACCGACTTCGATCTCAATGAAATAGACGAGCCGGTCAACCTTTACTGCCAGCCCAGTGAGGACATCCTGCCGCATCCGGCGGCGTGCGCCATTACCGGAATCACACCCGGTAAACTGGCTGAACAGGGCTTGAGCGAAGCGGACTTCATGACCCGGGTGCATGCCCAGTTGGCGGCGCCGGGCACGTGCGGCGCGGGTTACAACACCCTGCGCTTCGATGACGAGATGACCCGTTACAGCCTGTATCGAAACTTTTTCGACCCGTATGCCCGCGAGTGGCAGGGCGGCAACAGCCGCTGGGACCTGATCGATGTGGTACGTGCGGCGTATGCCTTGCGCCCCGACGGGCTCGAGTGGCCGACGGATGACGAGGGGCGAGTGACGCTCAAGCTCGAACGCCTGACCGCCGCCAACCACATTGATCATGGCAATGCCCACGAAGCGCTGTCGGACGTTCGCGCCACCATTGCACTGGCTCGGCTGATTCGTGAAAAACAGCCGAAGTTGTATGACTGGCTGTTCAAGTTGCGCAGTAAACAAAAGGTGATGGACCAGATTCGCCTGTTGCAACCGATGGTGCATATCTCCGGGCGATTCTCGGCGGCGCGCAGTTATGTCGGCGTGGTGCTGCCCCTGGCCTGGCACCCGCGCAACAAGAACGCCTTGATTGTCTGTGACCTGCATCTGGACCCCCAGGGTTTGCTGGATCTGGATGCCGACACCTTGCGTCAGCGGCTGTACACCCGTCGCGATCAGCTGGCCGAAGGCGAACTGCCTGTGCCGCTTAAACTTATTCACATCAACAAGTGCCCGGTGGTCGCACCGTTGTCGGTACTTCGACCTGACGATCAGCAACGTCTGGGGCTGGACATGGGGCTTTATCAGGAACGGACGCTGCGGCTAATCGACGCACAACTAGTTTGGCAAGATAAAGTACAGGCGATTTATGCCGGCGAAGATTTCACGCCGAGCCAGGATCCCGAGCAACAGTTATACGATGGTTTTATCGGTGATCGGGACCGACGTCTATGCGAGCAAGTCCGAATCGCGGACCCTGTCCAATTATCACAAGAGCAGTGGCCTTTCGATGACGAACGTTTACCTGAATTATTGTTTCGATATCGCGCACGCAACTTCCCCGACACGTTGAATTTCGAGGAGCAAGAGCGCTGGCGAATGTTCTGTCAGCAGCGTCTGACTTTGGCCGAATGCGGGGCACCCAATACGCTGAATAGTTTTGCCGAAGCCGCGGCCCAATTGAATGAAACTGCTACATCGTTTCAGCGAGAGGTGCTCAATGAATGGCAGAATTATGTCGAAGCATTACGCAAACGTTTGAATCTTTGAAAACGAAAATAAACATGCCTGACTTGCAGGCATAAAAAAACGCCAGCATTCGCTGGCGTTATTTTTTGTCACTTTTCTTCTGTGAGAAGCTATTTGTGACAAGCGCTACGGCTTAGCCCAGCAGGGTAGCCCAGCCTTCAACCACGTCACCGCCCCACTTGGCTTTCCACTCTTTCAGAGTTTTGTGGTTGCCACCTTTGGTTTCGATGACTTCGCCGTTGTGCGGGTTTTTGTATTGTTTAACTTTGCGAGCACGCTTGGTGCCGGTAGTTTTTACTGCACCGCCGCGTGGCGCTTTGGATTTGGACTCTGGATCCAGCAGCGCGATGATGTCACGCAGGGACTTGGAGTATTCGCCCATCAGGGTGCGCAGTTTGCCTTCGAATTCCAGCTCGGTTTGCAGTTTGTCGTCTTGGGACAGGTTCTTCAAACGGGCTTGCAGCTCTTTGATTGCTTCTTCGGTGGCACGATATTCGTTGATCAAGGACATGAGGACTACCTTATGTTGGAGACTGGATGGCAGGGGGACAGTGCCGCAATAATAGTCAGGCTGTTTCATCAAGTAAACATTTAACCGGCGTTTTAATTAAATTAGTTGTCAGGAATAGGGCGCAAATTGAAGAGCTGATTAAATAGTGTGATGCAGTCAACACAGATCTTCACAAATGGACTCTTGATATCGACTAAAAGATCACCACCGCGCGGGGAACGGGTGCTTTCCTGAGCGGCTCCGCAGACCGTGTGCCGGGCAAGACGTCATCAATACTGCAGTTTTGTTGCGTAATCGCTAGAATGGCGGCCTTTGCGAAGTTCTGGAGTTTCCCCCTCATGCGCACTTTTCGGCTGGTGATTGCTTGCCCGGACCGCGTCGGCATCGTTGCTAAAGTCAGTAACTTTCTGGCGTCACATAACGGCTGGATCACTGAAGCGAGCCATCACTCGGACAACCTCAGTGGCTGGTTCTTCATGCGTCACGAAATTCGTGCCGATTCGCTGCCTTTCGGTATCGAAGCCTTTCGCGAAGCCTTCGCGCCCATAGCCGAAGAGTTCTCGATGAACTGGCGCATCACCGATACCGCGCAGAAAAAACGCGTGGTGTTGATGGCCAGCCGCGAATCCCACTGCCTGGCTGACTTGCTGCACCGCTGGCACAGCGATGAACTGGACTGCGAAATCTCCTGCGTGATTTCCAACCATGACGACTTGCGCAGCATGGTCGAGTGGCACGGCATTCCTTATTACCATGTGCCGGTCAATCCACAGGACAAAGAGCCGGCGTTCGCCGAAGTCTCGCGTCTGGTCAAACAGCATGATGCTGAAGTGGTGGTACTTGCCCGTTACATGCAAATCCTGCCGCCGGCGTTGTGCAGCGAGTATGCGCACAAGGTCATCAACATTCACCACAGCTTCCTGCCATCGTTCGTGGGCGCCAAGCCGTATCACCAGGCTTCCCTGCGCGGTGTGAAGTTGATCGGCGCCACCTGCCACTATGTGACCGAAGAGCTGGATGCCGGCCCGATCATCGAGCAGGACGTGGTGCGTGTCAGCCACAGTGACAGCATTGAAGACATGGTGCGTTTCGGCCGCGACGTCGAGAAAATGGTGTTGGCGCGCGGTCTGCGTTATCACCTGGAAGACCGGGTGTTGGTACACGGCAACAAGACTGTCGTGTTCTGATAACAGCGCAATACAGTTGAAATTCGAAGGGCCTGGGCGTTCAATCGCTTCAGGCCCTTCGCCGTTTCTGCACTGAGGACATGACCATGGCCGATCCATTGGACAAAGCTACTTCCAAGGCGCCCGCTACTTTGGGCGAGGGTTGTCTGAGTCGTTATGACCCGGAGGACATGAGTCCGGAAGACGGCACGGAGTTTCCCGGTGCTGCCGAGTTGTGGGAACAGTTACAGCAAGACCCCGAAGACAAGATCAAGCCTGCTTGAACTTCATCAACTTCCTTAATAGCGGCCGTCCCAGCATCAACAAAAACACCGGGCCACCCGCGATCAGATAGAAGTAATAAGTCACCGCCCGCCAGATCAGAATCGCCGCAGCTGCGGTTGATTTACCCACCATGGGCGCCAGCAAGGCTGCCGACGTCAACTCCGCCGCCCCGGCGCCGCCCGGCAGCAGGCTGAATTGCCCTGCGCTGAGCGACAGCATCTGGATCAGGAAGCACCAGGCCCACTGCAAATCCGCCCCCAGCCCGCGCAATGCCAGGTACAACACGCTGTAGCGCAATACCCAATGCACACAGGTCAGCGCAAACACTGTGATCAATGTCTGCAAGGGCAACTTCAATGTGTCAGTGAATGCGGCGAGGAAGTGCAGGAGTTTTCGTGCCCAGCGCAGGCGCGTCGTGCTTTTGACCTTCAGGCGAGCCAGTAACCGCCCGCTCAGGCGAATCAGCAGACGATGGTAGCGGGCGACCATCACGCAGCAGACCAACCCGCCGAACATTGATATCACGCTGACGGTCAGTAGCCATTCCATGCGCTGGCTGAGGTGCTGGAACAGCGCATAAATCAAAATCCCGCTCAACGCACAGAGAAAAAACAGCAGGTCGCTGAGTTGATCCATGGCGAACACCGCGCTGCCCTTGGCCGGTCGCACGCCATTGCGCGCCAGCAACGCCATGATCGCCAGCGGTCCGCCACTGCCGCCGGGTGTGGCGCAATAGGCAAATTCGGCGGCCATGACCACGCCGAGACTTTTGAGCGGGCTGACCTTGTCACGCTGATCACCCAGCAACAGGCGCAGGCGCAGGGTGTTCACCCCCCAGCACAGCAGAATCATGCCGAACATGATCAGCAGCCAGCTCACTGGAAAACTTTGCAGCCGCGCCCAGGTCTGGTTGCCGCCCAGCAGCAGCGGGATCAGCACTGCCGCCAGCAGGGCGACGAACAGCAGAATGCCCCGGCTCATGCGGCGCGACCGATCGGGGTGCGTTGCAGCGCCAGCCATTGCGATTTGGTCATCGGCACGCGCCCGCCGTCGAGCAAGCGCTTGAGGGTTTGCAACCAGTAGTGACGGGAGAACTCGTGGCGCATGTCCACCGGGTGCAGGCCCAGCCGAATGACCGGCGCGGCTCGCCATTGTTGTTCGCGTTGATCGCTGAGCAGTTTCGACAGGCCCCGGCGCCAGGCACTGCGTGCACTCCAGACCAGGCCGGGTGCATCAATCGGGGTGAAATCCGGCAGTTGATACAAATGCTGCGAATCGCTGGTGTAGTGCAGTGGCAGTTGGCGCAAGGCCTCGCGCGTCCCTTCGCTCATCAGCCAGGCCGGGGCGACAAAACCTTCCAGCGGCCAGTTGTAACGATCAAAGACCTCAATGCCGGCGCGCAACCGGTCGAGCGCGGCGTGTTGCGACAGGGTGTAGAACTCGCCTTCATGGGTGTAGATCCGACGCATGAACCAGTCTCGCGGGGTGCCGGGCGGTGGGCCCTCATCGCAATGAAAGTAGCCGTGCAACGCCAGTTCGTCACCCCGCGCAACACGATGAGTGAGCACATGTCGAAATTCCGGATGAGCCTCAAGGCTGTTGTGTCTGTGAAAATCCGGCACCACCAGCCAGGTCATCGGCACCTCGCCCAAGGCGTCGACGGCTTCAACGAAAGGTAGATAGTCGGCCAGGGTGGGCGGCGCAACGTCGTGCAATACCAGTAACACGCTGGGCGAAGTCATCGGGTTAACCATTGGCCGCCTGCGGCCATTGGCTGCCGAGTACGGCGTGATAATGCCCCAGCAGGCTGTTGACCACCGTGTCCCAACTGTATTGTCGCTCGACGTGACGGCGCGCTGTTTTGCCCAGCGCCACGCTGCCCTGACTGAACAACTCGCGAACGGCATTGGCCATGGCTGTCGAATTGTTTGGAGGGCAGAGCAAACCGCATTGCTCCGTCACAATTTCCGGAAAGGCGCCGGCGGCCACGGCGACCACCGGAATGCCGCTGGCCATGGCTTCGAGTATCACCAGCCCGAACGTTTCCTGGTCGCCGGCATGCAACAAGGCATCGGCGCTGGCCATTAATCGCGCTACGTGGGTGGCCGGGCAGAACCCATCGACCACCGTGACGTTGTCCGGCACCGTGGCCGGCATAGAAGAACCCACCAGCAGCAAATGAAAACGCGGCCCCAGACGTGCCATGCACTTGAGCAGCACCGGCAGGTTTTTTTCCTTGGAGCCGCGCCCGGCGAAAATCAGCAGATGGGTGTTTTCATCAATGCCCAGTTCGGCGCGCAGGCCGGGGTCCCGGGCCTCGGGATTGAAGGTGTTCAAATCGACGCCCAAGGGTTGGACGTAGACGTTTTTCACGCCCAGTCCGCTCAGTTTGTCGGCCATGACCCGGCTCGGCGCCAGCACCCGGTCGAAGTTGCCGTAGAGCTTGCTGACGTAGGCTTCAACGTTAGTGGTGACCCAATTGCCCATTCGGTTGCTGACCAGCAGCGGCAAATCCGAGTGATAGAAACCGATGACGGGGACATCCAGTTGGCGCCGCGCGTCGAGTGCCGCCCAGGCGGTGAGGTACGGGTCGCCTACTTCGATCAGATCGGGCTGTAAATCCTGCAGGACGTTTCGCCAGGGAGCGAGGCGAAGGGGAAAACGATAGCCCTTGCCAAAGGGCAGGGCGGGGGCGGGAACCGTGTAGACGCCATCCGTTTCACTCAGGTGCGCGCCGGGAATCAACAGACTGTGGCGAATGCCTGGCTTGATCCCCAAGCGACGGTGCTTGGCATCCAGATACGTGCGCACGCCACCGCTGGCCGGGGCGTAGAACATGGTGATGTCCGCGATATGCACGATGAGCGGCCCTCCGGTCTGTTGTTCTCCCTTGGTTGACCTTTATGAAGGATAGATGTTCGGTTGGGGTTTTGTGGTGTCAGGCAGATTGCCTTCGCGAGCAGGCTCGCTCCCACATTTGATCGTGTGAACTACACAGATCCAATGTGGGAGCGAGCCTGCTCGCGAAAGGGATGGCTCAGATATCAGATTCGGAAACTGCCTACCAACTGCTTCAGCCGCGAAGCCTGCTGCTCAAGGTCCGAGCACGCGCGCAACGTCGATTGCAGGTTTTCCACGCCTTCCTGGTTGAGCGTATTGATCTCGGTAATGTCGACGTTGATCGACTCCACCACCGCCGTCTGCTCTTCAGTTGCCGTGGCCACCGACTGGTTCATCCCGTCGATTTCACCGATGCGCAAGGTCACGCTATTCAACCGCTCGCCTGCCAGGTTGGCGATTTCCACGCTGTCCTGACTGTGGCGCTGGCTGTCGCTCATGGTGCTGACGGATTCGCGGGCGCCAACTTGCAGCTCCTCGATCATGGTCTGCACCTGTTGCGCCGATTCCTGCGTGCGGTGCGCCAGGTTGCGCACTTCATCGGCCACCACCGCGAAACCACGGCCGGCTTCACCGGCGCGGGCTGCTTCGATGGCCGCGTTGAGTGCCAACAGGTTGGTTTGCTGGGAAATGCTGGTGATCACTTCGAGGATCTGGCCGATGTTCACGGTTTTGCTGTTCAGCGATTCGATGTTGGTGCTCGAGGCACTGAGCATGCTCGACAGCTGATTCATCGCCTTGATGCTGCGGTCCACCACTTGCTGGCCGTCTTCGGCCAGGCTGCGGGCGTCGCTGGCCTGACTCGACGCTTGCGCGGCGTTACGGGCGATTTCCTGGGCGGCGGCCCCGAGCTGATTGATCGCGGCGGCGACGCTGCTGGTGCGCGAGGCCTGCTGATCGGAGTTGAACATCGACGAGTTCGAGGCGGCGACAACACGCAGGGCCACTTCGTTGACTTGCCCGGTGGCCGAGGACACTTCGCGAATCGAGGTGTGAATACGTTCGACAAAACGGTTGAACGCGGTGCCGAGGATGCCGAATTCATCATTGTTCTGGATGGTCAGGCGCTTTGTCAGGTCGCCTTCACCGTCGGCGATGTCTTCCATGGCGCGGGTCATGACGTGCAGCGGCTGGATCAGGATGCGGATCAGCATGCCCAGCAGCGCGATGATGATCGCCACGGCAATGATGGTCGCGACCAAGGCCGAGGCGCGGAACGAACTGAGCATCGAGAAGGCTTTGTCCTTGTCCACCGAAAGGCCGATGTACCAGTTGACCGATGGCAGGCCTTTGATCGCGGTAAAGGTGACGATACGGGTCTTGCCGTCGACGTCGACCTCACTGAAGTCGCTGCTGATGCGCGGGGTATTTTTCGGGTACGCCTCGCTCAGGGACTTCATGACCAGGGCTTTGTCCGGGTGCACCAGGATCTTGCCGTCGGCGCTGACCAGGAAGGCGTAACCCATGCCGGCGAAATCACGGGCGCTGAGGGTGTCGATCAGGGTTTGCAGGCTCAGGTCACCGCCCACTACACCGACGCTTTGCCCGGCCTTCTTCGAGGCGGTGGCGATGGAAATGATGGTCTGGCCGGTGGCCGCGTCGATATACGGTTCGGTCAGGGTCGCGGTGCTGCTGCTTTCGGCGCCTTTGTACCAAGGGCGAACCCGTGGATCGAAGCCGGCCGGCATCTTGGCGTCGGGGCGAATGGTAAAGCTGCCGGTGGCATCGCCCAGGTAGGACGCCATGAAGGTCGACGTCAGGGCTTTCTGCTCGAGCAGGCTGGCGACGTTGGACTGTTCAGGGTTGATGGCGATGTTTTGAGCGAGGCTGTCGATCAGCAGGATTCGACCGGCCAACCAGGTCTGGATGTTGTTGGCGGTGACGTCGCCCATCTCATTGAGGTAATTGTCCAGGTCTTCGCGGATGGCGTTGCGCTGTAAATAATCGTTGTACAGGGTGAACGAGGCGAAGGCAGCAATAACAATGAGGGCGGCGGCAAGCAAAATCTTATGGCTGAAGCGCAGGTTTTTGTTCATGGCTTGGGGTTCCGCTAAGGTCTTATTGTTCTGGGCGTGCTTTTATAAAGGCACGCAAAACGGGCAGGGTGAAAAGCAGCTGATAGTTCTGTCCTGTCCTTAGGGAATACCGACGCTGATTTCTGTGTAGTCTCTTGTTTTGTATCGGCCGCGCCGGATCAAAGATTAACCATTAGGTGACAAAATGCCTGACTCATTGCAACTCGTTCTCGGTGCCGATCTTGCCGGTCAGCCCATCGCCCAGGCCATGCGTCTGGCGAACCGTCACGGTCTGGTCGCCGGCGCTACCGGGACCGGTAAAACCGTCACCTTGCAACGCATGGCCGAAGCCTTCAGCGACGCAGGCGTGGCGGTGTTCGCCGCCGACATCAAGGGCGACCTGTGTGGCCTCGGCGCCGCCGGCAACCCCCAAGGCAAGATCGCCGAGCGCATTGCCGGGATGGCGTGGCTGAACCACAAGCCTCAGGCGTATCCCGTGACGCTGTGGGACATCCATGGTCAGTCCGGTCATCCATTGCGCACCACCCTGAGTGAAATGGGCCCGTTGTTGCTGGGCAGCCTGCTGGAACTGACCGACAGCCAGCAGTCGGCGCTGTACGCGGCGTTCAAAGTGGCGGACCGCGAAGGGCTGTTGCTGCTGGATCTCAAGGACCTGAAGGCGCTGCTCAATCACCTGCGTGATAACCCCGAATTGCTCGGCGATGATGCCGCGTTGATGACCACCGGCTCCAGCCAGGCGCTGTTACGGCGGCTGGCGACGCTGGAACAACAAGGCGCCGAAGCGCTGTTCGGCGAACCGGCGCTGCAACTCGAAGACATTCTGCAACCGACCGCTGACGGTCGCGGGCGCATTCATTTGCTGGATGCCAGTCGTCTGGTTCATGAAGCCCCGAAGGTGTACGCGACTTTCCTGCTGTGGCTGCTCGCCGAGCTGTTCGAGCAATTGCCGGAACGCGGTGACGCGGACAAACCACTGCTGGCGTTGTTTTTCGACGAAGCACATTTGCTGTTCGCCGGGACGCCCAAGGCGTTGCAGGATCGACTGGAACAAGTGGTGCGGTTGATTCGCTCGAAAGGCGTGGGCGTGTATTTCGTCACTCAATCACCGGGTGACCTGCCGGATGACGTGCTGGCCCAACTGGGTTTGCGGATCCAGCACGGTTTGCGCGCATTCACCGCCAAGGAGCAGAAATCCCTGCGCGCCGTGGCCGAGGGCTTCCGGCCGAACCCGGCGTTCGATGCCCTGTCGGTGTTGACCGAACTGGGGATCGGCGAGGCGCTGGTCGGGACGCTGGCCGATAAAGGCACGCCGGAGATGGTCCAGCGTGTGTTGATCGCGCCACCGCAATCGCGGATCGGGCCGTTGAGCGAGGCCGAGCGTGCGGCACTGATCGCCGGTTCTCCGTTGCAAGGGCGTTATGACAAGCCGATTGATCGGGAATCGGCTTATGAAGTGCTGATGGGACGTAAGGGCCTGGCACCTGATCCCGATGCCGCGCCCGCCAAACCTGCGCCCGAAGAGCCAAGTTTCACCGAGCAGGCCGGGGAGTTTCTCGGGACGGCGGCCGGACAGGCGTTGAAATCGGCAATGCGACAGGCGGCTAATCAGTTGGGCCGACAATTGGTACGCGGGCTGATGGGCTCGCTGCTCGGCGGCAAAAAAAGCCGCTAACAAGCGAACACAATAATCCCCTGTGGGAGCGAGCCTGCTCGCGAAAGCGGCCGATCAGACAACATCGATTTGAATGTCAGATTGCTTTCGCGAGCAGGCTCGCTCCCACACTGGGTTTTGTGTCAGGTTTTGGGTTTGGCGTGCGCCGCGAGGCGTTCAAGCGCAGCCCGCAGATTCGGATCGCTGATCCCCTCAGCCGTGGCCTGAATCGTCGCGCCCGCATCCGACGACAAACTGATGGTGTGTCCCGCCGCGCCTTGCTGCACGGTCGGTGGCTGCACCTTGAACAGAATCCGCGTCAGGCTGGCGAACTCGTCAAACATCTGTAACTGGCGTTGCAGACGTTTTTGCTGATAACGCAGGCGCGTGGCCCAATGGCCGTCGGTGACGATCAGCAACAAACTGCCTTCGCGCCACGACGCCACATGGCAGTGTTCGCGAGCGGCCGGTTGCAATTGGCTTTCGAGCAGACGTTGTAAATGACCCAGGCGTTGAGCGTGGCCAAAAATAGCTTTCAGCGGCTTGGCTTCGCGAAGCAGAACGGCGGGTGCTCTGGCCGTAAGAGGGCGAAATGCCATGATCAGACACCTGAAGTAACAGAGCCGCTATGGTAGCAGAAAGCACCTGGTGCACCTGACCCATTGCTTTGCGAGCGCTTTACCCATTAAATCAACAAGTAACTTCTGCCGTGAACGGCTTGAAGTTCAGCAAAAAGCCCTTATTTTAAGTGAGCCCCGTAACAGCGCAGTGCATGCATCGTGGAATAACGCCACTTTCCTCACCATCGTTTCCGGGTAGAATGCTCGTTCGCATGCGGCCATGAGGGCTGCACGGGCGACTCACGGGGCCGCCCTCCATCCCTTTAGTGTGGAAGATCCTGCCGATATGTTTGCGCCTTTGTTAAAGAAACTTTTTGGAAGCAAGAACGAGCGTGAAGTCAAACGCATGCTCAAGACGGTGCAATTCGTCAATGCCTTCGAAGAGCAAATGGTGGCCCTTTCGGACGATCAATTGCGTGCCAAGACAGACGAGTTCAAGGCCCGCATCGCCAAAGGGGAAACCCTCGACAAGCTGTTGCCTGAAGCCTTTGCGGTCGCCCGCGAAGCCGGCAAGCGCGTCATGGGTATGCGCCACTTCGATGTCCAGCTGATCGGCGGCATGACCTTGCATGAAGGCATGATCGCGGAAATGCGTACCGGTGAAGGCAAGACCCTGGTGGCAACACTGGGCGTTTACCTCAACGCGCTGTCCGGCAAGGGCGTGCACGTTGTGACGGTGAACGACTACCTGGCCCGTCGTGACGCCAACTGGATGCGTCCGCTCTACGAATTCCTCGGCCTGACGGTCGGCGTGGTCACGCCGTTCCAGCCGCCGGAAGAGAAACGTCTGGCTTACGCCGCCGACATTACCTACGGCACCAACAACGAATTCGGTTTCGATTACCTGCGCGACAACATGGCGTTCAGCATGGAAGAAAAATTCCAGCGCGAACTCAATTTCGCCGTGATCGACGAAGTCGACTCCATCCTCATCGACGAAGCCCGTACTCCACTGATCATTTCCGGTCAGGCCGAGGACAGCTCCAAGCTGTACATCGAGATCAACAAACTGATCCCGCGCCTGGAATTGCACGTCGAAGAAGTTGAAGGCGAAGTCACCAAGGCCGGCCACTACACCGTCGATGAGAAGACCCGCCAGGTCGAACTCAACGAAGCGGGCCATCAATTCGTAGAAGAATCGCTGACCTCCCTCGGCCTGCTGGCTGAAGGCGAAAGCCTGTACTCGGCACACAACCTGGGTCTGCTGACCCACGTTTATGCCGGTCTGCGTGCGCACAAACTGTTCCATCGCAACGTCGAGTACATCGTGCAGGACGGTCAGGTTGTGCTGGTCGACGAACACACCGGTCGTACCATGCCGGGCCGTCGTTTGTCCGAGGGCCTGCACCAGGCCATCGAAGCCAAGGAAAACCTGAACATCCAGGCCGAAAGCCAGACCCTGGCATCGACCACGTTCCAGAACTACTTCCGCCTGTACAACAAGCTGTCCGGCATGACCGGTACGGCCGACACCGAGGCGTTCGAGTTCCATCAGATCTATGGCCTGCAGGTCATGGTCATTCCGCCGAACAAGCCGTTGGCCCGTAAGGACTACAACGACCTGGTGTTCCTGACGGCCGACGAGAAGTACACGGCCATCGTGGCGGACATCAAGGAAAGCATGGCGGCGGGCCGCCCGGTGCTGGTGGGTACCGCGACCATCGAAACCTCCGAGCACATGTCCCGCCTGCTCGTGGAACAAGGCATCGAACACAAGGTTCTGAACGCCAAGTTCCACGAAAAGGAAGCCGAGATCATTGCCCAGGCCGGTCGCCCAGGCGCACTGACCATCGCTACCAACATGGCCGGTCGTGGTACCGACATCCTGTTGGGCGGTAACTGGGAAGTGGAAGTGGCGTCCCTGGAAGATCCAACACCAGAGCAGATTGCCCAGATCAAGGCCGACTGGCAGAAGCGTCACCAGCAAGTGCTCGAATCGGGCGGCTTGCAGGTGATTGCTTCCGAGCGTCACGAATCGCGCCGTATCGATAACCAGCTGCGTGGTCGTGCCGGTCGTCAGGGCGACGCCGGTTCCAGCCGCTTCTACCTGTCGCTGGAAGACAGCCTGATGCGTATCTTCGCCTCTGACCGGGTGAAGAACTTCATGAAGGCCTTGGGCATGCAGCCAGGCGAGGCGATCGAGCACCGTATGGTGACCAACGCCATCGAAAAGGCTCAGCGCAAGGTTGAAGGCCGTAACTTCGATATTCGTAAGCAACTGCTCGAGTTCGACGACGTCAACAACGAACAGCGTAAAGTGATTTATCACATGCGTAACACGTTGCTGGCCGCTGACAACATTGGCGAAACCATCGCCGATTTCCGTCAGGACGTGCTCAACGCCACCATCAGTGCGCACATTCCACCGCAATCGCTGCCTGAGCAGTGGGACGTGGCCGGTCTGGAAGCGGCGTTGCAGAGCGACTTCGGTGTGGCGCTGCCGATCCAGCAATGGCTCGACGAAGACGATCACCTGTACGAAGAAACCCTGCGCGAGAAGCTGATGCAAGAGCTGATCGCGGCGTACAACGAGAAAGAAGACCAGGCGGGCGCCGAAGCGTTGCGCAGCTTCGAGAAACAAATCGTGCTGCGCGTGCTGGACGACCTGTGGAAAGACCACCTGTCGACCATGGACCACTTGCGTCACGGCATCCACTTGCGTGGTTATGCCCAGAAGAACCCGAAGCAAGAGTACAAGCGCGAGTCGTTCACGCTGTTCTCCGAGCTGCTGGATTCGATCAAGCGCGACTCGATCCGTGTGTTGTCCCACGTTCAGGTTCGCCGCGAAGATCCGGAAGCCGAAGAGCAACGCCTGCGTCAGGAAGCCGAAGCACTGGCCGCACGCATGCAGTTCCATCACGAAGAAGCACCGGGTCTTGAGCAAGTGGAACCGTTGGGCGAAGAGATTGATGTCGCCCTCGCCGTGGCACCGGTTCGCAACGAGCAGAAGCTGGGCCGTAACGAACTGTGCTACTGCGGTTCGGGCAAAAAATTCAAGCATTGCCACGGGCAGATCCAGTAAAACCCGTTTCAATCGCTGAAATACCCGCGCCGCGACCGGCATCAGCCGTCGCGGCGTTTTGCCATTTAATACCGCCGTTCATCGCATGACGGTGATGACTACATTTTTTGAGGAGCGCATTCATGGCTGTTGGTCTTGGTCCTTTGCCAACGTTGCACCCGGTTGCCGGTTTTGAACTCGGTATCGCCTCGGCCGGCATCAAGCGCCCGGGGCGCAAGGATGTCGTGGTCATGCGCTGCGCCGAAGGCTCTACCGTCGCGGGCGTCTTCACCCTGAACGCCTTTTGCGCCGCGCCGGTGATCCTGGCCAAGCAACGCGTGCAAGGCCCGGTGCGTTACCTGTTGACCAACACCGGCAATGCCAACGCCGGCACCGGCGAACCTGGCCTGGCCGCTGCCGAGCGTACCTGCGCGAAGCTGGCTGAACTGACGGGTGTGGATGCCAGCCTGGTGCTGCCGTATTCCACCGGCGTGATCGGCGAGCCGCTGCCAGTCGAGAAAATCGAAGGCGCGCTGCAAGCGGCCCTCGACGACCTGTCGATCCACAACTGGGAAGCGGCCGCCACCGGCATCATGACCACCGACACCCTGCCCAAGGGTGCGAGCCGCCAGTTCCAGCATGACGGCGTGACGATCACCGTCACCGGCATCAGCAAAGGCGCGGGCATGATCCGTCCGAACATGGCGACCATGCTCGGCTACATCGCCACTGACGCCAAAGTCTCCCGTGACGTGCTGCAAAACCTGCTGCTGGACGGTGCCAACAAGTCGTTCAACCGCATCACCATCGACGGCGACACCTCGACCAACGACTGCTGCATGCTGATCGCGACCGGTCAGACTGCACTGCCGGAAATCACCCGTGCCGAAGGCGAGTTGTTCGCCAAGTTGAAGCAAGCGGTGTTTGAGGTGTGCATGGACGTGGCCCAGGCCATCGTTCGCGACGGCGAAGGCGCGACCAAGTTCGTCACCGTTGAAGTCAATGGCGGCGGCAATCACCAGGAATGCCTGGACGTCGGCTACACCGTGGCGCACTCGCCGCTGATCAAGACGGCGTTGTTCGCTTCCGACCCGAATTGGGGCCGCATCCTGGCCGCCGTTGGCCGTGCCGGCGTGCCGAACCTGGACGTGAGCAAGATCGACGTGTTCCTCGGCGAGGTGTGCATTGCCAGCCGTGGCGCACGTGCTGCGACGTACACCGAAGCCCAGGGCGCTGCGGTCATGCAGCAGGAAGAGATCACCATCCGTATCGAGCTGGGTCGCGGCGATTGCAGCGAAACCATCTGGACCACCGACCTGTCGCACGAATACGTGAAAATCAACGCCGAGTACCGTACTTAAGATCGAGTCGCTCCCTTCGCGAGCAGGCTCGCTCCCACATTCGATCGCATTCATCCTGGAAGCACTCGGTCAACTGTGGGAGCGAGCCTGCTCGCGAAGGCGGGCTTCCAGTCACCACAAGACTGGCCTGTACCCCTCATCAAAAGGTCCCGAACATGAGCCTCCACCTGATCATCGGCGACAAACTGCTTTCCTCCTGGTCCCTGCGCGGTGCATTGGCGCTCGACCTGACCGGCGCGGCCTACACCGAAGAATTGATCAAGCTGGGCCAACCCGACACCCGCGAACGCCTGCTCAAGCATTCGCCGACCGGCAAAGTCCCGCTGCTGAAAACCGAACACGGCACCATCGCCGATTCCCTGGCGATTGCCGAGTACCTGGCCGAGCAATTCCCCGATGCCGGCCTCTGGCCAAAAGACACCGCCGCCCGTGCCCAGGCGCGTTCGGCTTGTGCGCAGATGCACGCCGGGTTCTTTGCCATGCGCGGCAACATGCCGTTCGACCTGAGCCGCGATGCGCCGCTGGTGCCGACACCTGAAGATGTTCAGGCCGACATCCAGCGCATGCTGGCCTTGTGGGCAGAATGCCGTGCTGTGGCGACCGACACCGGGCCGTTCCTGTTCGGCGGCGCAACCCTGGCCGATGCGTTCTTTGCGCCGATTGCCGTACGCCTGCGCACCTATCAGGTGAAATTGCCGGCTGCAGATGAAGCTTACGTCGAAGCAATCTACCAATGGCCGGCGTTCAAAGCCTGGCAGAAGGCAGGTCTGGAGGAGGTCGGGCAGTGAAACGAGTTCATGTAGCCGCTGCCGTTATCCGTGATAACAGCGGCAAGATCCTGATTGCACGCCGTGCCGATACTCAGCACCAGGGCGGTTTGTGGGAGTTTCCCGGTGGCAAGGTCGAGGGCGACGAGTCTGTAGAAACCGCGCTGAGCCGTGAACTTCAGGAAGAACTGGGCATTGTGGTCAGCGCCGCACGACCGCTGATCAAAGTTCATCACGATTACCCGGACAAGCAGGTGTTGCTGGACGTCTGGGAAGTCTCGGCCTTTACCGGCGAACCCCACGGCGCCGAAGGTCAGCCGCTGGAGTGGGTGTCGCCACGCGACCTGCTGAACTACGAGTTCCCGGCGGCCAACCAGCCAATCGTCGCGGCGGCACGTTTGCCTGCCGAATACTTGATTACCCCCGAAGACCTGGAAACTCCGGCCCTGCTGCGCGGCATCCAGAAAGCCATCGCCGGCGGGATCAAACTGATCCAGCTGCGGGCGCCCAACGGCTACGATCCGAAGTACCGTGACCTGGCGGTAGACGCGGCCGGGCTGTGTGCCGGCAAGGCGCAGTTGATGATCAAGGGGCCGTTCGAATGGCTCGGTGATTTTCCGTCCGCCGGTTGGCACATCACCTCGGCCCAGTTGCGTAAATACGCGGCGGCGGGGCGACCACTGCCGGCGTCGCGCTGGTTGGCGGCGTCGTGTCATAACGCTGAAGAACTGGCGTTGGCTGAGCAGATGGGCGTGGACTTTGTGACCCTGTCGCCGGTGCAGAAAACCCAGACTCATCCAGATGCGCAGCCGTTGGGCTGGGATCAGGCTTCGGCGTTGATTGCGGGCTTCAGCAAGCCGGTGTTCCTGTTGGGCGGTGTTGGCCCGGCGGAACGGCAGCAAGCCTGGGAGGCCGGGGCGCAGGGTGTGGCGGGGATTCGGGCGTTCTGGCCTGATTCTTTGGTGTAGCCACTGGCCCCTTCGCGAGCGGGCTCGCTCCCACATTGGATTTGTGAACACCCCGATCCATGTGGGAGCGAGCCTGCTCGCGAAGGCGGCTGTACAGGCGCTACTTAATCCTGAGGTTTCACCGCCGCCTGCCACAAAATCTCCGCAACCCTTTGCCGCTTGGCAATCACCCGCGCCACCACAAACAACACATCCGACAACCGATTGATATACGCCAACCCAACCCCGGCCAACGGCTCAATCGCATTCAACTGCTGGCACCGCCGCTCCGCGCTGCGCGCCAGGCATCTGCACACATGCGCTTGGGCGATCAGCGCTGAACCGCCGGGCAGAATGAAATTCTCCAGCGGTCCCAACTCTTCATTCCAGCGATCAATCGCCGTTTCCAGGCGTTCGATTTCTACCGCGTCCAACGCCTGGTACACCGGCATTGCCAACTCGCCACCCAAGTCGAACAAACGGTGCTGACAAGGCGCCAATACTTCGATGACCTCGTTCAACCCCGGATACGTGACGCTTTCTGCTGCCAACCCGGCCAGCAGCACGCCGACCTGGCTGTTCAGCGAATCGACTTCACCGATGGCCTCGATTCGCGGGTGGTCCTTGGGCACCCGGCGACCATCGCCGAGCCCGGTTTCGCCTTTGTCGCCAGTGCGGGTGTAAATCTTCGACAAGCGAAAGCCCATGGGTTACCTCGATAGCTGATTGAGTTCTTGGGAGATGACCGGCGCGCCCGACAAGGGCAGGCGCAAGGTGAAGCAGGTGCCTTGGCCTGGCGTTGACTGCACTTCCATCTGGCCCTTGTGATTGTTGGTGATGATGAAATAGGAGACCGACAGGCCCAGCCCCGTGCCCTGGCCGATTTCCTTGGTGGTGAAGAACGGCTCGAACGTGCGTTTGCGCACGTTCTCGCTCATGCCGATGCCATTGTCCTCGACCTGGATTTCCGCCCAGGGCGGGTTCAGTCTGGTGCGCAGAATGATCCGCCCCGGTTCGCTATCGTCCTCGCGCTGGTGAATGGCCTGAGCGGCGTTTTTTAACAGGTTGAGCAGCACCTGTTCGAGTTCGTTGGCGGTGCCCGGCACCGGGCCGAGGGCTGGATCGAACTGGCGAATGATCGCCTGGCCCTTGAAGTCGAAACCGATCGCCAGGTCGAAGTCGTTACCGGCGATTTCTACCGCTTGATCGATCAGTGCCGGCAGGTCGCACGGGGCCATTTGCCGGGTGCTGCGGCGGCTGAAGCTGAGCATGTGCGTCACAATCTTCGCCGCCCGGGCGCCAGCCTGCTGAATGCCATCGAGCAATTGCGGGACTTCGCGCACCTTCAGGTACTGGTTGACTGTTTCCAGCTCGATGCCGATGTGCTCGGCTTGCTCCAGGTTTTTGGGCAGGTCAGGTGACAGGCGTCGGCGAATGTTCTGCACGTTGTGCAGGATCGCGCCCAGCGGGTTATTGATTTCGTGGGCCATGCCGGCGGCGAGGCCACCGACCGAAAGCATCTTTTCCGACTGCACCATCATTTCTTCCAGTGACAGGCGCTGGGTGATGTCGTCGATCCGGATCACCACGCCGCGCCCGGCACCGCCCATCAGTGGGTAAAAGGTCAGGGCGTAATGCTTGGGCTCATCGTCCTTGAACCACGTTACCCGTTCGATCTTGGCCACGGTGTGCTGCTCGACGGTTTGCTTGAGCTGCGGCAGAAATGGCTTCAACGGTTCGAAGGCGAGGAAGATCGGCTGGTTCAGCGCTTCATCCAGACGGGTGCCGGAGAGGGCGCTGGCTTCCTGATTCCACTGGGTCACGTAGAGCTGCTCGTCGAGGGCGATCAACGCCGACGGCATGGAGTCGATGATGCTGTTGAGGTAATTCTGGAAACCGGTGAGCTTTTTCTCGATCTTGCTGCGCACCTGGACTTCAAGTTCCAGTTTGCGATTGGTATGGCGCGTTTCTTCGGCCAGGCCCTGCGCCTGGTCATAAGCGGCCTGGGAGTCGTCACGGGCGCGCTTGAGTTGCTGCTCCCGGGCCTCGATCCGCGAGAGCATGGTGTTGAACGCCTCCGCGAGGCTGCCGATTTCGTCGTGGTTGCCGCGGGAGGCTCGCAGCGCGTAGTTCTCTTCGCGGGTTACTTGCCGGGACAGCTCTTCGAGCTCATGGATGGGGCGGGTAATCAGGCGTTTGATTTGCCGGGCGATCACCAGCCACAACAGCACGCTGAAGATCAGAATGCCCAGACTGGCCGTGAGGGTGCCGGTGTAGAACGCCATCGGCAGCTCGCTGCTGGCTACCAGCAATAAATGACCGGGCTCGGTGCCAGGGCGAGGCAGGGTGATCAGTTGATTGCTGCGAAACTCGGTCGCTTGCCAGGCTTCAATGTGTTGATAGCGCCCCGGCAGGCTGAGTTTGTCGCCATGTTGCAATTGCGCCAGTCGTTCGCCCTTGCCGTCATAAATGGCGGCGGCACGCAGCGGCGAGTAACTGTTGAGTTCGTTGAGCAGGCGTTCGGCGTTTTGTGGCGTCTTCAAGGCGTCGGCCACCAGGCTCGGGTTCGACACCAGTCGGCCAATGGTCTGCAAGGCTTGGGGCGCCATGCTTTCCTGGGAGATGTAATACGCCGCGCTGATGAAGGTCAGGTTGGCAACCAGCAGGATGGTGATCAACAGCACCAGCAGGGCGGCCAGCAATTTCTGGCCGACGGGAAGGTTTTCGAGGCGCTGGCGCAATGGCATCAGGTTCGTCGCTTAAATGGAACACGTGGCCAGCGTAGCCGCTGCTCAGTCGCTGGGCAATCCAAGGCTGTGCAGATGGCCGATCAGCCGCTGCTGTAATTGATGCAGGTGGGGCAGGTTCAGTTGATGACGTTCGGCCACTTTGCACACATGGCCCAGCAGGTAGGTGATTTCGGTGCGGCGCTGATTCGCGACGTCCTGATACATCGAGGAGTAATTGGCCGCCGTGGCCTGGATCACGCGCTCGACTTCCTGTTGCAGGTTTTCTGCCGCGGCGGGCTGACCACAGCGTTCCAGCAACTCGGCCAATTCACCGCAGAGGGTCGCGACCTCACACTGATGTTCTTGCAATCCGCCATTGCGGCAATTGTGAAGAACCGTCAGGGGGTTGATCGCACAGTTAAGCGCCAGTTTTCGCCACAGTCGCGTGAGGATGTCGGTGCTCCATTCATGGGGGATTCCGGCAGCTATCAGATCATCCAGCCAGATCGGCGCAACCGGATGGCCTGCATCCCCCAGCCAGGTGTAGCCGTGGCCCGCGAACACCACACGCCAATCGCCATCGCGAAACGCACCTTCGGTACTCGATGCACTCACGCAACGGGCTTGCGGCACCTGCGCCGCCACGGCGTCCTGACTGCCGAGGCCATTCTGCAACAGGATCAGCTCGGCGTCGGGTGTCAGGCGTGGCGCCAGTTGTGCGACGGCTTTCTCGGCGTCGTAAGCCTTGCAGGCCACCAGCAGGCGGCTGATCGGTTCGTGGCTGTCCGGTGTTTCGCCGGGGATGTCATAGGTGTTGGCTACGCCGTGCTCGACCAGCGTCAAACCGCCCGCGGCGTGATACGCCTGCAAGCGCTGCGCATCCCGAACGATCAGCCGGACCGGCAAATCGGCCCGCGCCAGACGCGTGGCCCACAATGTGCCAAGGCTGCCGGCGCCCAATACATGCCAAGTGGTCGACATCAGCTTTTTGCTCGGTTTGAGGCAGGCATGTGAGGCTCGCAGTATCGGTTGGAAAAGACCCGTTATAATGAGCCCGATTTTAACCGCAAGCCAAGCGCGCGCCATTGCAATCGAGCGCGCCTTTTTATTGGAGAGATTACATGCCGTCGTTCGACGTGGTATCCGAACTGGACAAACACGAAGTCACCAACGCGGTCGAAAACGCCGTCAAGGAACTCGATCGCCGTTATGACCTGAAGGGCAAGGGCACCTTCGAGTTCAAGGAAAAGGACCTGACCGTCAACCTGACCGCCGAGGCCGACTTCCAGCTCGAAGCGATGATCGAGATCCTCAAGCTGGCGCTGGTCAAGCGAAAAATCGACGTGCAGTGCCTTGAAGTCAAGGACGCCTACGCATCGGGCAAGCTGATGAAGCAGGAAGCGGTCCTCAAGGAAGGCATCGACAAAGAGCTGGCGAAGAAAATCGTCGCTCACGTCAAGGACGCCAAGCTCAAGGTCCAGGCTGCCATTCAGGGCGAGCAAGTGCGCATTACCGGCAAGAAGCGTGACGATTTGCAGGAAGCCATCGCAGCCCTGCGCGCCAAGACGTTCGATATGCCGCTGCAGTTCAACAACTTCCGCGACTGACCTTTAACTCGGGACCTGTGGGAGCGGGCTTGCCCGCGAAGGCTGCTTCACATTTAGCAGAGATGCTGGGTGATCCAGCGTTTTCGCGAGCAGGTCGGATCGCCGCACCGTCGCTCCCACCCGGATTGCACATAACCCAGGAGAAATTAGATGGATTTGAATACTGAAGTGGACAACCTGGTCAAGGCATCCCAAGCCTGGATTCCAATGATCATGGAATACGGCAGCCGTGTGTTGCTGGCAGTGATCACCCTGGCCATCGGCTGGTGGCTGATCAACAAAGTGACGCAAAAACTCGGTGGCCTGCTGGCCCTGCGTAACGCTGACCTCGCGCTGCAAGGGTTCATCAGCAGCCTGGCGAACATCATTCTCAAGGTTTTGCTGATTGTCAGCGTTGCGTCGATGATCGGCGTGGAAACCACCTCCTTCGTCGCGGCGATTGGTGCGGCGGGTCTGGCCATCGGTTTGGCCTTGCAAGGCAGCCTCGCTAACTTCGCCGGCGGCGTGTTGATTCTGTTGTTCCGTCCGTTTCGCATCGGTGACTGGATCGAAGCCCAAGGGGTTGCCGGTACGGTCGACAGCATTCAGATCTTCCACACCGTACTGCGTACCGGCGATAACAAAACCATCATCGTTCCCAACGGTAACTTGTCGAACGGCATCATCACCAATACCAACCGTCAACCGACCCGCAAAGTAGTGTTCGATGTGGGTGTGGATTACGAAGCAGACTTGCAGAAGGCCCGCGAAGTGTTGTTGGAACTGGCCAAAGATCCGCGCGTATTGGCAGATCCGGCACCTCAGGCAGTAGTTTCTACGCTGGGTGACAGTTCGATCACTCTTTCGCTTCGGGTCTGGGTAAAGACGGCGGATTACTGGGATGTGATGTTCATGTTTAACGAACAGTCCCGTGATCGTTTGAAAACTGCCGGTGTTGATGTTCCATTGCCACAACGGATGATTCGCGTGGTTCAGGAATCTGCAGTGCAGTGATTGTTTTTTGATCATGTCTGACTCTTTGGTCAGGCATGTTTCTCACGGAATTGATCGCTTTAACGCATTGTTTGTAGCAAACGAAAAAAGGCCCATCCGAAGATGGGCCTTTTTTTGATTACCGCAAACTAACGTTCTGCAATTACAGAATGTTGAGTGGGTAGTCGGTGATCAGGCGGAACTCAGAGATATCGCCTTCGCCTTCGTCTGCGTTGGCGGTGTGCCATGCTTGACGGATGCGGAACGACAGATCTTTAGCTGGGCCGGATTGAATAACGTACTTGGCTTCCACGTTGACTTCGTGGTGTTTACCGTCAGCACCGTACAGACCAGCGTAAGCGCTGCCTGCTGGAGTGTTGGTACCGTCGATGTCCCAACCTTTCACGTAACGGGTCATGAAGCTCAGACCAGGTACGCCGTATTCGGCCATTTTCAGGTCGTAACGGGCTTGTACCGACTTCTCGCCAGGGGCGTTGAAGTCAGAGTACTGGATGGAGTTGGCGAGGAAGATCGAGTCGCCACCGCGGTTGTTTTTACCCACACCGATGTAGTCGAACGGGGTATCGCCGTTCACTTTCTGGAAGCCCAGGGTCAGGGTGTGCGCTTTCAGGAACGAGAACGCAGCAGCCAGGGAGTAGGCGTTGTTGCTGATTTCGCCTGCTTTAGCGTTACCGGTGTCCTTGGTGTTGTAGTAGTTGGCGTCGAAGTTCAACGACTGATCGCCACCCAGTGGGAGGGTGTAGTTACCGTTGGCGTAGTACTGGTTCCAGACGTCTTCGAGCTTGGCACCGTAGAGCGAGAAGCTCAGGTTGTCGGTAACGCCATATTTGCCGCCGAAGTAGTCGATGGAGTTGGCTTTCACGCCAGCGTAAGTAGCCCACAGGTCGCCGTCACGGGCGTTGCTGTCCTGGCTGGTCGCCGAAGTGAAGTGGCCGCCTTCGAGGTCAAGGTCTTTGACTTCGCTGCTCTGCAACTGGATGCCAGTAGCAGTTTGGTGAAGGATACGCGAACCGCCAACAGCGAACACTGGAGCAGTGCTTGGCTGCATGTCACCGATTTTCAGCTCGGTCTTGGAGATGCGGAACTTGGCAGCAGCGCCGGCTTTGCCCTGGCTGTTGTTGACTTCGCCATCACCGTCCACGGACATGTTGCCCGAACCCGCATACTTGTCGGAGCCGTCCAGTTTGATAGCCAGTTGGCCCCAAGCTTCAACGCCAACACCGATCAGGCCTTGGGTGTAGCCAGAGCTGAAGTTGCCCTGAATGCCCTGGGTCCAGTCTTTGTCGTCGGTAGCGCCGTCTTTCTTGTTACGGTTGTAGTAGTAGTTACGAACCAGAATGTCGGCCTTCGCGTCTTCAACAAAACCTTTGGCTTCTGCCTGGTCGCTTACGAAAGGTGCGGCTACTGCCAACTGAGTACTGGCTGCTGCTGCAACTGCCAGTGCGATCATGCTCCACTTCATCACGCGCATCGTGATTTGCTCCTTTGGTTTTAGAAGAGTACTGCCGTCCCACCTGTTTTATTATCTGGGCGGCTCTTTCTTTTTGTGTCGGCGCAAACTTATATCACGCCGACCATGTTGGCGATACTTGCGTATCTAACCTTTCAGCTTCTTTACGACCCTGTCGCAAACAGCTTGGTAGATGTCGCAAATTTACAGCCTCAATGCAAGCGGACCGGCAACTTTAACGTTGTTTTCCAGGGCTTGAACATCGGTAAAAAGAGTCCTTGGTGAAACGTCTGAATCTCCATCGGGCAACCCTGCCGCTGTTTTTATTTGCCTTGAGTCCTCCACTTCCAGCAGAGGCAACCAAGGCGATGTGGGTGTGAATGCAACAAGCGTGCACAAAACAGAAATCTGTTGCTGTTTTTTTCTGCTGGCCTGTCTATACGTGTAAAAACCTCATAAAACCGGGCGTTTCAAGCACGTTTTGTTCGGGCTTGACGCCAGGGTTTGCATAGTGTCTCAGCTTCCGGTTCGGCAGCGTGACAACCAAAAACGTTACCGGTTCACCCCAAAAGTGAGTAGATCGCGGATGCTGACCGACTCAGCGTAGACGAGCTGTGCGGTTTTGGTGCAAAAAATCTTAATCGCTGTACTGAATTCATACAGTGTTGTTATTTGTCTGGTTCGAACACATCGTTGTTAATCAGTCATTTCGGCGCTTTTGGCCGGATCGTTGGTCCTGTAATGGTGCGCCTGGACAAAAAATGTCTCATGGCGGGGCGCGTCTCTGGTCGTGAAGCGAGCGTCGTTCGCAGGTATGCTGCCGTCCTGTCGCTTGGCGCGCCGTCCCCAGGGAGGGGCGCTAAGCTGAAAAATGAGAACCAGGCGGGAGTGCGCACAGTGTTCGCTTTAGATCCACGGCTTCAACAAGACACGCTACCGATCGGGGATTTCCCGCTCTGCCGGCTGCTGTTGTCCAACGACTCGAATTATCCCTGGTTCATCCTGGTGCCTCGTCGCGACGATATCAGCGAGATATTTCAGTTGGGTGTCGCCGAGCAGCAACAGCTGTGGCAAGAGACGACCGCGCTCGCGGAAACGCTCAAGGATGCGTTTGACGCTGACAAGTTGAATGTTGCAGCGTTGGGTAATGTTGTCAGTCAATTGCACATGCATGTGATCGTGCGCAAGCGCGAGGACGCTGCCTGGCCTGCGCCGGTTTGGGGCAAGGTGCCGGCCAAACCCTACGAGGCAGACCAGATCGCTGCGATTCGCGAACGGCTGCGTTTGGTATTAACCGAAGACTTTGCGTTTCTGGAGGGTTGAGTCATGAGCCTGGAAGATCGCGTTACCGATCTGGAGAGCCAGCTGGCGTTTCAGGATGACACCATCCAGTCATTGAGTGATGTGCTGGCGACGCAGCAGCGTGCAGTTGAACGCCTGCAGCTGCAAATGGCTGCACTGCTCAAGCGCCAGGAAGAAATGGCCGGGCAGTTCGAAACCTTCGAAGAAGAAGCACCGCCGCCGCATTACTGAAATGCTGGCCATAAAAAACCGCGAACAGCCAGGCTGTTCGCGGTTTTTTTTAGCCTTTGAATCAGCGACGCGGCAGTGCGGCGATCACATCTTCGGCTTGCAGGCCTTTGTCACGGTTCATCACGGAGAATTCCACGCGCTGGCCTTCGACCAGAACGCGGTGACCTTCGCCACGAATAGCCCGGAAATGCACGAAAATATCATCGCCGGAATCGCGGGAAATAAAGCCGAAGCCTTTGGAAGTGTTGAACCACTTGACGGTGCCGGTATCGCGGTTGCTCATGTCATAGCTTGGCGAGGCGGCGGCCGGTGACGATTTGTAGAAGCTGACGCCCAGGTGCAGTAACACCGCGCTCAGGGCTGCGACCAGGCTGAACAGGACGGCAGGTTGACCGGCGATGACAGGCATCGGCGCGAGCAACGTCAGGATTTGCAGGAGAACGGCCAGCACCAGCAGAACGCTGACCAGGTTTTGCAGTTGGTGACGCGGGCCTTTGTTCCAGTAGGGGATAACCGGAGCAAGGGTGAGGTTCAACAGGCCGAAAAAGGCCAGGTACAGTGCATCGGGTTGTTGCAGGTAAGGGACCGCTTCAGCTCGCAGGCTGGGGATGAAGGACAGCAGCAGGGCTGCTGCGCCCGTTAGCAGGTGGACGATTTTCAACATTTTGATTAACTCACGTTAAGACGGATCACAAGGAAGAGCTGAGGGAAGACGGTTCGCTTCGGAACAATAAGAGGCGTTGGGCACGTATTCGGTATCAGCCTATGCGCAGCCCCCGGAAAATAGGCGGTCGCGACACCCTGTCTATTTAACAGCAAAGCCTGCGGCTACTCAAATCAGGCAGTCCGGCGGTGCCCGGGAGGTTGATTTGTTCGCACTTTGCCGTTTTGCTTCTACAAATCTCATTTGCACGCGGTAAAACGCGTCTGATCACGTAGGAAATTGGCCGGCCTAGGACGCTCTCCATGATCCCCATTCAGCTGTTGGCTTATCCTACGTCGATGGTCATAAAGTCATCTGGATATACCTTTGCGCCTGCGCTTTTATAAGGCAACACAACAAATGTGGGTCTTATAGAAGGCAAGGATGACAAAGGAGTGTCAGCGATATGGTTTACGAAGACAGGTCTGGCGAGGGGAGGGATATCAGGGTTGATCCGTTCGTCAGTGAATTTGATATGGGGCTGGCCCGGCCGTTATCCCGTTCGGTGCGTTTGAATGGTTTTGCGACCTGCTTGCGGCTTGAGCAGGTCTACTGGGACATTTTGGGTGATATGGCCAAGGTCAATCGCTGTTCGGTCAGCGCACTGTTGTCCCATGTGGACCGCGAAGTGCATTTGCGTCATGGCGGAGTCAAGAACTTCACCGGGTTGGTGCGGGTTGTCTGCGTCGTGCGTAGCTTGAAGGAAGGTGGCGGCGTTGCGACACCCTAGTCGCGGCGGCGTAACGGACTGAGTGTCAGTCTGTGCAGTCTTACGGCTGCACAGGCTGCATTTAATGGATATAATCCCGCTCTTTGCCGCAAAACCCAGCGTGTGCGGTAGCAATCTGATCGCCGAGACAACCCCCATGCCGATGTACGACTATCAATGTGCTTCCTGTGGTCATCAGTTGGAAGCCATTCAAAAGATCAGCGCAGCACCGCTGGTCGACTGCCCTGCCTGCCAGGCGCCAGAGCTGAAAAAGATGCTGTCCATGCCAGGTTTCCGCCTCAGCGGCACCGGCTGGTACGAAACCGATTTCAAGACCGGCTCGAAGAAGAACCTGGCCGGCGGCGACAAAGCTGACTAGGGTCTAGGGCCTGAGTTGAACCACACGTGCGAGCGCTTGCATCATCGGGCACCTTATATAAAGGGCAGGATATGCAGGGCTCCGACCGAATTTCGAATTACGAGAAGCGAAACCACTACCATGATGCGCAGCCATTATTGCGGCCAACTGAACGAAAGCCTGGAAGGCCAGGAAATTACTCTTTGCGGTTGGGTTCACCGTCGCCGTGACCACGGTGGGGTGATTTTCCTCGATATCCGTGATCGTGACGGTCTGGCCCAGGTGGTGTTCGACCCGGACCGCGCTGAATCCTTCGCCGCCGCCGATCGCGTGCGCAGCGAATACGTCGTGAAGATCACCGGCAAGGTTCGCCTGCGTCCGGCCGGTGCGACCAACGCCAACATGGCGTCGGGCATGATCGAAGTCCTCGGCTACGAACTGGAAGTGCTGAACGAATCGGAAACCCCGCCGTTCCCGCTGAACGAGTTCTCCGATGTCGGCGAAGAAACCCGCCTGCGCTATCGCTTCCTTGACCTGCGTCGCCCGGAAATGGCCGAGAAGCTGCGTCTGCGTTCGCGCATGACCACCAGCATCCGTCGTTTCCTGGACGAGAACGGCTTCCTCGACGTCGAGACGCCGATCCTGACCCGCGCGACCCCTGAAGGTGCTCGCGACTACCTGGTGCCGAGCCGTACTCACGCCGGTTCGTTCTTTGCCTTGCCGCAATCGCCACAGCTGTTCAAGCAGCTGCTGATGGTGGCTGGCTTCGACCGTTACTACCAGATCGCCAAGTGCTTCCGCGACGAAGACCTGCGGGCTGATCGCCAGCCGGAATTCACCCAGATCGACATCGAGACCAGCTTCCTCGATGAAAACGAGATCATGGGCATCACCGAAAAAATGATCCGCAACCTGTTCAAGGAAGTGCTGGACCTGGAATTCGGCGACTTCCCGCACATGACCTTCGCAGAAGCCATGCGCCGTTACGGTTCCGACAAGCCGGACCTGCGTAACCCGCTGGAACTGGTTGACGTTGAAGATCAACTGAAAGAAGTCGACTTCAAGGTGTTCAGCGGCCCGGCCAACGACCCGAAATGCCGTATTGCCGCGTTGCGCGTTCCAGGCGCTGCGAGCATGCCGCGCAAGCAGATCGACGACTACACCAAGTTCGTCGGCATCTACGGTGCCAAGGGCTTGGCGTACATCAAGGTCAACGAGCGCGCCAAAGGCGTTGAAGGTCTGCAATCGCCGATCGTCAAGAACATCCCTGAAGCCAACCTCAATGTGATCCTCGATCGCGTTGGTGCGGTTGACGGCGACATCGTGTTCTTCGGTGCCGACAAGGCCAAGATCGTCAGCGAAGCGCTGGGTGCACTGCGGATCAAGGTCGGTAACGATCTGAACCTGCTGACTTGCAAGTGGGCGCCAATGTGGGTCGTCGACTTCCCGATGTTCGAAGAGAACGACGACGGCAGCTTCACCGCCTTGCACCACCCGTTCACCGCGCCGAAGTGCACTCCGGAAGAACTGGAAGCCAACCCGGCGACCGCTCTGTCCCGTGCCTACGACATGGTGCTGAACGGCACCGAGCTGGGTGGCGGTTCGATCCGTATCCACCGCAAGGAAATGCAGCAGACTGTATTCCGCCTGCTGGGCATCAACGAAGCTGAACAGGAAGAGAAGTTCGGCTTCCTGCTCGACGCCCTGAAGTACGGCGCGCCGCCACACGGTGGCCTGGCCTTCGGTCTGGACCGTCTGGTGATGCTGATGACCGGCGCCCAGTCGATCCGTGAAGTGATCGCCTTCCCGAAAACCCAGAGCGCGGCGGACGTCATGACTCAGGCACCGGGCCAGGTGGATGCCAAGGCATTGCGCGAACTGCACATTCGTCTGCGCGAAACGCCAAAGGCTGAGTAAGGCTGACCGCAAAGGCGCATCCTTTTGGGTGCGCCTTTTCTTTAGGTCGAGATTTTTTGGTTGCTGGCCGACACTGAGTGCGGCGGGCAATGTTTCAAAGAGAATTCGGAGCGAGTTATGGCGGGTCATTCCAAGTGGGCGAACATCAAGCACCGCAAAGAACGTCAGGATGCCAAGAAGGGCAAGATTTTCACCAAGTGGATTCGTGAACTGACCGTTGCTGCCCGACAGGGTGGCGGTGACCCGGGCTCCAACCCGCGCCTGCGTCTGGCGCTGGACAAGGCCCTTGGCGCGAACATGAGCCGCGACATCATTGATCGCGCCGTTGCGCGCGGTGCCGGTGCTGCCGACACCGACGACATGGTCGAGCTGAGCTACGAAGGCTACGGCCCGGGTGGCGTGGCGGTGATGGTCGAGTGCATGACCGACAACCGTAATCGCACTGCGGCCGCTGTTCGCCATGCGTTCAGCAAATGTGGCGGCAACCTCGGCACCGACGGTTCCGTGGCTTATCTGTTCGAGCGCAAAGGGCAGATTTCCTTCGCGCCAGGCGTTGATGAAGACGCGCTGATCGAAGCGGCGATGGAAGCCGACGCCGATGACGTGGTCACCCACGAAGACGGCTCCATTGATGTGTTCACCTCGTTCGCCGGCTTCTATTCCGTGCGCAACGCGCTGGAAGCGGCCGGTTTCAAGGGTGAAGACGCTGAAATCGTCATGTTGCCGACCACTAGCGCCGAACTGGACCTGGAAGGCGCCGAGAAGGTGCTCAAGCTGATTGACATGCTTGAAGACCTGGATGATGTGCAGAACGTCTATTCCAATGCGGACATTCCTGAATCGGTAGCCGCACAGTTAGGTTAAGGGCGACTAAGATTCAATGTGGGAGCGAGCCTGCTCGCGAATGCGGATTTTCACGCAACATCGTTGCTGAATATGAAACCGCTTTCGCGAGCGGGCTCGCTCCCACATTTGTTATTCGCTGAATTGAATATCGTGCTTTTACTGAATCCGCAGGCGTTATGACTTTAATTCTTGGTATCGACCCCGGTTCGCGTATTACCGGTTATGGCGTGGTGCGCGATACCGGGCGTGGCTGTGTGTATGTGGCATCGGGCTGCATTCGTACCGGCTCGGGAGAATTGCATGAGCGTCTGCAAATCGTTTATCGCGGCGTGCGTGAAATCATCCAGACATACGGCCCGGTCACCATGGGCATCGAAAAAGTGTTCATGGCGCGCAATGCCGACTCTGCACTGAAACTGGGGCAGGCGCGCGGTGCGGCCATCGTTGCCGGTGCCGAGGAAAGTCTGGAAATCGCCGAATACACCGCAACCCAGGTCAAGCAGGCAGTGACCGGCACCGGTGCGGCGAATAAAGAACAGGTGCAAATGATGGTCATGCACATGCTGAAATTGACCAGCAAGCCGCAAATCGACGCCTCTGACGCCCTGGCCATCGCCATTTGCCATGCGCACACCCGTTCCAGTCTGTTGCCCCATGGCCTGGGGACGGCACGCAGTCGTGGCGGGCGCCTGCGTCTCTGATAGCATCAGCAATCATTTTTTATGGAATGAGGGTTTTCGTGTCTGTGTTGTCGACACGAACCCTTGCTCTGTCGGTCGCCAGGCATTGATCTGGCCAACGCTCAAGGATCTGTAACGTGATTGGACGCTTGCGCGGCACACTGGCTGAAAAACAGCCGCCGCACCTGATTCTGGATGTAAACGGTCTGGGGTATGAGCTGGAAGTGCCCATGACCACGCTGTATCGCTTGCCGTCGGTCGGTGAACCGCTGACCTTGCACACCCACTTGGTCGTACGCGAAGACGCGCAGTTACTCTATGGCTTCTTTGGAAAGCGTGAGCGAGACTTTTTCCGCGAGCTGATCCGTCTCAATGGTGTAGGGCCGAAATTGGCGCTGGCATTGATGTCCAGTCTGGAAGTCGATGAGCTGGTCCGTTGCGTACAGTCCCAGGACACCTCGGCGCTGACCAAGGTGCCGGGCGTGGGCAAGAAGACGGCGGAACGTTTGCTGGTGGAACTCAAGGACCGCTTCAAGGCCTGGGAAACCGTACCGGCTATGTTCGCGCTGGTGCCCAATCAGCCGGGCGGGCCAGATGCGCCGGCGCCGGTCGCCACCGCCGAAAACGATGCGGTCAGCGCGTTGATCTCCCTGGGCTACAAGCCGCAGGAGGCCAGCAAGGCGATTTCCGCGATCAAGGAGAAAGGCTTGAGCAGTGAAGACCTGATTCGTCGTGCCCTGAAGGGAATGATTTAAGTGATTGAAGCTGATCGTCTGATTGCCGCCACCCCGGGTCCCCGTGACCGCGAGGAAGTCCAGGACCGGGCGATTCGTCCCGTCAGCCTGGCCGAATACATCGGCCAGCCGACCGTTCGCGAGCAAATGGAGTTGTTCATCCAGGCGGCTCGTGGGCGCAACGAGTCGTTGGATCACACGCTGATCTTCGGTCCGCCGGGTCTGGGTAAAACCACCTTGGCGAACATCATCGCCCAGGAAATGGGCGTGTCGATCAAGAGCACATCAGGTCCGGTGCTGGAACGCCCGGGTGACCTGGCGGCGCTGTTGACCAACCTTGAACCCCACGACGTGCTGTTCATCGATGAAATCCATCGCCTGTCGCCGATTGTCGAAGAAGTGCTGTACCCGGCCATGGAAGATTTCCAGCTCGACATCATGATCGGCGAGGGGCCGGCCGCGCGTTCGATCAAGCTTGATTTGCCACCCTTCACCCTCGTCGGTGCAACGACCCGTGCCGGCATGTTGACCAACCCCTTGCGCGACCGCTTCGGGATCGTCCAGCGCCTGGAGTTCTACAGCACCGCGGACCTGGCAACGATTGTCAGCCGTTCGGCGAGCATCCTTGGTTTGCCGCTGGACCCGGAAGGCGCCTTCGAAATCGCCCGGCGTGCCCGCGGTACGCCGCGGATCGCCAACCGATTGCTGCGTCGGGTGCGCGATTTCGCCGAGGTGCGCGCCAAGGGCCACATCACCAAGCCGATTGCCGACCTCGCGTTGAACCTGCTGGATGTCGACGAACGTGGCTTCGACCACCAGGACCGGCGCCTGCTGTTGACCATGATCGAGAAGTTCGACGGCGGGCCGGTCGGGGTGGACAGCCTGGCCGCGGCCATCAGCGAAGAACGCCACACCATTGAAGACGTGCTGGAGCCGTACCTGATCCAGCAGGGCTACATCATGCGCACCCCGCGGGGGCGAGTGGTGACCCGGCATGCGTATTTGCACTTCGGTTTAAATATCCCGTCACGATTGGGCGAAATGCCCGTGGTAGACGAGTTCCTTGACGCCGTGGATGATTAATAATTTTTGCGCGCTGATATATTCGGCTTTTGTGCGGTCCGAGGACCGTGCTTTTGCGAAAAAGCCCGCAGATCAATGAAAAACAGTTGCCTGGCCGGATTGGCAACCTGAGGAGTAAGCACTAGAGTATGCGCGCGCAAAACGGGCTTGAGCCGTTCACACATCGTTGTCGCGTTTATTACGAGGACACCGATGCGGGCGGCATCGTGTATTACGTCAATTACCTCAAGTTTATGGAACGGGCTCGAACCGAGCGGCTCCGGGATCTGGGCTTTGCCCAATCGGCGCTGGCAGGGGAGGACCTGTTGTTTGTCGTGCATTCCAGCGAAGCGCGTTACCACGCGCCGGCGCGACTGGACGACGAGCTTCTGGTAAGCGCTGAAGTAATCGAATTGAACCGGGTCAGCCTGCGTTTCAAGCAGCAGGTCAGGCGGGCAACGGATAATGTGCTGCTCTGCGAAGGGCAGTTTTTGGTGGCCTGTGTGCGCACTAACAGTTTGAAACCCCGGGCCATTCCCGAAGCTCTACGTGCGGCCTTTGCCGACGTGAGCGGCGCGGGTACACACTCAAAGCAGGAGATAAAGCGTGGAAGCTAACGTCGTCGACCATTCCTCCATGTGGAGCCTGGTCAGCAATGCCAGTATCGTGGTGCAACTGGTAATGCTGATCCTGGTAGCCGCATCGGTGACCTCATGGATCATGATTTTTCAGCGCAGCAATTTGATTCGTGCCGGTCGACGTGCCCTGGAGAGCTTTGAAGAGCGCTTCTGGTCCGGTATCGACCTGTCCAAACTCTACCGTCAGGCCGGCAGCAACCCTGATCCGGATTCGGGCGTCGAGCAGATTTTCCGTGCCGGTTTCAAGGAATTCTCCCGTCTGCGCCAGCAGCCAGGCGTTGACCCGGAAGCGGTCATGGAAGGCGTGGCCCGTGCCATGCGCGTTGCCATTTCCCGCGAAGAAGAGAAGCTCGAACAGAGCCTGCCATTCCTCGCCACCGTCGGCTCCGTGAGCCCGTACATCGGTCTGTTCGGTACGGTCTGGGGCATCATGAACTCCTTCCGTGGCCTGGCCACTGCCCAGCAAGCGACCCTGGCCACTGTGGCTCCGGGTATCGCCGAAGCACTGATCGCCACCGCGATCGGTCTGTTCGCTGCCATCCCGGCCGTTATTGCTTACAACCGCTTCTCTGCTCGCAGCGAAACCCTGCTGAGCCGTTACTACACCTTCGCCGATGAATTCCAGGCGATCCTGCACCGCAAAGTGCACACCAGCGAAGAATAAGCAGGTAATTTCCAATGGCTTTAATCGCTCGAGCTCGCAAAAAGCGCAAGCCGGTTGCCGAGATGAACGTAGTGCCTTACATCGACGTGATGCTGGTACTGCTGGTCATCTTCATGGTGACCGCGCCGATGCTCAATCAGGGCGTGAAAGTTGATCTGCCCAAGGTTTCCAGCGAAGCCTTGCCGCAGGACAACAACACCCAGGTCCTGACCATTTCGATCAAGGCTGACAAGACCTACTACTGGAACCTTGGCAGCGAAGTCGACACCGAAAAGCAGCAGGACAAGGCCATGACCTTGCCGCAGATGACTGACGCGGTGACCAAGATCATTCGTGCTGGCACTGAAGGTGGCAAGCGCACTCAGGTGTTCATCCGCGGCGACAAGACCGTCGACTACGGTTCGGTCATGGGTGCCATGGGCGGTTTGCAGAAAGCCGGCGTCGGTAACGTTGGCTTGATTACCGAGGCGCCCTGATGCAGCAACAACGAGAGCCAACAGCCTCGGAAAGCTACTTCTGGCCTAGTGTCTGGGCGATTGGCTTGCACGTGCTGGTGTTCGGCATGCTGTTTGTCAGTTTTGCCATGACGCCTGAGTTGCCGCCGGCCAAGCCGATTGTCCAGGCGACCCTGTACCAGCTGAAATCGAAAAGTCGGGCGACCACCCAGACCAATCAGAAGATTGCAGGTGAAGCGCAGAAAACTGCTGCGCGTCAGACCGAAGTCGAACAGTTGGAACAGAAAAAGGTCGAGCAGGAAGCGGTGAAGGCTGCGGAACAAAAGAAAGAAGAAGCGGCTCAAAAGGCCGAGGAAGCCAAGAAGGCCGACGAGTCGAAGAAAGCGGATGAGGCGAAAAAGGCTGATGAAGCCAAGAAAGCCGATGAAGCGAAGAAGACCGCCGAAGCCAAGAAGGCCGAAGAGAAACAATTGGCTGATATAGCCAAGAAGAAATCCGAAGAAGAAGCCAAGAAAGCCGCTGAAGAAGAGGCCAAGAAAGAGGCCGCTGAAGAAGCCAAGAAGAAAATCGTCGAAGACGCGAAGAAGAAAGCCGCCGAAGACGCCAAGAAGAAAGCTGAAGCTGAAGAGGCGAAGAAGAAAGTCGCCGAAGACGCGAAGAAGAAAGCTGCTGCCGATGCTGCGAAGAAGAAATCGCAGGATGCGGCACGTAAATCTACCGAAGACAAAAAGGCCCAGGCCTTGGCAGATTTGCTTTCCGACACGCCACAGCGCCAGCAGGCCTTGGCGGATGAGCAGGGTGACGAAGTCGCCGGCAGTTTCGATGATTTGATTCGTCTTCGTGCAGCGGAAGGCTGGGCTCGTCCTCCTTCGGCACGCAAAGGTATGACAGTTGTGCTGCAAATCGGCATGTTGCCGGATGGTACGGTGACTTCGGCCAGCGTGGCCAAGTCCAGTGGCGACGGTCCGTTTGATGCGTCTGCTGTAGCGGCGGTCAAGAATATTGGACGTTTGACAGAAATGCAGGGAATGAAGCCGAGCGATTTCGCTCCGTATCGTTCATTCAAGATGACATTCACGCCTGAGGATTTAGCCCCGTGAGAAACCTTCTACGAGGAATGCTTGTCGCTATCTGCTGCCTGGCAGGGATGGCGATGGCGGATGAGAAAAACATTCTGGTCACCAGCGGCAGTGATCGGGCCACCCCGATCGCGGTCGTTCCGTTTGCGTTCCAGGGCGGTGCGGTACTGCCGGACGACATGTCCGAAATCATCGGTAACGACCTGCGCAACTCGGGTTACTACTCGCCGATTCCAAAGCAGAACATGATCAGCTTGCCGAGCCAGGCCAGCGAAATCATTTTCCGTGACTGGAAGGCGGTTGGTGCCCAGTACATCATGGTCGGCAGCATTGTTCCGGCCGGCGGTCGCCTGCAGGTTCAGTACGCTCTGTTCAACGTCGCCACCGAGCAGCAAGTGCTGACCGGCAGCGTGTCGGGCAGCACTGATCAACTGCGCGACATGGCGCACTACATATCCGACCAGTCGTTTGAAAAGCTGACCGGTATCAAAGGTGCGTTCTCGACGCGTCTGTTGTACGTGACTGCCGAGCGTTTCTCCGAGAAGAACACGCGCTACACGCTTCAGCGTTCGGACTATGACGGTGCCCGTGCCGTGACCCTGCTGCAATCGCGCGAGCCGATCCTGTCGCCGCGTTTTGCACCGGATGGCAAGCGCATCGCGTATGTGTCGTTCGAGCAGAAGCGCCCGCGTATCTTCATGCAGAACATCGACACCGGTCGCCGCGAGCAGATCACCAACTTCGAAGGCCTGAATGGTGCGCCAGCCTGGTCACCGGATGGCAATCGTCTGGCATTCGTCCTGTCCAAGGACGGCAACCCGGACATCTATGTGATGAACCTGGGTTCGCGTCAGATCTCTCGCGTCACCAACGGTCCCGGCATCAACACCGAACCGTTCTGGGGTAAGGATGGTTCGACCATCTACTTCACCTCCGACCGTGGCGGCAAGCCGCAGATCTACAAAACCAGCGTCAGTGGTGGTGGTGCGGAACGTGTGACCTTCGTTGGTAACTACAACGCCAACCCTAAATTGTCGGCTGATGAAAAGACCCTGGTGATGATTCACCGCCAGGACGGCTTCACCAATTTCAAGGTGGCAGCCCAGGATTTGCAGCGAGGTAGTGTAAAGATCCTCACTGATAGCACTCTGGACGAGTCGCCTACTGTCGCGCCCAACGGCACCATGGTAATCTACGCCACCCGCCAGCAGGGCCGGGGAGTCTTGATGCTCGTGTCCATTAATGGACGCGTAAGGCTCCCGCTTCCTACCGCTCAAGGCGAAGTTCGAGAACCTTCCTGGTCCCCTTACCTGAACTGACGCGGCGCTACACGTTTTACTTAACACACTGGGGTTCATTAGGAGTTTCACGATGGAAATGCTGAAGTTTGGTAAATTTGCTGCGCTGGCTCTGGCCATGGCTGTAGCTGTAGGTTGCTCGTCCAAAGGCGGCGACAACGCCGGTGAAGGCGCTGTTGATCCAAACGCTGGTTACGGCGCAAACACTGGTGCCGTTGACGGTTCCCTGAGCGAAGAAGCTGCTCTGCGCGCAATCACCACCTTCTACTTCGAATACGACAGCTCGGACCTGAAGCCAGAAGCCATGCGCGCTCTGGATGTTCACGCCAAAGACCTGAAAGCAAACGGCGCTCGCGTTGTTCTGGAAGGCAACACCGACGAACGTGGTACTCGTGAGTACAACATGGCACTGGGCGAGCGTCGTGCGAAAGCCGTTCAACGCTACCTGGTACTGCAAGGTGTTTCCCCAGCTCAGCTGGAACTGGTTTCCTACGGCGAAGAGCGTCCAGTTGCTACCGGCAACGACGAGCAGTCCTGGGCTCAAAACCGTCGCGTCGAACTGCGTAAGTAATTCGTCATGCGAACGTGCCGTCGTGCTGTAACTGTCTTGGCTCTCAGTCTCGCACCGCTTGCGGTGTGGGCTGCGGTTCCTGTGGTCGATAACAACTCTGGTTCTAACAGCGGGAGTAGTTATCCGCCTGCGGGTTACGGTACGAACGGCGCCTATGCCGGGGGAGGGGTTTCGACCCCTGTCTCGGCACAGGGCCAGCTGTTCAACCAACTGCAACAAATGCAGGAGCAGATCTCGCGCCAACAGGGTGTGATCGAAGAACTGCAAAATGATGTAGCGCGCATGAAGCAAGAGAACCTGGAGCGATATCAGGATCTTGATCGGCGCATAGGAACCGGCGTTGCACCTGCCGCGACTCCTGAAAATTCTTCCACTGGTGGTGATTTGAACGCCCCTAGTGCAGCAGCAGCTGGCGCAAGTGCAGGAGCGGCCGCCGCTGCCACTTCCACACAAGCGCCTGCCGCGGGTAGCGAACCGGCGGATCCGGCGAAGGAAAAGCTGTATTACGACGCAGCCTTCGACCTGATCAAAGCCAAGGATTTTGACAAGGCCAGCCAGGCTTTTGCCGCTTTCCTGCGCAAATACCCGAACAGCCAATACGCGGGCAATGCCCAGTACTGGTTGGGCGAAGTGAACCTGGCCAAAGGCGATCTGCAAGGTGCAGGTCAGGCGTTTGCCAAGGTTTCACAGCTGTACCCAAAGCACGCCAAAGTGCCTGATTCGTTGTACAAGCTGGCTGATGTAGAACGCCGCCTCGGTCACACCGACAAGGTCAAAGGCATTCTGCAGCAGGTTGTGTCGCAGTATCCGGGCACTTCCGCCGCTCAGCTGGCCCAGCGTGATCTGCAAAAAATGTAAGGCTGCTTGACCCGTTTCGAAGAAACCCGCGCTTGTCGCGGGTTTTTTCGTTAGAATTCACGCCCTTTTTATGAAACACGCTTTTTGGGATCTGCGCGGTGGCGGGGTTCCTTGAAGTGCCTGACGGAGGCGGACAGCCTGTTTAGCTGTTATGCCCGTGGCGACTATGCAAGACACATTGAGAATTACCGAAGTTTTTTACTCGTTGCAGGGTGAAACGCGAACTGCCGGGCTGCCCACAGTATTTGTGCGCCTGACCGGTTGCCCTTTGCGTTGCCAATACTGCGACAGCGCCTACGCGTTCACTGGCGGCACCATTCGCCCGCTCGACGACATCCTCGAGCAAGTGGCCGGTTTCCGCCCGCGTTACGTGTGTGTTACCGGTGGCGAGCCACTGGCACAACCTAACGCCATCCCATTGCTCAAGCAGTTGTGCGACGCCGGTTACGAAGTGTCACTGGAAACCAGTGGTGCGCTCGACATCTCGGCGGTAGATTCCCGGGTCAGTCGCGTTGTCGACCTGAAAACCCCGGGTTCGAAGGAAGCACACCGCAACCGCTACGAAAATATCGAGCTGCTCACGCCTAACGATCAGGTGAAGTTTGTCATCTGCTCGCGGGAAGACTATGACTGGGCCGTGTCCAAGCTGATCCAGTACGGTCTTGACCGGCGCGCCGGCGAAGTCCTGTTCTCGCCAAGCCACCACGACCTGAATGCTCGGGACCTGGCGGATTGGGTGGTGGCGGACAACCTGCCAGTGCGTCTGCAATTGCAGCTGCATAAATATCTTTGGAATGACGAGCCGGGGCGCTGATATGACGGAACAACTGAACACCGCTGAAAAACGTGCAGTCATCCTGCTGTCCGGCGGGCTGGACTCGGCCACTGTCGTGGCCATGGCCCGCGCCGAAGGCTACAGCTGCTACACCATGAGCTTCGATTACGGCCAGCGCTCTCAAGCAGAGTTGCACGCCGCCGCACGCGTCGCCCGTGACCTGGGTGTGGTCGAGCACAAGGTGATCGGCCTCAACCTGAACGGTATGGGCGGCTCGGCGCTGACCGACAGCAGCATCGACATTCCGGAGGAGCTGGGGGAGGGCATTCCAGTGACTTACGTGCCGGCGCGCAACACTGTATTCCTGTCGCTGGCCTTGGGCTGGGCCGAAGTGCTCGGTGCGCGTGACATCTTCATTGGTGTGAATGCGGTGGATTACTCCGGTTACCCGGACTGCCGTCCCGAGTTCATAGAGTCCTTCGAGCGCATGGCCAATCTGGCAACCAAGGCCGGTGTAGAGGGCAATGGCTTTCGTATCCAGGCACCCCTGCAGAACCTGAGCAAGGCGCAGATCGTTGAGGCGGGCGTGAAGCTGGGCGTGGATTACGGGCTGACGGTTTCCTGCTATCAGGCTGACGATGACGGCCGTGCTTGCGGCAAATGCGACAGCTGCCGACTGCGTGCAGAAGGCTTCGCGGCGGCCGGAATCAGCGACCCAACACCTTATTTTTGATTTATTTCAAATTAGGTGTTGAATAGTCCTTAAAAATCAGTATTATACGCGCCACCACACAGCGGGTCGTTAGCTCAGTTGGTAGAGCAGTTGGCTTTTAACCAATTGGTCGTAGGTTCGAATCCCACACGACCCACCATTTTTGTAGCAGTTTTAAAAGTCTGGAAGGCCCACGCAAGTGAGGATTTCCGGATTTTTTTTTGCCTGCGATTTGAGGTCGCCCAGGTGCAGGGCTGCACCGCGTGACACAGGTCAGAATCATCTTTTGCATCCACGGGATATTCTGTAGCCTTGCGCAACTTCAACGCTGTCCGTGCCTGATGAATACTCACTTTCCCGGCGGTACCCTGACGGGTCCGGAGCCGGGTGTATACTCGACTTTCGCGCGAAAGCGCCTGCAGGTCTTGCGAACATGACGCAGATTTCCGAACGCCTTCTGGTTCAAGCTCACCTCGACGCCAAGCAGCCCAAGCCGCTGACCGCCGAGGAAGAGGCTTATTACCGTGCCGCCATCGCCGCCGAGCTCAAAGCTCAGGACGCGGTGCTGGTTGCCCACTTCTATTGCGATCCGGTGATTCAGGCCCTGGCCGAAGAAACCGGTGGTTGCGTCTCCGATTCGCTGGAGATGGCTCGTTTCGGCAGAGATCACTCGGCCAGGACCGTTGTGGTCGCCGGTGTGAAGTTCATGGGCGAAACCGCGAAAATCCTCACCCCTGAAAAACGAATTCTGATGCCCACCCTCGAAGCGACGTGCTCGCTGGACCTGGGTTGCCCGGTAGACGAGTTTTCGGCGTTTTGCGACCAGCACCCGGAACGCACAGTGGTGGTGTATGCCAACACTTCGGCGGCGGTCAAGGCGCGGGCGGACTGGGTGGTGACATCCAGCTGCGCGCTGGAGATCGTTGAAAGCCTGATGGATAACGGCGAGACCATCATCTGGGGCCCGGACAAACACCTGGGCACCTACATTCAGCGCCAGACCGGTGCGGACATGCTGCTGTGGGACGGTGCCTGCATCGTTCATGAAGAGTTCAAGTCCAAGCAGCTTGAAGACATGAAAGCGCTGTACCCGGATGCCGCCATTCTGGTGCACCCGGAATCGCCGACTTCGGTGATCGAGCTGGCGGATGCCGTCGGTTCCACCAGTCAGTTGATCGCAGCGGCGCAAAGCCTGCCGAACAAGACCCTGATCGTCGCCACCGATCGCGGCATCTTCTACAAGATGCAGCAGCTGTGCCCGGACAAGGTCTTCATCGAGGCGCCAACGGCCGGTAACGGCGCAGCCTGCCGCAGTTGCGCGCACTGCCCGTGGATGGCGATGAACACCCTTGAGCGCACGCTGAAGAGCTTGAAAGAGGGGGCGAACGAGATCTTTGTGGATCCGGCGCTGATTCCGCAAGCGATTCGGCCGTTGAAGCGCATGCTGGACTTCACTCAGGCTGCGCGGATGAAGCTGGCTGGCAACGCCTGAGATCTGTCAGGTAAGCAGCAATAAAACTGTGGGAGCGAGCCTTGTGGTGAGGGGGCTCGCTCCCACAGTGGTTTCTGTATGGCTGAATTACTTGGTCTTCTTTGGGATGCGAACAAGCTGCGTGTTCGAATACATGTCATGCCAGCTGCGTTTCTGCTTATCGAACAGCGACCAGAAGAAGCCCAGCCCCACGCACAGCCACGACGCAATCGACACCACGAACCGCAACAACGCCTGCCACAGGCTGATCGAAGAGCCATCGGCATTCTGCACGCGAATGCACCACACCTGCATGCCGAGGGTCTGACCCGACCAGGTCCAGAACTTGGCGAAGAAGCCGAACAGCACAAACAGCAGCACCGTCGAAAGCAATGGATCACCATCCAGCGCACCTGCTTCCGTCAGGGTGCGCATTTTCTCTTCGCCGAGGATCGCCATCTGGATCATCTTGTAAATGCCGCTGGTGACGATCAGCAGGGCGGTACACAACAGGAAGTCATAGAACATCGCTGCCAGGCGACGACCCAGGGTAGCGGCGGGAAAGTCGCCCTGGGGGTTGAGCAGGTGTTTCGACATGGCAGCCTCTGGGCGGAAAAAAAGCCATTTTACGGATTTACGCGCACAAAAAAGCCCCTGATGTCAGCATCAGGGGCTTTTTCGTAACAGAAGATTAACCTTCTGCTTGAACCTCGTCAGCCTGCATGCCTTTCTGGCCTTGCACAGCAACGAAAGTCACTTTCTGGCCTTCTTTCAGGCTCTTGAAGCCGTTGCCCTGGATGGCGCGGAAATGCACGAACAGATCCGGACCGCTTTCAGGAGTGATAAAACCAAAACCTTTCTCGTCGTTAAACCACTTGACGGTACCGCTCTGACGTTGGGACATTTCTTATTTCCTATGACGCAAAAATTAATGACAGTCTCCTTCTCATGAAAGAGTACTGGGGCTGGTTGCAGGAGAGTAAGAAGACGTCGAACGGGATGTAGCTAACTTGTAGGCTACTGCCCAGGTCACGATTCCAAGCGACCCATGCAAACACAGTGAACAAACTCTACGCCAACTACGGGAGAAAAAACAAGCCCCGTCAGGGGCCCGGTTTTGCTCAGGTTGGCCGTACTAGTCGATCCACTAGTGCCGTCTTATTCTTTGTCGCTGTTCAATTGTTTTCGATCGTTATAAGCAACGTTCATAAACGAAGGATGGCTATAAATATATGCACTATTTTATGGCGGTTGCGTTACACATTAGTGCACTGTTAACGCAACCGCGTTACTTATAGAAACAGTCAATCAGCCGCGATAGTAGCGTTGTGCAACAAATGGCATTTTGCTTACAAGCAAAGGCACCTTTTTCCCACGAACGATCGCCCAAACGGGTGTGTCGATAGCGATATAAGCGCTGTCGAGGTAACCCATGGCCAAAGGAGCGCCCAGAGTCGGACCGAAGCCGCCACTGCAGACAGCGCCGATGATGTCTCCAGCTTCGTTGACGATTTCTGCGCCTTCACGCACGGGCGTACGTTCCTGAGGCAGCAAACCGACGCGCTTGCGGCTGACGCCACCTTGTTGTTGTGCGAACACGGTTTCAGCGCCAGGGAAGCCGCCGGCCCGCGCGCCATCGGCACGACGAGGCTTGGAGATGGCCCACAGCAGGCTCGCTTCGATCGGGGTGGTGTCGGTGTTCATGTCGTGGCCATAGAGGCACAGACCGGCTTCCAGGCGCAGCGAGTCGCGGGCGCCAAGGCCGATGGCCTCTACTTCAGGTTCAGCCAGCAGGGCGCGAGCCAGGGCTTCGGCGTTGGCGGCCGGTACCGAGATTTCGAAACCGTCTTCACCGGTGTAGCCCGAACGGCTGACGAAGCAGTCCACGCCCAGCAGTTTCACGCGGGCGAACTGCATGAAGGTCATCTTCGCCACTTCCGGCGCCAGGCGTGCGAGCACGGTAACGGCGGCCGGGCCTTGCAGGGCCAGCAACGCGCGTTCTTCGAACAGCGGCTCGATAGTGCATTGCTCGCCGATGTGCTTGCGCAGGTGTGCCAGGTCCTGATCCTTGCAGGCCGCGTTGACCACCAGGAACAGTTCGTCGTTACCGAGGTTGGCAACCATCAGGTCATCGAGGATGCCACCGGTTTCGTTGGTGAACATTGCGTAGCGCTGCATGCCCACCGGCAGGTCGATGATGTCCACCGGCACCAGGGTTTCCAGGGCCTTGGCGGCATTGGCGCCGGTCAGGCGAATCTGGCCCATGTGCGACACATCGAACAGCCCGGCCTGATCACGGGTGTGCTGGTGTTCTTTCATCACGCCGAGCGGGTATTGCACCGGCATGTCATAGCCGGCGAACGGCACCATGCGGGCACCGAGTTCGACGTGCAGTGCGTGCAGCGGGGTTTTCAGCAATTGTTCGGTGGACATATTCAGCTCCTGAAAAAGTGTGCAGTGCGCGTGAGCATCAGCACTCGATAATGTTGACCGCCAAACCGCCACGGGCGGTTTCCTTGTATTTGCTTTTCATGTCGGCGCCGGTCTGGCGCATGGTGCGGATGACCTTGTCGAGGGAGACGAAGTGCTGACCGTCGCCGCGCAGGGCCATGCGTACCGCGTTGATCGCCTTGACCGAACCCATGGCGTTGCGCTCGATGCAAGGCACTTGCACCAGCCCGCCAATCGGGTCGCAGGTCAGGCCGAGGTTATGTTCCATGCCGATTTCGGCGGCGTTTTCCACTTGCTGCACGGTCCCGCCAAGGATTTCGCACAAGGCGCCGGCCGCCATGGAACAGGCCACGCCGACCTCGCCCTGGCAACCGACTTCGGCGCCGGAGATCGAGGCGTTTTCCTTGTAGAGAATGCCAATGGCCGCCGCCGTCAGCAGGAAGCGTACGACGCCGTCTTCGGTGGCACCGGGAATGAAGCGCATGTAGTAATGCAACACCGCCGGAACGATCCCGGCCGCACCGTTTGTGGGCGCGGTCACGACACGTCCGCCATTGGCGTTTTCTTCGTTGACCGCCAGGGCGTACAGGTTGACCCAGTCCAGCACCGACAGCGGATCGCGCAGTGACGATTCCGGGTTCTTGCACAGTTGCCGATGCAGTGCTGCGGCGCGACGCTTGACCTTCAACCCGCCGGGCAGAATGCCTTCGTTGCGACAACCGGCATCGACGCAGTCCTGCATCACTTGCCAGATCTTCAGCAGGCCGGCGCGGGTTTCCGCTTCCGGGCGCCAGGCGCTTTCATTGGTCAGCATCACCTGGCTGATGGACAGACCGTAGGTGGTGCAATGACTGAGCAAGTCCTTGGCACTTTTGAACGGGAAGGTCAGCGGCGTAGCGTCCTCGACGATGCGGTCGGCGCCGGCGGCGTCTTCATCGACCACAAAACCACCGCCGACCGAGTAGTACTCGCGGCTGCGGACCTGCAGGCCGGCGGCGTCGAAAGCGCGAAAGATCATGCCGTTGGGGTGATAGGGCAAGGGTTTGCGAATCATTGCCAGGTGTTCTTTCTCGTTGAACGCAATGCTGTGTTCACCGAGCAGGTTCAAGCGACCGTTGCCGCGAATCTCTTGCAGGCGGGCGGCGACGGTTTCGGTATTTACGGTGTCCGGGTGTTCACCTTCCAGGCCCAGCAACACAGCCTTGTCGCTGCCGTGCCCCTTGCCGGTGGCGCCGAGCGAGCCGTAGAGCTCGACTTTGACGCAGGTGGTGGCGGCCAGCAGCCCTTCGCGGCGCAACCCTTCGACGAAACGCGCGGCTGCGCGCATCGGGCCGACGGTGTGGGAACTGGAGGGGCCGATGCCAATCTTGAACAGGTCGAACACGCTTAACGACATGGTTGTTCTCCGGTTTCTTGTTATAGGTATTGGACAATCTTGCGAGATAACACATTGCCCTGTGGGAGCGAGCAAACCCGCCCCCTTATCCGTTTAAGCGTAGCTTTCGATCGACGGGCAGGCGCACACCAGGTTGCGATCGCCAAACACGTTGTCGACGCGACCGACCGGCGGCCAGTATTTGCCTTCAATCAGGGAGGCCACCGGATACACCGCTTGCTCACGGCTGTACGGATGCGTCCACTCGCCAACGATCTCTGCCGCGGTGTGCGGAGCGTTCTTCAGCGGGTTGTCTTCCTTGTCCAGCGTGCCGTTTTCCACCGCGCGGATTTCTTCGCGGATGCGGATCATGGCGTCGCAGAAACGGTCCAGTTCTTCCTTGGATTCGCTTTCGGTCGGCTCGATCATCAGCGTGCCGGCGACCGGGAACGACATGGTCGGAGCGTGGAAGCCGAAGTCGATCAAGCGCTTGGCGACGTCATCAACGCTGATGCCGCTGCTGTCTTTCAGCGGACGCAGGTCAAGGATGCATTCGTGCGCGACCAGGCCGTTGCTGCCGGTGTACAGCACTGGGTAATGCTCTTCCAGACGACGGGAGATGTAGTTGGCATTGAGGATCGCCAGTTGCGAAGCGCGTTTCAGGCCGGCGCCGCCCATCATCCGAATGTACATCCAGGTGATCGGCAGAATGCTCGCGCTGCCGAACGGTGCTGCGCAGACTGCGCCTTCCTTGCGTTCCATCTGGGCGTGGCCCGGCAGGAACGGGGTCAGGTGCGATTTCACGCCGATCGGGCCGACACCCGGGCCGCCACCGCCGTGTGGAATGCAGAAGGTTTTGTGCAGGTTCAGGTGCGACACGTCGCCGCCGAACTTGCCCGGTGCGCAGAGGCCGACCATCGCGTTCATGTTGGCGCCGTCGATGTACACCTGGCCGCCGTTGTCATGAATGATGCCGCAGATTTCGCGGATGCCTTCTTCGAACACGCCGTGGGTCGACGGGTAAGTGATCATCAGCGCGGCGAGGTGTTCGCGGTGCTCGATGGCTTTGGCGCGCAGGTCTTCGATGTCGACGTTGCCGCGTGCATCGCAAGCGGTCACAACCACACGCATGCCAGCCATGTTGGCGGTGGCCGGGTTGGTACCGTGGGCGGACGACGGGATCAGGCAGATGTCGCGACGGTCTTCGCCACGGCTCTGGTGATAGGCGCGGATGGCCAGCAGACCTGCGTATTCACCTTGCGAACCGGCGTTCGGTTGCAGCGAGATCGAGTCGTAACCGGTCGCGGCGCACAACATCGCTTCCAGTTCATCGGTCAGTTGCTGGTAGCCGGCGCTTTGCTCGGCCGGGGCGAACGGGTGCAGGGCACCGAATTCAGCCCAGGTCACCGGGATCATTTCGCTGGCAGCGTTGAGCTTCATGGTGCACGAACCCAGCGGGATCATGGTGCGGTCCAGCGCCAGGTCCTTGTCGGCCAGTTTGCGCAGGTAGCGCATCAGCTCGGTTTCCGAGTGATAGCGGTTGAACACCGGGTGGCTGAGGATCGGCGATTGACGAACCAGCGCAGCAGGAATGGTGCTCTGTACCGAGGCGGCCAGCGCAGCGAAGTCTGGCAGGGTCTTGCTGTCGGCGAACAGCGCCCACAGGGTTTCGATGTCAGCCTGGGTGGTGGTTTCGTCCACCGACAGGCCCAGACGCTGAGCATCGATGACGCGCAGGTTGATCTGCAGGGCGTGAGCCTTGTCGTGCAGCACGGCGGTTTGCGCGCCGGTGGCCAGGGTCAGGGTGTCGAAGAAGCTGGCTTGTTCGACGGTCAGGCCCAGTGCGTTCAAGCCTTTGGCCAGAATGGCGGTCAGGTGATGCACGCGGTTGGCGATCTGCGTCAGGCCTTTCGGACCGTGGTACACGGCGTACATGCTGGCGATGTTGGCCAACAGCACTTGGGCGGTGCAGATGTTGCTCGTGGCTTTCTCGCGACGGATGTGTTGCTCGCGGGTTTGCATGGCCAGGCGCAGGGCCGGCTTGCCGAAACGGTCCACCGAGACACCGACCAGACGGCCCGGCATGTCGCGCTTGAACGCGTCTTTAGTGGAGAAGTACGCCGCGTGCGGGCCACCGAAGCCCAGCGGAACGCCGAAACGCTGGGCGCTGCCGATGGCCACGTCAGCACCGAATTCGCCTGGCGGGGTCAGCACGGTCAGGGCCAACAGGTCAGCGGCCACAGCCACCAGAGCATTGGCGGCGTGGAAGCGTTCGGTCAGTTCGCGGTAATCGAACACGTCACCGTTGCTGGCCGGGTATTGCAGCAGGGCGCCGAAGAACGGCGTCACGTCAGTCAGTTCGAGCTCGTCGCCAACCACCACGTCGATGCCCAACGGCTCGGCACGGGTGCGCAGGACGTCGAGGGTTTGCGGGTGGCAATGCACGGAGGCGAAGAAGGCGTGGCTGCCCTTGTTCTTGCTCAGGCGTTTGCAGAAGGTCATGGCTTCGGCAGCGGCGGTGGCTTCGTCGAGCAGCGAGGCGTTGGCAATCGGCAGGCCGGTCAGGTCGCTGATCAGGGTCTGGAAGTTCAGCAGCGCTTCGAGACGGCCCTGGGAAATTTCTGGCTGGTACGGGGTGTAGGCGGTGTACCAGGCCGGGTTTTCCAGCAGGTTGCGCAGGATCGGCGACGGTGTGTGGGTGCCGTAGTAGCCCTGGCCAATGTAGGTCTTGAACAGTTGGTTCTTGCCGGCGATGGCTTTGATCGAGGCGAGGGCTTCAGCTTCGCTCAAACCGTCTTCCAGACCCAGCACGCTGGTGCCTTTGATGCTGTCCGGGATAACGCTGGCGCTCAGGGCTTCCAGCGAATCGAAGCCGAGGCTGTTGAGCATGGCTTGCTCGTCGCCGGCACGCGGGCCGATGTGACGGGCGATGAATTCGTTGGCGGTGGTCAGATTGATAGTCATGTCGGTTGCTCCTCAGGCGTCGGCTTGGGCTTTGATCAGGCGGTCGTAGGCGTCCTGGTCCAGCAGTTTGGCGACGGCAGAGGCGTCGCTTGGCTGGAAGCGGAAGAACCAGCCTTCGCCCAGCGGATCTTCGTTGACCAGTTCAGGGCTGCTGTCGAGTGCCGGGTTGACTTCCAGCACCTCGCCGTCGAGTGGCATGTACACGCCGCTGGCGGCTTTTACCGATTCCACGGTGGCGGCTTCAGCGCCTTTGTCGTAGGACTGCAGCTCAGGCAGTTGTACGAAAACCACGTCGCCCAAGGCGTTCTGTGCGAAAGCGGTGATGCCGACAGTAACGCTGCCGTCAGCTTCGGTGCGCAGCCATTCGTGGTCTTCAGTAAAACGCAAATCGCTCATGAGAACTCCTAAGGGGGCCAGACTCGTCTGGTGGACGCTATTGAATGCTTGGGCAAAAAAGCCCTGTTATGAGGGACTACATAGCAAGAACACGGCCAATGTTGGTTTTATCTTTATTTATCAGTGGCTTGGGGTGTTTTGCGAGGCGGCGGAATTTGCCTGCTGTAGCGAAATCGATACGGACAAAGTCAGGGAAGAAAGCCGAGGTGGATCAAAGCCTTGCACAGCCGTGATCGGGGAGGGGTGTAGCGATATCGTTCCGCTGTAGCGCTTTCAGTACAGATGGAGGTCGTTTTTGGAGAGGTATTTTGAATTTGGCATAAAACCAGTGTGGGAGCGGGCTTGCTCGCGAAAGCGTAGTGTCAGGCAGCAATGATGGTGACTGACCCACCGCTTTCGCGAGCAAGCCCGCTCCCACATTTGACCGCGTATGGTTCAGGGCTTGTTGGGTATGCCGTACTTGCGCAGCCGATGGGCAATTGCCGTGTGCGAGGTCTGCAGGCGGGTGGCCAGTTGGCGGGTCGAGGGGTAGCTGACGTAAAGTTTTTCCAGCAGGGTTTTCTCGAATTCCTCCATCGCCTGCTCCAGGCTGTCGACATCGCTGTCGCTCTGGCGCGCCACCGAGGTGCCGGCGATGTCGAGGTCGCCGATGTCGACTAGCGTGCTTTCGCAAATCGCCGCGGCGCGGAAAATCACGTTCTGCAATTGCCGCACGTTGCCCGGCCAGCGATTGCCCAGCAGTGCCGGGTAGGTGCCCGGCGCCAGGCGACAGACCGGGCGCTGGATTTGCGCGCAGGCTTGCTGCATGAAGTAGCGGGCGAGCAGCAGAATGTCCTGGCCACGTTCGCGCAGCGGCGGAACTTCAACGTTGAGTACGTTGAGGCGGTAGAACAGGTCTTCGCGGAAGCTGCCTTCGCTGACCATCTTTTCCAGGTCGCGGTGGGTGGCGCTGAGGATCCGCACATTGACCTTCACCTCACGATCACCGCCGACCCGGCGGAAGCTGCCGTCATTGAGGAAACGCAGCAGTTTCGCCTGCAAGTACGGCGACATCTCACCGATTTCATCAAGAAACACCGTGCCCTGGTTGGCCAGTTCCATCAGCCCCGGTTTGCCGCCTCGTTGCGCGCCGGTAAAGGCACCGGGAGCGTAGCCGAACAGTTCGCTTTCGGCGAGGTTCTCCGGCAATGCCGCGCAGTTCAACGCGAGAAATGGCGAACTGTGCCGGGCGCTGATGGCGTGGCAAGCCCGGGCGACCAACTCCTTGCCGGTGCCGGTTTCACCCTGAATCAGCAGCGGCGCATCAAGGGCCGCCACTCGTTGCGCGCGCGCCTTTAGGGTGCGGATCACCGGTGATTCGCCGAGCAGCGCATCGAACCCTTCGGCGTGGTCATGATGCAGCGCCGAGAGGCGTTCGCCGATGCGGTTGGGTTGATACAGGGTCAGCAGGGCGCCCGCGTCGGTGATTGGCGTGGCGTCCAGCAGCAGTGTCTGGCCGTTGACCGTGATTTCCCGCAGCGGCAAGCGAAAGCCCTGTTCCAGCAAAGTGTCGAGCAGCGCCGGGTCGGCGAACAGATCGGCGATGCTTTCACCCGCCGGTTCACGACCGTACAGCGCGATCAATGCCGGGTTGGCCAGCAACACTTTGCCGGCACTGTCCAGGGCCAGTACCGGGTCGGTCATGGCCGCGAGCAACGCGTCGAGTTGCAGGTGTCGGCGCTGGCCGGGAAGGATGTCAACCACCGTCACCGCTTGCACGCCACGCACGCTGAACAGCGCATCGCGCAGCTCTTCGAGGACTTCCGGGCTCAAGGTCGGGGCATCGATGTAAACGTTGGGTGGGACCATTTCCACCGCATCCAGATTGAGATTACGCCCACCGAGCAGGGCCAGGACTTCCTGGGTAATACCGACGCGGTCGATGAAGCTGACGTGGATACGCATGGGGCGGTTTTTGGTTCTGGAGTGCGGAGGGGCGCAAGTATGCCTTGGGGCGGGCGAATGGTGAAATCCTGCGCGGGATTTCAGGCCTGCACCGAACCCTTGTAGGAGCGAGCCTGCTCGCGAAAGCGGTGTATCAGTCACTATCAATGTCGACTGTCAGACCACCTTCGCGAGCAGGCTCGCTCCCACAAGGGGCAGTGGGTTATTCGAATTTCTCGAGGTCTACCGGGTCGCCGGATTTCATGTCGAGCTGCACGCGAATGTCTTCAAACATCAGATCGTAATGCTTGTGAACCGAACCAATCTGGCTGTGTGTCTTTGGAATGCCGTACTGCTCGGCGATTTTCGTCACGTTGCTGGCAAAGTTATAGGCCTCGACCTTGGGCAGGAAGAAGGTCTCTTTCATGTCCTTGCCCTGAATGCTGCCATGCATCGTGAATTGAATGCCTTTTTCCCCTTTGGGATTCTTGCTGACTTCATAGTCCAGGTGCACGTTGTAGCTGACATCATCCTTGGTCAGCGCGTGACGCTCGATGTGCAAGTGACCCGGTTCAAACTGTGCCATAGACGTCTCTCCCTACAAGTAAGTAATGCCAGGTTTCGCCGTGCTGATGCGCGTACCTGCCTTGCCCTGGACGATCGCTTCGATGTCCGAGAGTGAACCGATTACCGCGGTTTTTCCAGTGTGGCGGGCGAACTCGCAGGCGGCCTGAACCTTGGGTCCCATGGAGCCCGCGGCGAAGCCGAGTTTTTCCATTTCATCCGGGTGAGCCTGGCCGATGGCTTTCTGGGTTGGCTTGCCGTAATCGATAAATGCGGCGCTGACGTCGGTGGCGATCACCAGGATATCGGCTTCCAGTTGTTCGGCCAGCAGTGCCGAGCACAGGTCTTTATCGATCACCGCTTCGACACCTTCCAGTACGCCGGGTGATGTGTACATGGTCGGGATGCCGCCACCGCCGGCGCAGATCACGATGCTGCCTTTTTCCAGCAGCCATTTGATCGGGCGGATTTCGAAAATACGCTTCGGTTTCGGACTGGCCACCACACGACGATATTTGTCGCCGTCCGGGGCAATCGCCCAACCTTTCTCGGCAGCGAGTTTTTCTGCTTCGGCCTTGGCGTACACCGGGCCGATCGGTTTGGTGGGGTTCTGGAACGCCGGGTCGTTGGCGTCGACTTCGACCTGGGTGAGCAGGGTGGCGAAAGGCACTTCGAAGTCCAGCAGGTTGCCCAGTTCCTGTTCGATGATGTAGCCGATCATGCCTTCGGTTTCGGCACCGAGCACGTCCAGCGGATAAGGGGACACCGAGGTGTAGGCCGCGGCTTGCAGCGACAACAGGCCGACCTGCGGGCCATTACCGTGGGCGATCACCAGTTGGTTGCCGGCATGGACCTTGGCGATTTGTTCGGTGGCGATACGGATGTTGGCGCGCTGGTTGTCCGCGGTCATGGGTTCACCACGGCGGAGCAGGGCGTTACCGCCCAGAGCTACGACGATACGCATAATGCAGTCCTTCCAATCAGAGGAATAGCAAACGACTCGGTCCTTTGTGGGAGCGAGCCTGCTCCGGGCGGCGCTCCGACGAATGCGGTGTGTCAGTCGACATCCAGGGTGACTGTCAGATCGCTTTCGCGAGCAGGCTCGCTCCCACATTGACCGGCCCGTTCTTTAGAGGTCAGCCAGGGTCGATACCAGGATCGCCTTGATGGTGTGCATGCGGTTTTCCGCTTGCTCGAAGGCGATGCAGGCCGGCGACTCGAACACGTCATCAGTCACTTCGATGCCGTTCTTCAGGTTCGGGTACTGCTCGGCAATCTGCTTGCCGATTTTGGTATCGCTGTTGTGAAAGGCCGGCAGGCAATGCATGAACTTGGTGCGTGGGTTGCCGGTGGCTTTCATCAGTTCCTTGTTGACCTGATACGGCAGCAGTTGCTGGATACGTTCGGCCCAGGCTTCGACCGGTTCACCCATCGAGACCCACACGTCGGTGTGGATGAAGTCCACGCCTTTGACCGCAGCTTTGGTGTCTTCGGTCAGGGTGATGCGCGCGCCGCTTTCTTCCGCATATTTGTGGCAGCGCTCAACCAGATCGTCCAGCGGCCACAGCGCTTTTGGCGCACAGATGCGCACGTCCATGCCAAGCTTGGCGCCGATCAGCAGCAGCGAGTTACCCATGTTGTTACGGGCGTCGCCCAGGTAGACGTAACTGATCTCGTGGATCGGCTTGTCGGCGTGTTCACGCATGGTCAGCACGTCGGCGATCATTTGCGTTGGGTGGTATTCATCGGTCAGGCCGTTGAATACCGGCACGCCGGCGAACTTGGCCAGTTCCTCGACGATTTCCTGCTTGAAGCCACGGTACTCGATGGCGTCGTACATGCGCCCCAGCACGCGGGCGGTGTCTTTCATGCTTTCTTTGTGACCGATCTGCGAGGAGTTCGGGTCGATGTAGGTGACGTTGGCGCCCTGGTCATAAGCCGCGACTTCGAACGCGCAACGGGTACGGGTCGAAGTTTTTTCAAAGATCAGCGCAATGTTGTTGCCTTTGAGGTGCTGCTGCTCGGTACCGGTGTACTTGGCGCGCTTGAGGTCGCGGGACAGGTCGAGCAGATAACGCAATTCGCGAGGGGTGTGGTGTTCCAGGCTCAGCAAATTACGGTTGTGAATGTTGAAAGCCATGATGGATCTCCTTAGGTGTCGGTTATCCCCCTGGTCGTGCTTGCCTTCGGGTAGAAGGCAGCAGCGGCCAGGGCTTAAAGATTAATAGTCGATAGGGTCGCGAATGATCGGGCAGGTCATGCAGTGGCCGCCCCCGCGTCCACGCCCCAGTTCGCCGGCGCTGATGGTGATGACCTCGATACCCGCCTTGCGCAGCAAAGTGTTGGTGTAGGTGTTGCGGTCATAGCCGATGACCACGCCCGGCTCCACGGCCACCACGTTGTTACCGTCGTCCCACTGTTCGCGTTCGGCGGCGAAGCTGTTGCCGCCGGTTTCGACGACCCGCAACGCTTTCAGGTTGAGGGCCTTGGCCACGGTGTCGAGGAACGTGCCGTCTTCGCGTCGGATGTCGATGCCGCCCGGTTTTTTCTCGTCCGGACGCAGGGTGAAGGCGACGATCTGGTTCACGACTTCGGGGAAAATGGTGACCAGGTCGCGGTCGCAGAAGCTGAACACGGTGTCCAGGTGCATCGCGGCGCGGGATTTTGGCAGGCCGGCGACGATGACTTTTTCGACCGCTTTGTTTTTGAACAGGTTCAGCGCCAATTGACCGATGGCCTGACGCGAGGAACGCTCGCCCATGCCGATCAATACCACGCCGTTACCGATCGGCATCACGTCGCCGCCTTCAAGGGTGGAACTGCCGTGATCCTGGTCCGGGTCGCCGTACCAGATCTCGAATTCGGCGTTGGTGAACTGTGGGTGAAATTTGTAGATGGCGGTTGCCAGCAGGGTTTCCTGACGGCGCGCTGGCCAGTACATCGGGTTCAGCGTCACGCCACCGTAGATCCAGCAGGTGGTGTCGCGGGTGAACTGGGTGTTGGGCAGTGGCGGCAGAAGGAAGCTGGAGTGGCCGAGGAAATCACGGAACATCTGGATGGTCTTGCCACCGAAGGTGTCCGGCAGGTCATCGGCGGAGACACCGCCAATCAGGAACTCGGCGATGTGTCGCGGCTCCAGGCTTTTCAGCCAGGATTTCACTTCGTTGATCAGACCCAGGCCCACTGAGTTGGCGGTGACTTTGCGCTCCAGGATCCAGTCCAGCGCTTCGGGGATGGCGACGATGTCGGTCAACAGGTTGTGCATCTCTACAACGTCGATCCCGCGTTCGCGCATCTTGGTGACGAAGTCGAAGTGGTCACGCTTGGCTTGGGCGACCCACAGCACATCATCAAACAGCAGTTCGTCACAATTGTTCGGGGTCAGCCGCTGGTGGGCCAGGCCGGGGGAGCAAACCATGACTTTGCGCAGTTTGCCGGCTTCGGAATGCACGCCGTACTTAACTTTTTCCGTGGTCATTACAGTGATCCTCCAGATGACAAATTATTCAGGTGTTACAGGGTCAGGAAGCCGGAATACAGTCCATAGGCCGCCACCACGGCACCTATGATCACGGCTGCAAAAATCAGCTTCTCGACGTTGGTGAAAACAGGTTTGCCCAGTTCCCGCTTGGCCTTGGCGAACAGGATCACGCCGGGCGCATAGAGCAGGGCGGACAGCAGCAGGTATTTGGTGCCGCCGGCGTAGACCAGCCAGACCGCGTAGATCACCGAGATGGCGCCGATCAGCAGGTCCTTGGTGCGTTCGCCCGAGGCGTTTTCGTAAGTCTCGCCGCGCACCGCCAGCAGCAGCGCATACGCCGCCGACCACAGGTAAGGCACCAGGATCATCGAGGTGGCGAGGTAGATCAGCGACAGGTAAGTACTGGCCGAAAACAGGGTGATGATCAGGAACAGCTGGACCATCGCGTTGGTCAGCCACAGGGCGTTGACCGGCACGTGGTTGGCGTTTTCCTTGCGCAGGAACTCCGGCATGGTGTGGTCCTTGGCGGCGGCGAACATGATCTCCGCACACAGCAGCACCCACGACAGCAAGGCCCCCAGCAGCGAGATGATCAAACCTACGCTGATCAGCACCGCGCCCCAATCACCGACCACGTGCTTCAGCACGGCCGCCATCGACGGGTTCTGCAGCTTGGCCAGTTCCGGTTGGGTCATGATCCCCAGCGACAACACGTTCACCAGCACCAGGAACAGCAGCACAGTGATGAAACCGATGACGGTGGCTTTACCCACGTCGCTGCGTTTTTCAGCGCGGGCCGAGAAGATGCTCGCGCCCTCGATGCCGATGAACACCCAGACGGTGACGAGCATCATTTTGCGCACCTGGTTCATCACGCTGCCCAGGTCCGGGTTTTTCAGGCCCCAGATGTCGGCGGTGAAGATGTCCAGTTTGAAGGCGAAAATCGCGATCAGCACAAACAGCACCAGCGGCACGATCTTGGCGACGGTGGTCACCAGGTTGATGAACGCCGCTTCCTTGATCCCGCGCAACACGAGGAAATGCACACCCCAGAGCAGCAGCGATGCGCCGATGATGGCGGCGACCGTATTGCCCTCGCCAAAAATCGGGAAGAAGTAGCCGAGGGTGCTGAACAGCAGCACGAAGTAGCCGACGTTACCCAGCCAGGCACTGATCCAGTACCCCCAGGCGGAAGAAAAACCCATGTAGTCGCCGAAACCGGCCTTGGCGTAGGCGTACACCCCGCCATCCAGATCAGGCTTGCGGTTGGCCAGGGTCTGAAAGACGAAGGCCAGCGTGAGCATGCCGACAGCCGTGATGGCCCAGCCGATCAGGACCGCGCCAACGTCGGCGCTGGCGGCCATGTTTTGTGGCAAGGAGAAGATCCCGCCACCAATCATTGAGCCGACTACCAGTGCAACCAATGCGCCGAGTTTCAGTTTTCCGGGGGATTCAGACATCGCATGACTCCAGTGCAGGAGAAGAGAGACAACAGAGTAGTTCTGTTAGCTGTTCAAACATCTGACTTAGATCAGTGCATTGGCACATTCCATTGTTAATTAAAGACTTTTGGATGTTGCTTCGGCCACACACGGACTGCCGCAGAAGCCTAATCCAGACGGCTCGCTCAGAGCTATCCGAAATAAGAGAGCTTGGCTGGCGATCTTTAAATTAGTTCGTTTTGGCGTTTCCGCAAATATTTGGTACGCGTTTCCAGTGCAGAATTCATTTATTAGGATTAATCCAACAATTCGCTCTTTGCCCTGATGCACATAGAATGATCGGTTATAAATAAATGGTCCCGAAATGGCGTTTTCTAATAAACGTTATTACGCTGTATCTATTTAGTTAAGCCAACCCTGTGAAGGTTTCAAAAACATGACAACCCCCGGCCGACTGTGGACAAAAATGGAGATGCAGGTATGTCGCAACCCACGCAAAAGCTACGCCTGAGCGCACTGATCGCCCTGGTGGTGGGGTCGATGATTGGTGGCGGGATTTTCTCGTTGCCGCAGAACATGGCGGCGCGGGCCGATGCGGGGGCGGTGCTGATCGGATGGGCCATCACGGCTGTCGGCATGCTGACCCTGGCGTTCGTCTTCCAGACCCTGGCCAATCGCAAACCCGAACTGGACTCCGGGGTGTACGCCTACGCCAAGGCGGGTTTCGGTGACTACATGGGTTTCTCGTCGGCCTGGGGGTACTGGATCAGTGCCTGGCTCGGCAACGTCGGCTACTTCGTTCTCCTGTTCAGCACCCTCGGTTATTTCTTTCCGGTCTTTGGCCAGGGCAACACGCCGATTGCCATCGGCTGCGCCTCGGTGCTGCTGTGGGCCGTGCATTTTCTGGTGATGCGCGGGATCAAGGAGGCGGCGTTCATCAACCAGGTGACGACCGTGGCCAAGATCGTGCCGCTGATCATGTTCATCGTCATCGCCGCTGTCGCTTTCAAGGCCGACATTTTTACCCGGGACATCTGGGGCCGTAGCAACCCGAGTTTCGGCGGGGTGATGGACCAGGTGCGCAACATGATGCTGGTGACGGTGTTCGTGTTCATCGGCATTGAAGGCGCCAGTGTGTATTCGGCGCGCGCAGAGAAACGCTCGGACGTGGGCAGGGCGACGGTCATCGGTTTTCTCGGGGTGCTGGCGCTGTTGGTGCTGGTGAACGTGTTGTCGCTGGGCATCATGAGCCAGCCGGAACTGGCCAACTTGCAGAACCCGTCACTGGCCGCAGTGCTGGAACATATCGTCGGGCCCTGGGGCGCATTGCTGATCAGTGTCGGCCTGGCGATTTCGCTGTTGGGGGCGTTGTTGTCCTGGGCGCTGCTGTGTGCCGAGATCCTCTTCGCCACGGCCAAGGACAAGACCATGCCGGCCTTCCTGAAAAAGGAAAACGCCAACCATGTGCCGGTGAACGCGCTGTGGCTGACCAACGTGATGATCCAGCTTTTTCTGCTGATCACCCTGTTTTCCGCCGGCACTTACACCAGCCTGATCTACCTCGCGTCCTCGATGATTCTGGTGCCTTACTTGTGGTCGGCGGCGTATGCGGTGTTGTTGAGCGGGCGTGGCGAAACCTACGAACACGCCAGCGCCGAGCGCACCAAGGACCTGATGATCGGCGGTATCGCGCTGGGGTATGCGGTGTGGTTGCTGTATGCCGGCGGGGTCAAATACCTGCTGCTGTCGGCGCTGCTGTATGCGCCGGGGGTGATTCTGTTTGCCAAGGCCAAGCATGAGCAGGGCGAGCCGTTGTTCACCCATATAGAGAAGGGCATTTTTACCGGTGTCCTGATTGGTGCCGGGTTGGCCGCGTATGGGTTGTACAGCGGTTTGCTGTCGTTGTGAGGTTGTTGCTGGCGTATCAACCGCCGTATGACTGGTCGGCGATGTTGCAGTTCTTGTCGGCGCGGGCGGTGGCCGGTATGGAAATCGTGGCCGATGGGGTGTACTCGCGCAGCATCGGGCTGAACGGTGTTCACGGTTCTTTGTCGATTGGGCCGGCGGACGGTGATGCGCTTGAGCTGACGCTGGATTTTGCGGACGCGTCGGCGGTGCCGGAAATCGTCGCGCGAGTGCGGCGGATGTTTGATCTGGATGCGGATTTGCCGTCGATTCACCGGCAGTTGAAGCTGGACCTGTTGATGGAACGCTTGATTGCCGAGCGTCCGGGCTTGCGGGTGCCGGGGGCCTGGGATGGGCTGGAACTGGCGATTCGGGCCGTGCTGGGGCAGCAGATTACTGTGGGTGCGGCGATTCGGTTGGCGGGTAAGTTGGTCGCGCAGTATGGCGCGCCGTTGCAGTCGCCGCGGGCGGGTTTGAGCCATGTGTTTCCTGAGCCGCAAGTGTTGGCGCAGGCCGATCTGGCGACGTTGGGCATGCCGAAAAGCCGGGGGAGGACGTTGTCGGGCGTGGCTCAGGCGCTGCTGGATGATCCGCTGTTGTTTGAGCCGGGGCGGGAGGACGGTATCGCACGGTTGCTGGCGTTGCACGGGATTGGTGACTGGACGGCTCAGTACATTGCCTTGCGCCAGTTGCGTGAGCCGGATGCGTTTCCGTCCGGGGATGTGGGGTTGATCAAGGCGTTGGAGGTGCTTGAAGAAAGGCCGGTGACGGCGCGCGAATTGCTGCTGCGCGCCGATGCGTGGCGACCTTGTCGAGGGTATGCGGCGCAGTTGCTTTGGACATCGCTGAGCCGGATGGATTGAGCTGATCCGGGATTTGTGCTGAATAATCTGGCCCCTTCGCGAGCAAGTCGAAGGCGGTCAGACAGTCACCACCACTGCGCGCGATGGGAACCCAATTCAGTTGCCGGCAGTGCCCACTGCAATGGAGTACCGCTGATTTTCAGCGGCACATGCAGCCGGTGCGCCGGCCCCCACGGTGTCTGCTCAACCACCAGCCCTTGATCGTTGTCATCCTCCGCCCGCAACGCCTCGGCCGTTCCCGGGCCATTTTCAATCAGCAACTTCGCTGTACGCGCCAATGACAACCGCGCCGAACCCCCACGCCCCAACAGCCTGATCGCCGCAGCCGCCATCAAATACCCGGTCGCGTGATCGAGTGCCTGCACTGGCAACGGCGTCGGTTTTCCCGCGTTTTTCCACTGCATCCCGGCCTCGGCAATCCCGCTGCTCATCTGTACCAGGCTGTCGAAACCACGGCGGTTCTGCCACGGTCCGCTCCAGCCGTACGCATTGAGACTGACATCGATCAGGCCCGGCGCCAGTTTCCGGCGTTCGTCAGCCCCGTAACCCATGCGTTCCAGTGCATCGGCGCGGTAGCCGTGCAGGAGGATGTCGGCGTCCTTGAGCAGTGTTTCGAACACCGCGCGATCATCGCGGTTGTGCAGGTCCAGACGGGCGCAGCGTTTGCCCAAGGTGACTTCGGGCACGACGCCGGGTTCGTTCCAGGTCGGTGGGTCGATGCGCAATACATCCGCCCCGAGGCCGGCGAGAAAACGGCTGGCGACCGGACCGGCCAGCACGCGGGTCAGGTCCAGCACCTTGAGCCCGGCCAGCGGCTGAGCGACGGAGCCTTGCCACGCTTTCGCCAGTTGACCCTTGTCGTCGCTGAACTGAATCAACGGCTCGGCGTTCACGGCCAAACCTTGTGGGTGTTGCTGCCATTGCACCCAGGTGCGCATCTCGGCGGCGCATCCTCCGGCGTCGACGACGGCCTGTTCCAAATCACTGTTGGCCCATTGCGCCACCTTGCTTGCCATCGCCGCGCGATCGGCGCAGGTGCCTAACACGCTTTCAGCCGCAGCGCGGTGATGGGGCGCGTTGGTGTGCAGGCGGATCCAGCCGTCCTTCGTCGCGTAGTCACCGGCAACCGGGTCCCACAGCGGCGGAACGCTCCAGCCGAGGGGGCGGATCGAGGTGGCGAACCAGAAAGAGGCGAGGCGGCGGTCGACTTCGACAGCGGGCAAACGCCCCGTGTGTTGCCGCAATAACTCGCTGACTGCCTGCCCGGCTGCGGCGATGCTGGCGCAGGCGAGGTCGGTCACGGCAAACGCCGAGGGCAGGGCACCGCTCGACGTGAAGGGAATTGGGGTGTGAGGCAAGCCGAGTGCGGCTTGAATGGACGTGAGTAGATCAGTCATCGAAGGCCCTCCGGAACGAGAGCCCGATCATAGTTCAAAAAACTGGCCGGCCGGATGAAACGATGCGGCTGACTGAACACTACCCCTGTGGGAGCGAGCCTGCTCGCGAAAGCGGTGTATCAGTCACTATCAATGTTGACTGTCAGACCGCCTTCGCGAGCAGGCTCGCTCCCACAGGGGATCTGTGGTGATTGCTAGACCCGGAACTGGTCCATCAATTTCATCTGGTGAGTGGTCAGCGAGTTGAGCTGGCTGCTGATCTGCGCCGATTCGGTGGCCTGGCCCGTCAGGGTTTCGGTGACGGTACGGATCGCCGAGACGTTGCGGTTGACCTCTTCGGCCACCGCGCTTTGCTGTTCGGCAGCGCTGGCGATTTGCAGGTTCATGTCGCTGATCACCGTCACCGCGTCGCTGATTTTGCCCAGGGCCTGCACCGCTTGCTGGATCTGCCCGGCGTTGTTGTGGGCCTGGGTCTGGCTCGAATGCATGGTGGCGACCACGCCGCGCGTGCCGCTCTGGATGCGTTCGATCACCAGGCGAATCTCTTCCACCGAGTCCTGGGTGCGTTTGGCCAGGTTGCGCACTTCATCGGCCACCACCGCAAAACCGCGACCGCTCTCACCGGCACGCGCCGCTTCAATCGCGGCGTTGAGCGCCAGCAGGTTGGTCTGCTCGGCAATGCTGCGGATCACCTCCAATACCGAACCGATCTGCTCGCTGTTGACCGCCAGCGCTTCGACTTCGGTCACCGCTTTGCTGACTTCGTCGGCCAGTTGATTGATGTCGCGGGTGCTGCGCTCGATGATCTGCATACCATCACGGGCCGACTGATCGGCGCCTTTGGCGGCGTTGGCCGCATTCGAGGCGCTGTTGGCAACGTCGTGGGCGGTGGCGCTCATTTCGTTGGACGCGGTGGCGACCTGGTCGATTTCGCGGAACTGCAACTGCATGCCTTCGCTGGTTTGACGGGCGATTTCCGAAGACTGGTCGGCGGTGCCGCGGGCGTCGGTGATGCTTTGCTTGATCTGCGCGATGGTCGGTTGCAGCTTGTCGAGGAAGCGGTTGAACCAGCTGACCAGTTCGCCCAATTCGTCCTTCTTGCTGTAGTGCAAGCGCTGGGTCAGGTCGCCGTCGCCGCTGGCAATCGCCTTGAGCATCTCGGCCACGCTGTTGATCGGCCGGGTCACGCCCGACGCGGTGAGCCAGGTCAGCAGCAAACCGACCAGGCCGGCAATCACGGAGACCAGCACTGCTTTGATCGTGCCGCTTTGCTGGGCGTCATCGAGCACGGCTTGCAGTTTCACCGAGTCGGCGAGCAATACTTGTTTAGGCAGGTCGATCACCACGGCCCAGGCCTTCGCGTCGGCAATCGGGCTGACCGGGTACACCGCGCGAATCAGGTCGCCTTGCTGCAAAACTTTCGGCGCACCCCCACTGAGCAATTGCAGGATGTCCTTGCCATCCGCGCCCAGGGTTTCGCCGATAGGCTTGCCGACTTTACCGGCGTCGACACTGTTAGCCGCCAGCACGCCGGTGCCGGAGACGATCAGCATGTGCCCGGCGCTGTTGAACAGTTCACGCTGGGAATCGACCGCCGCCGCTTGCAGCGCATCGAGGGCAATGTCGATGCCGACCACGCCGATGGACTTGCCATCCACCAGCAGCGGCACGGAAATGGTGGTCATCAACACTTCTGTTTTGTTAGCGCCGACGGTATCGGCGTAGGGGTCGAGCAGGCAGGTACGCTTGCTGTCACGCGGGCAGGTGTACCAGACGTTGTAGGGCGTGCCGCTGAGGTTCAGGGTGGTTTTGGTCATGTCGTCTTCGACCATGACGGTGTTGAGTGTCTCGCCCCCGGCACGGCTCCAGTACGTGGCGAAACGCCCGGCTTCGTTGGACTGGCGCACCGCGTCATTGACGAACTCGCTGTCCTTGCCATCCAGCCCGTTGGGCTCGAACGCCAGCCAGACGCCCAACACTTTCGCGTTGCGCTCGAACGCGGTCTTGACGCTCTGGTTCAACTCTTCACGCAACGCACCCGCCTCCAGCGAGCGCTTGGCGGCCAGGGTGCGCATGTCCTTGATCTGGTCCGCCAGCGCGGTCACCACCGTCAGGGTTTCGCCAAAGGTCTTCTGCACTCGCACGGCCTGTTCAGCCGCCTTGGCTTGCAGCAGGTCTTGCACACTGTCGGTGAGCATTTTGCTGCTGGAGGCGCTGACCAGATCATCGTTCTGATTGGTCTGGTAAATGTTCATGCCGACGATCAGGGCGACCACGCCGAGCAGACACAGACCGGACAGCAAAACGATTTTCAGACGGATAGAGAGAGAGTCGAACATAGGGCGAACTCACAAATGGATGAGGTGTTGGCAAGGAGTCGCGATCGACTCGGTACGCCAAATCCATTCAGCGCCATTCAATGCACATCGGCGCCGTGTGACGGTTGCATGAACCGATGCCGACGAACGGTAGCAGGTGAACGTTTGCGCAGGAAAAAGCCCTGAAATGGCCGGGAATTCAGGAAATTCTCGGCAATGACTCCGGCCGCGACCAGATCCACAGATTGCCCAGGCCCATGCCGGTAATCGCCAGGTAAACCGGCCAGCCGTGATCGAGCATCACCAGCATCAACGTGGCACACAGCAGCATGCTGACGGTGGCACTGACCTTGGCGCGACGGGCGATGATTTTGCCGTTGCGCCAGTTGCGCAGGATCGAGCCGAACAGCCGATGGTTCTCCAGCCAGGCACTCAGGCGCGGCGAACTTTTGGTCGCGGCCCAGGCGGCGAGCAGGATGAATTCGGTGGTGGGCAGGCCCGGGATGACGATGGCGACGAGGCCTATGCCGAGGCTTACGTAAGCCAGCAGGCCAAACAGCAGGCGGGAGAGTTTTGAGGAGGAAAGGTGAGGCATGGGGCTCACGGATGGCGATTAAGGCTTGATCAGGTCTAGCAGGCTTACTCAATTCCCTGTGGGAGCGAGCCTGCTCGCGAAAGCGGTGCGTCAGGCGACATCGATGGTGTATGTGCTGACGCCTTCGCGAGCAGGCTCACTCCTACAGGGGCGATGTGTTTCTTCAGGCGAGTTCCGGGCTGGTGGCGTAAGCCTGTTCCAGCAGCACGGTGAAGCGGTTGAACGCATCGACCGCAGCCTTCTCCACTTCAGCTTCTTCCTGTGCAGAAAACTCCAGGCCATCGAGCGTCTTCACAAAGCTTTTCCAGCCTTCAGCACGACCACCTGCCGGTTCGCCGAGGTGGCGGGCGCCGAAGGTTTCGCTCAAGCCCAAACCGACAGCACGCTTGATCAAAAACGCCGCGCCAAGCTTCGAACCTTCTGACACGAACAACCAACCCAGCGCTTCAGCCTTGGTCGGATTTTTCACCGCGCCGGCAACAGGCGCTGGCACTTCGGTTTCCAGATCGGCCAGATCCGCCCTGGCCGCTTCAGCGCGGCAGCGAGCCGGCAAATCCGGAACAATCGCGGTCAATTCTGCATCGTTGTACAGCGACACCAATTCCGACTGAAACAGGTACTGAGCCACTACGAAACGCGCGAAGTTGGCCTGGGTTTCAAACGGTGCGTGGGCTTTGACCAGCGCATCGAGTTTGGTGTGCGGTTCGTTGGTGATCTGGTTCAAGCGTTGCGAACGCAGAGCGGGGCGTTGAGCAGTGTCCTGAGCGGTCATGAGAAATCCTTGAGAAATGGAGGCGCCTGGTAACGAGACGAATAAGCAGGCGCCGGACAGTAAAAAAAGGCGAGGTCAGATGTCCCAGACCAGATTGACCGCGAAGTTGCGACCCGGCTGGGTCAGGCGATCGAGGTTGGCCGGTTGCGTCACCGAGGCTTCGCCGACGCTGTCGTAGCCGCGCACGTCATCCCACTGCCAGTACTTTTTGTTGGTCAGGTTGTAGAGGCCGGCGTTGACAGTCACGTCGTCGGTGACCTTGTAGAAACCGGCCAGGTCGAGCACGCCATAACCCGGGGTCTTGAACTGGGTGCTGGTGCCGTCCGGGGTCTTGAAACTGGTGCTGTCGACGCGGGTCTTGCGCTTGACCAGTGTCCAGTTCAGCAGCGCGCCGTAGGTGTCCTGGTCGTAACCGAGGCCGAACACGCCGGTCAGCGGGTTGATGCTGTTCAACGGCTGGCCAGTGTCATCGTTGCGGCCATACAGGTAGGCCGCCGAACCTTGGGTATACAGGCCGCTCGGGGCACCGAAGGTGTCCAGGTTCAGACGCCCCTTGAGCTCCACGCCTTTGATGGTGGCGTGGGCAATGTTGTTGCTCTGGAACGTGGTCTCGGTGTAGCCAGGGGTGATGGCGTTCTCATCGATGAAGTCGCGGTATTTGTTGTAGAACACCGCCACATCGAACGTGCCGGCCTCGAACTGGCCGCGCAGGCCGGTTTCATAGCTCTTGCTCTTTTCCGGTTCCAGGTCCGGGTTGGGCGCGACCTGATAACCGCCCGCAAGGTTTTCAAAGCGACCGTACAAGGCCTTGGCCGTCGGCGTGCGGAAGCCTTCGGCGTATTGGCCGTACCACGTGTAGTTGTCATTGAAGCTATAAGTGGTGCCGAGTTTTGGCGACAGGCGATGCCAGGTCTTGGTGTCTTCGCTGACGACGCCGTTGCCGCTTTGGTCGGCGGTGGCGAGGAACTCGTCGGTGACATGCGGCGTAAGCTTGGTGTAGTCGTAGCGCGCGCCGGGCAGGAAGGTCCAGTTGCCCCAGCTGATCTGATCCTGGGCGAACAGGCTGTAGCTGGTAATGGTCGGGTCCGGGAAATCGCTGGCCGGTTTCAGGGTATCGGCGGCGCTCGGCGCACCGATCACCCGGCAGGCGCCGGCCACGGTCAGGCAGGTGCCGCTGCCGGTGCGCAAACCGGTGACTTTATCCTGCTTGATGGTGGTGCCGTAGGTCACGAGGTGATCGGTCTCGGCGATGGCAAACGACTTGTCGACCTGGGCATCGAAGACCCATTGGCGATCCTTGTACGTGGTGTCGCGGTTGCGCAGCACGGTACGCGACGGCGCGTAGATTTCTTCGGTGCTTTGATCAGCCTTGGCGATCTGGTAATTCAGCGACCATTTGATGTTGTCGGCCAGAACGGTGTCCAGGCCGAAGGTGTGATCGATGCCGAAACGTTCACGGGTGATCGTGTCGTTACCGGTGCGCGATTTATAGAAACCGAAACCGCGCCCTGCGTTGAACGGACCGCCCACAGCGCTCAACTGGTTGGTGTCGACGTCGTCCTTGTAGTGCTCGTACGTCAGGCCCAGGCGCGCGTCGTCGGCGTAATCCCAACCGAGTTTGGCCAGCACGCTGGTGGTGCGCACGTCTTCGGGATTGGCCTCGGTGCGGTTGAGGCCGGTGCCACCGGTTTCGCCGTAGGATTCGGTTTCATGGCCGTTGCGCTGGCTCAGGTGCAACAAGCCGTCGAACTCGCCGGTGCGGCCGGCCACGGTGCCGGAGGTCAGCCAGCTTTCATCGGCCGAGCTGTAACCGGTTTTCAGGCGTGCGCCGACGTCCTTGCCTGGCTTGATGATGTCGTCCGCATCCAGTGTGTAGTAGCTGACCGCGCCACCGATGGCGTTGCTGCCGTACAGCACCGATGCCGGGCCGCGGAGGATTTCCACGCGTTTGACGATTTCCGGGTCGACGTAGTTGCGGTTGGTCTGGGCATAGGGGCCATTGAAGAAACTGTCGGGCACTTGTACACCGTCAACCTGGGTCAGCACGCGGTCGCCGTCGATGCCGCGGATGTTGTAGCCCGTGAGGCCGGCGCGCTGGCCGGCGCCGCCGACCGAAACACCCGGTTCGTAGCGCACCAGTTCCTTGATGTTATTGACGTTGTTGCGGTCCAGGTCTTCACGGGTATAAACGCTGACCGTGCTCGGCACACTGTTCACGTCCTGTTCGTTACGGGTGGCGCTGATGGTCACCTGTTCCAGGTTGAGCACACCGCTGTTGCTGCGCTTCTCCAGCACAATGTTATGGGTGCCCAGTTTGCGATAGCTCAGGTTGGTCCCCACCAACAGGCGATCGAGGGCTTTTTCCGGCGGCAACGAACCGCGCACACCCGGCGACGCCACGCCTTGCGCCAGTTCTGCCGGCAAGCCGACCTGCCAGCCGGTTACGGCGGTAAAGGCATTGAGTGCCGAGACCAGCGACTGCTGAGGGATCGCGAATGAGTAATCACCGCTGTTGCGGGTCGACTGCTCGGCCGCGGTGGCGGCCATGAGCGGCGCGGCTGCCGCCATCAGGATGGCTGCGGTCAGCAGCGACAGCACGCGGGAAGGTGAAGAGGACTGGCGGGTAAGGCGAGAGGACATCGATAGCGCTCCGTGTCGCACGAATCTTTATAGGTGCTGATTGGCATGTCGAGATGCGAATCAATTGCATTGGCTATAACGAGACGAACGAGCTTCAGCTATCGAGTAAAAATAATTCTCATTTAGTTCAGGATCACCAGCGCGGGGAATTCCTGAAGCCGTGCGGAGGTGATGTGAGCGAGGGAGCGGACCACGTCCAGCGGCTGGTCGAGACGGTAATTGCCGGTCACGGCGACGTCGGCCAGTTGCTCATTGGTGTTGATGATCCAGCCCGGATAGTAGCGACGCAACTCGGCCAGCACCTGGCTTAGCGGGCAGTTTTCGAACACCAGTCGGCCCTGGACCCACGCCAGGTCGGTGGCGGCATCAAGCTTGGCCGGGCGGTCGAAACCGTTGGGGCCGATGCGGATGCTTTCACCGGCCGAGAGTCGTATGCGCGCATCGTCATGGGTCGCACGCAAGTCGACATCGCCGCGCTGCACCCGAACCTGCGTCACGCCGTCCAGATAGCGCACGGCAAACGCGGTATCGCGCACGCTGGCGGTGACCGGCCCGGCGTCGATTTGCAGTGGCTGGCCACGATTGGCCGGCACTTCGAAAAACGCCTCGCCCTGATACAACCGGGCCACGCGCTGCTGATCGTTGATGGTGCTGGAAAACGCCGAGTTGGTATTTAGCAGGACTTTCGAACCGTCCTCCAGTTGCAGGCGCTGGCGTTCGCCAATCACGGTCAAATGATCGGCCTGCAGGCGCATCGGCAGGTTGCTGAAACTGAACAGGCCGAGGATCAACACGGCGGCAGTCGCCAGCGGTTTCCAGTGCGGACGCAGGCGAGACAGGACGGTCACTTTCGGCGGTCGGGAGGCCAGTTGTTGTGCGCATTGCACGACTTGCGGGCCATCCCAGATGGCCTGCGCCTTGGCGAATGCTTCGGCATGCAGCGGATCGGCAGCCAGCCAGTCATGAAACGCTTGCGTCTGTTCCTCGCTCGGACTGCCCAGCACGATCAGCCAGTCCAGGGCCTGGTCCATCGCGCTTGCGGCGTCCCGCGCCGGGGAGGGCGCAGAGGAGCGGTGGGTGTCCGTCACGGTGTTTCCTCGGCAGTGTCTGTGCACGGCTGTTTTATGAGTGAAGCTTGAAAGTGCGGCAAGGGTAGCAAAGCCCGAGAGGCGGCGCAGTCGATCCCCGCACTTAACGAAAAGCCCTACAAACTCAGTCGCCGTTTAACCGCTCGGCGACACCGATGCAGATCGCCATGATCAGCTTCAGTTCCTTCTGCACCGTGCTCAAGGAGACGTCGAGCTTCTCGGCAATCTCCAGGTAGCTGTGCCCGTGCAGGCGGCTGAGGATGAAAATCTGTTGCTGACGCTGACTCAGTTCACCGAGGCTCACGTTCAAACGCTCCAGTAACTGTTCGGCATGGGCGGCATCCTCGGCACTGCTGGCAGGGGCGGCGATACTTTCCACCACGTCCAGCGGCACGTCGTCGAGCATCGTCCGGGACTGGATGCGGCGCGCGCGCAAATGGTCCAGCGCCAGGTTACGGGCGGTCTGGAAAACGAAGGGTTCAAGGTGATCGATGGCCCGTTCACTGAGCGCCCGGGTCACTCGCAGGTAGGTCTCCTGCAAGAGGTCTTCGGCGGTGCTGTGATTATTGACCATCCGCTCCAACGTGCGCAGCAGCGAAACCCGCTGGGCGATGAAGACGTGATTGAAGCGAGATTGACTCACGGGGGAACCTGATCCATTTCGAGCGAATGATAATGCTTATCATCTAGCCGGATGGTCAAGTATTGATTTCAGAACGCCACAAAACCTGTGTGGGAGCGAGCCTGCTCGCTCCCACAGGGGATATCCTCAGGGATGTCGGGTTACTCGGCGTTACACAACGCCAGGCAGTTATCGAGCATGCGGTTGGAGAAGCCCCATTCGTTGTCGTACCAGGCCAGCACCTTCAGCAGTTTGCCGCTGGATTTGGTGTGGTTGGCGTCGAAGATCGACGACAGCGGGTTGTGGTTGAAGTCACTGGAAACCAGCGGCAAGGTGTTGTAGCCGAGAATTTTCGAGTGCTGGCTGGCTTCTTTAAGCAGTGCATTCACTTCTTCGGCCGACGCTTCGCGTTTCAGCTGAACGGTCAGGTCCACCAGCGACACGTTGATCACCGGAACACGCACGGCCATGCCGGTCAGTTTGCCCGCCAGTTCCGGCAGCACCAGGCCAACGGCTTCAGCCGCGCCGGTCTTGCTCGGGATCATGTTTTGCGTGGCGGAGCGGGCGCGGTACGGGTCGGTGTGGTAGACGTCGGTCAGGTTCTGGTCGTTGGTGTAGGCGTGGATCGTGGTCATCAGACCGCTCTCGATTCCCAGTTCACGGTGCAGCACCTGAGCCACCGGGGCCAGGCAGTTGGTGGTGCACGACGCGTTGGAAATGATCTGGTGATGCTGGCGCAAAATGTCGTGGTTCACCCCATACACCACGGTGGCGTCGGCGCCCTTGGCCGGTGCCGAGATGATGACTTTGCGTGCGCCGGCCGTAATATGCGCGGCGGCTTTGGCGCGGTCGGTGAACAGACCGGTGCATTCGAACACGACATCAATCTTTTCCGCAGCCCACGGCAGCTCGGCCGGGTTGCGAATGGCGCTGACCGCAATTCGGTCGCCGTTGACCGTCAGGCTCTCATTATCGTGCTGAACATCGGCGTCGAACGTGCCGTGAACAGTGTCGTACTTGAGCAGATGAGCGTTGATTGCGCTGTCTCCCAAATCGTTGATGGCCACGATCTGCAGATCCTGGCGATAGCCTTGGGTATACAGTGCGCGCAGGACGTTGCGGCCAATCCGGCCAAAACCATTGATTGCGATTCGAAGAGTCATTTACAGCGCCGCCGTCGTTTTGTTGTTGGAATTACAAGATTATTCGCATAAAAATAGAAAACAAGCCTTTTTAATGGCAATATTTTGTTCAATCTACAACGAGTGACCTGAATCAACTGGTCCGACCGATCAAGAAAAACCGTTTGTCATCCCAATCACAACGGTCCTTGTTCAGCATAGACAATCAGGTCGCCACATCCGTTAGCCTGGAGTTCTACACATGCATCCCCGCGTCCTTGAGGTCACTGAACGGCTTATCGCCCGTAGCCGCGCCACGCGTGAGGCCTACCTTGCACTGATTCGCGGTGCGGCCAGCGACGGTCCGATGCGCGGCAAGCTGCAATGCGCCAACTTCGCCCACGGCGTGGCGGGTTGCGGCACCGAAGACAAGAACAGCCTGCGGATGATGAACTCCGCCAACATCGCCATAGTTTCGTCATATAACGACATGCTCTCGGCGCATCAGCCGTACGAAGTCTTTCCGGAACAGATCAAACGAGCGCTGCGCGAGATCGGTTCGGTCGGCCAGTTCGCCGGCGGCACCCCAGCCATGTGCGACGGCGTGACCCAGGGCGAGCCGGGCATGGAACTGAGCCTGCCGAGCCGCGAAGTGATCGCGATGTCCACCGCCGTGGCGCTGTCCCACAACATGTTCGACGGCGCGCTGATGCTTGGCATCTGCGACAAGATCGTGCCGGGCCTGATGATGGGCGCATTGCGTTTCGGTCATCTGCCGACGATTTTTGTGCCGGGCGGGCCGATGGTCTCGGGCATTTCCAACAAGCAGAAAGCCGATGTGCGCCAGCGCTACGCCGAAGGCAAGGCCAGTCGCGAAGAGTTGCTGGAGTCGGAAATGAATTCCTACCACAGCCCTGGCACCTGCACGTTCTACGGCACCGCCAACACTAACCAATTGCTCATGGAAGTCATGGGCCTGCACTTGCCGGGTGCGTCCTTCGTCAATCCGAACACGCCGTTGCGCGATGCCCTGACCCGCGAAGCGGCGCATCAGGTCACACGTTTGACCAAGCAGAACGGCGACTTCATGCCGATTGGCGAAATCGTCGACGAGCGATCGCTGGTCAACTCCATCGTGGCACTGCACGCCACCGGCGGCTCGACCAACCACACCCTGCACATGCCGGCCATCGCCATGGCGGCGGGCATTCAGTTGACCTGGCAGGACATGGCCGACCTCTCCGAAGTCGTGCCGACCCTGAGCCACGTCTACCCGAACGGCAAAGCCGACATCAACCACTTCCAGGCAGCGGGCGGCATGTCGTTCCTGATCCGCGAACTGCTGGACGCCGGGCTGTTGCACGAAAACGTCAACACCGTGCTCGGTCACGGCCTGCGCCGTTACACCATGGAGCCGTTCCTCGATAACGGCGAACTGGTCTGGCGCGAAGGCGTGACCGACAGCCTCGACGAAAGCATCCTGCGCCCGGTCGCTCGTGCGTTCTCGCCTGAGGGCGGTTTGCGGGTGATGGAAGGCAACCTCGGTCGCGGCGTGATGAAAGTCTCGGCCGTAGCGCTGGAAAACCAGATCGTCGAAGCACCGGCCATGGTGTTCCAGGATCAGCAGGACCTGGCAGACGCCTTCAAGGCCGGTCTGCTGGAGAAGGATTTTGTCGCGGTGATGCGCTTCCAGGGCCCGCGTTCCAACGGCATGCCGGAACTGCACAAGATGACGCCGTTCCTTGGTGTGCTGCAGGATCGCGGTTTCAAAGTGGCGCTGGTCACGGACGGACGCATGTCCGGCGCCTCGGGGAAAATCCCGGCGGCGATTCACGTCAGCCCCGAAGCGTATGTCGGTGGCGCTTTGGCGCGGGTGCAAGAGGGCGATATCATCCGCGTCGATGGCGTCAAAGGCACCTTGGAGCTTAAGGTGGACGCCGACGAATTCGCGGCGCGCGAACCTGCCAAAGGCCTGTTGGGCAATAACATTGGCAGCGGACGCGAGCTGTTTGGTTTCATGCGCATGGCCTTCAGCTCCGCAGAGCAGGGCGCCAGCGCCTTTACTTCTGCCCTGGAGACGCTTAATTGAAACTGGCTTTGGTCGGTGACATCGGTGGGACCAACGCACGTTTCGCGTTGTGGAAAAACCAGCAATTGGAAAGCGTCCAGGTGCTGGCGACGGCCGACCACGCCAGCCCGGAAGAGGCGATCAGCCTCTACCTGAGCGGACTCGGCTTGGCGCCGGGTTCGATCGGCTCGGTGTGCCTGTCCGTGGCAGGCCCGGTGAGTGGCGATGAATTTAAATTCACCAACAATCACTGGCGGCTGAGCCGCAAGGGTTTCTGCAAGACCTTACAGGTCGAGCAACTGTTGCTGGTCAACGACTTCTCGGCGATGGCGCTGGGCATGACCCGTTTGCAGCCGGGTGAGTTTCGGGTGGTCTGCGAAGGCACCCCGGAACCGTTGCGGCCGGCGGTGGTGATTGGGCCGGGCACTGGCTTGGGCGTAGGGACCTTGCTGGACCTTGGCGACGGGCGTTTTGCCGCGTTGCCGGGGGAGGGCGGTCACGTCGATTTGCCGCTGAGCAGCCCGCGGGAAACGCAGCTGTGGCAACACATCTTCAATGAGATCGGGCATGTCAGCGCTGAAACTGCGTTGAGCGGCGGCGGCTTGCCACGGGTTTACCGGGCAATTTGTGCGGTGGACGGCCACACGCCGGTGCTCGAAACGCCGGAAGCGATCACCGCTGCCGGGCTCGCGGGCGACCCGATTGCCCTGGAAGTGCTGGAGCAATTCTGCTGCTGGCTCGGTCGCGTGGCCGGCAACAACGTGCTGACCACCGGTGGGCGCGGCGGCGTGTTCATCGTCGGTGGCGTGATCCCGCGGTTTGCCGATTTCTTCCTTGAAAGCGGATTTGCCCGGTGCTTCGCCGACAAGGGCTGCATGAGCGATTACTTCAAAGGCATCCCGGTGTGGCTGGTGACGGCGCCGTATTCCGGCCTGATGGGCGCGGGCGTTGCGCTGGAACAATCCAACCCAACTTGAAATGCAATCCTGTGGGAGCGAGCCTGCTCGCGAAAGCGGTGTATCAGTCAACGAATGTGTTGAATGTAAAACCGCTTTCGCGAGCAGGCTCGCTCCCACATTGGTTTTCCCACAGTTGTTTCTGTGGTGTTTGTAGATTCAGTGCATCAGGCATAATCCGCCCAATTCAAACAACAAGGACGCCGCCCCGTGAGCTCAGTCAACAAGTCGATTTTGTTGGTCGATGACGATCAAGAGATACGCGAGTTGCTGGATACCTACCTGACTCGCGCCGGTTTCCAGGTCCGTACCACGCCCGATGGCGCCGGTTTCCGCCAGGCCTTGAACGAGGCCCCGAGCGATCTGGTGATCCTCGACGTGATGCTCCCGGACGAAGACGGCTTCAGCCTGTGCCGCTGGGTTCGCCAGCACCCGCGTCAGGCGCAAGTGCCAATCATCATGCTCACCGCCAGTTCCGACGAAGCCGACCGCGTTATCGGCCTGGAGCTGGGCGCCGACGATTACCTCGGCAAACCTTTCAGCCCACGAGAATTGCAGGCGCGCATCAAAGCCCTGTTGCGTCGTGCGCAATTCGGTCAGGAACGTAATGGCGGTGAAGTGCTGGCGTTCGACGACTGGCGCCTGGACATGGTCAGCCACCGGCTGTTCCACACCGATGGCGAAGAAGTGATTCTGTCCGGCGCCGACTTCGCGCTGTTGAAACTGTTCCTCGATCACCCGCAGGAAATTCTCGACCGCGACACCATCGGCAACGCCACTCGTGGGCGCGATCTGATGCCGCTGGACCGTATCGTCGACATGGCGGTCAGCCGCTTGCGTCAGCGTCTGCGTGACACGGAAAAACCGCCGCGACTGATCCGCACCGTACGCGGCAGCGGCTACCAACTGGCAGCCAATGTGGTTGCCAGCAATGGCCACTGAGTTTCTCAATAAGCTCGCCGCCCGTGTGCCGGTGCCGCGTTCGCTGCTCGGGCGGATGTTGTTGCTGACGTTGCTGGCGGTGTTGTTTGCGCAGACGTTGTCGAGCGTGATCTGGGTCTCGCAATTGCGTGCCACGCAGCTTGAAGGCCTGGTCACTGCCGCCCGCAGCCTGGCGCATTCGATGACGGCCAGCGTCAGTTACTTCCGCTCATTGCCGGTCGCGTTCCGGCCGTTGGTACTGGATCAGTTGCGCAGCATGGGCGGCACCCGTTTCGTGGTGACGCTCAACGACAAACCCCTGGGCATGGAAGTGCTGCCGATCACTCCACGCAAGGAAGCCGTGCTCAAAGCGGTGGACCAGGTGCTGCGCGAATCCCTGGGCCATGACACCGATATCTCGGTGACTTTCGTCAGCCCTGAAGACCTGCGGATCTTCAACAGCGGGCTGAAACTCGATGAATTGCCACGCTCCTGGGCGCATTACGCGTTGACCCTCGAACCGGTCAATCCACCCGTGCTGGTCACGCAAATCCAGATGGCACCGGGTGAATGGCTGTACATCGCTTCGTTGCTGCCCGAGCCCTACACCAGTCTTGAAGAGCAAGGTCTGCCGGCGCAACAGGTCTGGTTCATCGTCCTCACCAGCAGCTTTTTGCTGTTGTTCATCGGCTTGCTGGTGCACTGGCAAAGTCGGCCGCTCAAGCGTCTGGCGCGGGCCGCGCGCGACATGTCGCTGGGGGCTGATGTGCAACCGGTGGCCGAGGGCGGCGGCAGTGAAGTGGTCGAAGTGGGGCGTGCGTTCAACGCCATGCGCGAACGGATCAGCCGTTACCTGACGGAACGTAGCCAGTTGTTCAGCGCGATTTCCCATGACTTGCGAACGCCCATCACCCGTTTGCGCCTGCGCGTGGAATTGCTCGAAGACGAAAAGCTGCAAGCCAAGTTCGGGCGTGATCTGGATGAGTTGGAGTTGCTGGTCAAAGGCGCGCTGCAATGCGTGAAAGACACCGACATTCACGAAAACATCGAACCGGTGGACCTCAACCACGTGCTTGATTGCCTGGTGGAACCGTACCTGGCGCCTAACGGCAATGGCCGCGTGACCCAGCAGGGGCGGGCGCTGGCGGCGTATCCGGGTAAACCGCTGGCGCTCAAGCGCTGCATTGGCAATCTGATCGACAATGCCCTGAAATACGGGCAGAACGCGCATTTGCACATCGATGACGATGAAAGTGCGTTCATCCTTCACGTCGATGACGAAGGGCCGGGCGTGCCGGAACAGCGGCTGGAGCAGGTGTTCGAACCGCACTTCCGCCTGGCCGGACAGCAGCAGGGGTATGGGTTGGGGTTGGGGATTGCGCGCAACATTGCGCATAGCCATGGTGGCGAGGTCAGCCTGCAAAACCTGCGTGAGGGTGGGTTGCGGGTGACGTTGCAGTTGCCGCGCAGTGTTGACTAGATAGACCGCGTTATCGTTCTTCGCGAGCAGGCTCGCTCCCACAGGGGATTTGTGCACACCGCAAACCAATGTGGGAGCGAGCCTGCTCGCGAAGGCGTCAGACCATTAAACAAATATCTCCGGCCAAATGTCACAAACCAGTGACATAACTCGCCCCCTTCGTTACAAGCCCATCCCCGCCCGTTGTTTAGACTGCCCTCAGTCAAAACAACAAAAAAGGCACCCCATGGACACCTTCCAACCGGTCTTCAGCAGTTGGCTGAACGCGCCTGCCCATCAGCAATGGCTCGCCGCCGAAGGCCTGCGCCTGCTGGCATTCGCCAAGGCTTCAAAGCTGCCTGATGGCTTTGGCAATCTCGATGAAAAAGGCCACCTCCCGGCCAACGCCCGCGCTGAAACCATGAACACCGCACGCATGACGCACAGCTTCGCCATGGCGCATATTCAGGGCTTGCCGGGGTTTGCCGAATTGGTGGATCACGGTGTCCAGGCCCTCAGCGGCCCGTTGCGCGATGCCGAGCATGGCGGTTGGTTTGCGGTTGCTCATGCGCTGGATGACAACACCGGCAAGGCCGCTTATCTGCATGCCTTCGTGGCCCTGGCCGCCAGTTCTGCCGTGGTTGCGCAACGCCCCGGAGCACACGCTTTGCTCGATGATGCGATCAACATCATCGACACGCATTTCTGGAGCGAGGAGGAGGGCGCCATGCGCGAATCCTTCAACCGCGACTGGAGCGAAGAAGAAGCTTACCGCGGCGCCAACAGCAACATGCACGCCACCGAAGCCTTCCTCGCGCTGGCCGATGTCACCGAAGAAAGCCGTTGGCTATGTCGCGCGCAGCGCATTGTCGAGCGGGTGATCCACGGTCATGCCGCCGCCAACGATTACCTGGTGGTCGAGCATTTCGACCGCCAGTGGCAGCCGTTACGGGAATACAACCACGACAACCCGGCCGATGGTTTCCGCCCCTACGGCACCACACCGGGCCACGGTTTTGAGTGGGCGCGCTTGTTGCTGCACCTCGAAGCAGCGCGGGTTCAGACCGGCATGCTCACGCCGGGCTGGCTGGCCACCGACGCGCAAAAGCTTTTCGACCACAACTGCCGTTACGGCTGGGATATCGACGGGTTTCCCGGGATCGTCTACACCCTCGATTGGGACAACCGCGCGGTGGTTCGCCATCGCCTGCACTGGACCCATTGCGAAGCCAGCGCTGCCGCCAGCGCGTTGCTTAAACGCACGGGCGATGAGCAATACGAACGCTGGTACCGGCTGTTCTGGGAATTTTGTGACACTCATTTCATCGACCGTTGTGACGGCAGCTGGCATCACGAACTCGATCCGCAGAATCGCCCAAGCGCTGACATCTGGGCGGGTAAACCCGATCTGTATCACGCCTGGCAAGCCGTATTGATTCCGCGACTGCCCCTGGCACCCAGCATGGCCACGGCTCTGGCAAGGTTGTCCCAGAGCGTTCCTGTGTAACCATGTGGTGACATTCAAGCGTCCCTTCGTTACCTGCGAGGGGCTAACTCCTGTTTAAAATCCTATGCAGCGCAAGCACCAGACTTGCATGCATAACAACAAGAAAGGTACTTCTAGATGAATGCGATTTCTCGCCTCGCTACTGTCATTTCTCTCGTCTCCCTGTCTGCGATCCCTCTCAGTGTGCTTGCCGCCGAATCCAAAGGTTCCGTGGAAGTGGTTCACTGGTGGACGTCGGGTGGTGAAAAAGCAGCGGTCGATGTGCTCAAGGCCCAAGTCGAAAAAGACGGCTTCACCTGGAAGGACGGCGCTGTTGCCGGGGGTGGCGGTGCTACCGCCATGACCGTGCTCAAGAGCCGTGCCGTTGCCGGTAACCCGCCAGGTGTGGCGCAGATCAAAGGTCCGGACATCCAGGAATGGGCGTCTACCGGCCTGCTCGACACCGACGTCCTGAAAGATGTTGCCAAATCGGAGAAGTGGGACAGCCTGCTCGACAAGAAAGTCTCCGATACCGTGAAGTACGAGGGTAACTACGTGGCCGTGCCGGTGAACATTCACCGCGTCAACTGGCTGTGGATCAACCCGGAAGTTTTCAAGAAAGCCGGTATCACCAAAAACCCGACCACCCTCGAAGAATTCTACGCCGCCGGCGACAAGCTCAAGGCTGCGGGCTTCATTCCGCTCGCCCACGGCGGCCAGCCTTGGCAGGACAGCACCGTGTTCGAAGCCGTGGTGCTTTCGGTCATGGGGGTCGATGGCTACAAGAAAGCCCTGGTTGATCTCGACAACGCTGCGCTGACCGGTCCGGAAATGGTCAAGGCGCTGACCGAGCTGAAGAAAGTCGCGACCTATATGGACGTCGACGGCAAAGGCCAGGACTGGAACCTGGAAGCGGCCAAGGTCATCAACGGCAAGGCCGGCATGCAGATCATGGGTGACTGGGCCAAGTCCGAATGGACCGCCGCCAAGAAAGTCGCTGGCAAGGACTACGAGTGCGTAGCGTTCCCGGGCACCGACAAGGCCTTCACCTACAACATCGACTCCCTGGCTGTGTTCAAGCAGAAAGACGCGGGCACTGCGGCCGGTCAGCAGGACATCGCCAAGATCGTCCTGGGTGAGAACTTCCAGAAAGTCTTCAGCATCAACAAGGGTTCGATCCCGGTTCGCAACGACATGCTGGCCGACATGGACAAGTACGGTTTCGACTCCTGCGCCCAGACCGCGGCCAAGGACTTCCTGGCGGACGCCAAGTCCGGCGGCCTGCAGCCGAGCATGGCGCACAACATGGCGACCACACTGGCCGTACAGGGTGCGTTCTTTGATGTGGTGACCAACTACATCAACGACCCGAAAGCCGACCCGGCCGATGCCGCCAAAAAACTCGGCGCAGCGGTCAAGTCTGCCAAGTAATGCCTGGCCCCTGTAGGAGCCGGCTTGCTGGCGATAGCGGACTGTCAGTCACCAGATTTATCAACTGACACACCGCAATCGCCAGCAAGCCGGCTCCTACAAGGGCAGCATTTCCAAAGTAAATTTCTCTCGTACTGGATTTTCCCATGAGTTCTGTTGCTGTGTTCAGCAAGGCCTCGCCGTTCGATGCATTGCAACGCTGGCTCCCTAAACTGGTGCTGGCGCCGAGCATGTTCATCGTTCTGGTGGGCTTCTATGGCTACATCCTGTGGACGTTCGTTCTGTCGTTCACCAGTTCGACCTTTCTGCCGACCTACAAGTGGGCAGGCCTGGCTCAATACCAGCGGCTGTTCGACAACGACCGTTGGTGGGTGGCGAGCAAGAACCTGGCCCTGTTCGGCGGCATGTTCATTGGCATCACGCTGGTGATCGGTGTGCTGCTGGCGGTGTTTCTCGACCAGCGCATTCGTCGCGAAGGTTTCATTCGCACCATTTACCTGTACCCGATGGCGCTCTCGATGATCGTCACCGGTACCGCCTGGAAATGGCTGCTCAACCCTGGCATGGGCCTGGACAAATTGCTGCGTGACTGGGGCTGGGAAGGCTTTCGCCTGGACTGGCTGATCGACCCGGATCGCGTGGTGTATTGCCTGGTGATTGCTGCGGTCTGGCAAGCCTCGGGTTTCATCATGGCGATGTTCCTCGCCGGCCTGCGTGGCGTTGATCAATCGATCATCCGTGCCGCCCAGATCGATGGCGCGAGCATGCCGCGCATTTACCTCAAAGTGGTGTTGCCGAGCCTGCGTCCGGTGTTCTTCAGCGCCGTGATGATCCTGGCTCACATCGCGATCAAGAGCTTCGACCTGGTGGCGGCCATGACGGCCGGCGGCCCGGGTTATTCCTCCGACCTGCCTGCGATGTTCATGTATTCCTTCACCTTCAGTCGCGGCCAGATGGGCATGGGCTCGGCCAGTGCGATTCTGATGCTCGGTGCGATTCTCGCAATCATCGTGCCTTACCTGTACTCCGAGCTGAGGACCAAGCGTCATGACTAGTTTCGCTGCCAAACCTTCCATCAGCCTGAGTCGCATCGCGATTTACGGCGTGCTGATCCTCGCCGTATTCCTTTACCTGATACCGCTGGTGGTCATGCTGTTGACCAGCTTCAAGACACCGGAAGACATCAACACCGGCAACCTGCTGAGCTGGCCGACCGTGGTCAGCGGCATTGGCTGGGTCAAGGCCTGGGGCACCGTCGACGGGTATTTCTGGAACTCGATCAAGATCACCGTCCCGGCAGTCTTGATCTCCACCGCCATCGGCGCGTTGAACGGCTATGTGCTGTCGATGTGGCGCTTTCGCGGCTCGCAGTTGTTTTTCGGCCTGCTGTTGTTCGGTTGCTTCCTGCCGTTCCAGACCGTCCTGCTGCCGGCCTCGTTTACCCTCGGCAAGATGGGCCTGGCCAGCACCACCACGGGCCTGGTGTTCGTCCACGTGGTCTACGGCCTGGCGTTCACCACGTTGTTCTTCCGTAACTACTACGTCAGCGTTCCCGATGCGCTGGTGAAAGCGGCGCGGCTCGATGGCGCGGGTTTCTTCACGATCTTCCGGCTGATCATCCTGCCGATGTCCACCCCGATCATCATGGTCTGCCTGATCTGGCAGTTCACTCAGATCTGGAACGACTTCCTGTTCGGCGTGGTGTTCTCCAGCGGTGACTCGCAACCCATCACGGTGGCGCTGAACAACCTGGTCAACACCAGTACCGGGGCCAAGGAATATAACGTTGATATGGCGGCGGCGATGATCGCCGGGCTGCCGACCCTGCTGGTCTATGTGGTCGCAGGCAAGTATTTCGTGCGCGGGCTGACGGCCGGCGCAGTCAAGGGGTAATCATGGCTACGCTCGAACTTCGCAATGTAAACAAGACCTATGGCCCCGGCCTGCCGGACACCCTCAAGGACATCCATCTGTCGATCAAGGACGGTGAGTTCCTGATCCTGGTCGGACCTTCGGGTTGTGGCAAATCGACCCTGATGAATTGCATCGCCGGCCTGGAAACCATCACCGGCGGCGCGATCATGATCGATGATCAGGACGTCAGCGGCATGAGCCCCAAAGACCGCGACATCGCCATGGTGTTCCAGTCCTACGCGCTGTACCCGACCATGAGCGTGCGCGAGAACATCGCCTTCGGCTTAAAGATTCGCAAGATGCCCGCTGCCGACATCGAAACGGAAGTGGCGCGGGTGTCCAAGCTGTTGCAGATCGAACACCTGCTCAACCGCAAGCCCGGCCAGCTCTCCGGTGGCCAGCAACAGCGCGTGGCCATGGGCCGTGCCCTGGCGCGTCGGCCGAAGATCTACCTGTTCGACGAACCGCTGTCCAACCTCGACGCCAAGCTGCGGGTCGAGATGCGCACCGAAATGAAACTGATGCACCAGCGCCTGAAAACCACCACGGTCTACGTGACCCACGACCAGATCGAAGCGATGACCCTGGGCGACAAAGTGGCGGTGATGAAGGACGGGATCATCCAGCAGTTCGGAACGCCGAAAGACATCTACAACAACCCGGCCAACCTGTTCGTGGCGAGCTTCATTGGTTCACCGCCGATGAACTTCATCCCCCTGCGTTTGCAGCGCAAGGACGGTCGTCTGCTGGCGTTGCTCGACAGCGGCCAGGCCCGTTGTGAATTGCCGCTGGGCATGCAGGACGCCGGTCTCGAAGACCGCGAAGTGATCCTCGGCATGCGCCCTGAGCAGATCGTGCTGGCGAACGGCGAGCCGAACGGTTTGCCGACCATTCGCGCTGAAGTCCAGGTCACCGAACCGACCGGTCCCGACACCCTGGTATTCGTCAATCTGAATGAAACCAAAGTCTGCTGCCGTCTGGCACCGGACGTTGCACCGGCGCCGGGCGAAACCCTGACCCTGCAATTCGATCCGTCGAAAGTGTTGTTGTTCGATGCCAAGACCGGGGAACGGCTTGGAGTTGCCGGCGAACCAAAAGCCGAGGCGCACAGCGCCAACGTGGCCCAATTCAAAGGCCGCTGAAGATCAAGGTGGGAGTGAGCTTGCTCACTCCCACAGGGGATGTAACCGCGTTAGAAAACAGTTAATAACAATAAAACGAGGATGTAGGGATGAAGAAGAACAACAACGCTCAGCTTATCTGCCAGTTGTCAGCAGTTGCAGCCATGATGCTGGCCGGTAGTGTGCACGCGGCTGACGCGTTCAGCGCTGATTCCGAATGGATGACCGGTGATTGGGGTGGTGAGCGGACCAAGCTGATCGAGCAAGGCATCGACATCAAGATGGACTACGTCGGTGAAGTCGGCGGCAACCTTCACGGTGGCTACAACAACGACAAGACTGCGCGTTATTCGGACCAGTTCGGCCTGGGGGCGGCGCTGGACCTGGAAAAACTGTTTGGTTGGGATAACACCCAGGCCAAGATCCAGCTGACCAACCGTAACGGTGAAAACATCTCCAACGACCGTGTCGGCGATCCGCGTGCCGGCACCTTGAGCTCCTCGCAGGAAGTCTACGGCCGTGGCCACATGGTCCGTCTGACCCAGTTGTGGATCAAGCACCAGTTCCTCGACGGCAAACTGGACGTCAAGGCCGGTTACTTCGGCGAAGGCGAAGACTTCAACACCTTCCCGTGCGAATTCCAGAACCTGGCGTTCTGCGGTTCCCAAGTGGGTAACTGGGCCACCAACATCTGGTACAACTGGCCGGTCATGCAGGCAGCGGTCCGCGTGAAGTACAACATCTCGCCTGAGTTCTATGCGCAGATCGGCGCGTACAACCAGAACCCGTCGCAACTTGAGCACGGTAACGGCTTCAAGCTCAGCGGCAGTGGCACTGCGGGTACCGTGTTGCCGGTCGAACTGGTCTGGTTGCCGAACCCTAACAACCTGCCGGGCGAATACCGTGTCGGTTACTACAAAAGCACCGCCGAGGCCAATGACGTTCTCAAGGACGACAACGGCAATGATGCGGCCACCAGCGGTAACGCCTATCGTAGCCACAGCAGCAAGCACGGCTACTGGTTCGTTGCGCAGCAACAACTCACCAGCCACAACGGTGACAAGACCCGCGGTCTGAACATTGCAGCCAACGCCACGTTCCACGACAAGGACACCAACTTCGTCGACAACTACCAGTCGCTGATGTTTGTGTACAAGGGCCCATTCGACGCGCGTCCTAAAGATGACATGGGCATCGGTTTCGCCCGTACCCACGTTAACGATGACGTGAAGAAAAACGCCGAGCTGGTCAACGCGTCCAACAATGTCACTGATTACGAGAACCCACTGTTCTCGCCACTGCGGACCACCGAATACAACTACGAACTCAACTACGGCTTCCACGTTACCAACTGGCTGACCGTGCGTCCTAACCTGCAATACATCACTCATCCAGGCGGTGTGGATGAAGTCGATAACGCGCTGGTGGCCGGCCTGAAAATTCAGTCGGTGTTCTAACGCTGTTGCGATAAGCTCCTCTCTATGTGCGCATATTTGCGGACAGCCCAGGCTGTCCGCTTTTTTTTGGGGCGGCGCACCCCGGCAACAGATGATTTTCAGGACCGTGGCACATGCATGAGCATCCGCTACAACGCTTCTTCAAATCCTTGCGCGAACGTCCGGTGTTTGCGTGGGAGCGCTATCAGAAGCGCGACGTGTTGGTGATCGATCATCCGCTGTGTCAGGCGGTGTTCAGTCGCCAGGGCGCGCAGTTGCTGCATTTCCAGCCCACGGGTCAGAAGCCATGGCTCTGGTGCGCGGCGAAGTGGCCGCAGGTGGGGGCGATTCGTGGTGGCGTGCCCGTGTGCTGGCCGTGGTACGGCCGTCATCCGAGCGAAAACGCGTGGCCTTCCCATGGTTGGGCACGGCTGATCGACTGGAAGTTGCTCGACAGCAGCCACGACGACGATGGCGTGCGATTGCACTGGCAACTGCAGCTGTGCGACTGGCAAGTGGACCTGCATGCGCATCTGGGCGAACGCATGGATTTGCGCCTGAGCACCGAGCATCAAGACACCTTGCCCTGCCAATTGAGTCAGGCGTTGCACGCTTACTGGCGTATTGGTGATGTGGGCGAGATAGCGCTGTCTGGGCTCGAGGGCGCGCAGGGTTATGACCATTTGAACCGACAGGTCTGCCAGCAGGAAGGTGAGTTGCGGGTCGATGGCGGGTGCCAGCGTGTGTTCCAGCATGACGGCGAATTGCAGCTCAAGGACCACGCCTGGCAACGTGAATTGTGCATCGATACCGGCGACCATTCGGACACGGTGGTCTGGCATCCCGGTTCGCGGCCATTGCTGGGGGTGAGCTGGAACGAGATTTCAGAGTTCGTGTGTGTGGAAGCGGCGAGCGGCGGCGCACACAGCCTGAGCCTGGCGCCGGGGGAGAGGGCGCATTTGAGTTTGCAGGCGCGTGTGGGGGTTTAGCTCAAGATTTGCGATGTTGCGGCTGGCCCCTTCGTCGGAACGCCGCCCGGAGCAGGCTCGCTCCCACAGGGGAATGCATTCCAAATTGTGGGAGCGAGCCTGCTCGCGAAGAGGCCGGGCCAGGCTGCGGAGATACCTGGTTAGTTGAACTCATCCCCAACCGGATACCGGCTCGCATTCAGGCTCTCTTTGATCTTGCGCAAATGCGGCTGGAAATCCACCCCACGGCGCAGCGTCATGCCGGTCGCCAGCACGTCCAGCACGGTCAGCTGGATGATGCGCGAGGTCATCGGCATGTAGATGTCGGTGTCTTCCGGCAGCGGAATATTCAGGCTCAGCGTACTGGCCTTGGCCAACGGCGAACCCTCGGCGGTCAGGCCCAGCACCGACGCACCGTTCTCACGGGCGATGCGCGCCACTTCCACCAGTTCGCGGGTGCGGCCGGTGTAGGAAATGATCACGAACAACTCGCCGGTGTGCGCCACCGACGCAATCATGCGTTGCATCAGCACATCGGCATGGGCGGTGACGGCCAGGTTGAAACGGAAGAATTTGTGCTGCGCATCCAGCGCCACCGGGGCCGAGGCGCCGAGGCCGAAGAAGTGGATCTGCCGAGCCTGGATCAACAGGTCGACGGCGCGGCTGATCAGGTTCGGGTCCAGCGCCTGCAAGGCACTGTCCAGCGAGGCGATGGCGCTGCCGAAAATCTTCTTTGTATAGGCTTCAGGGTTGTCATCGGCCTCGACCGCGCGGCTGACATATGCCGCGCCACTGGCCAGGCTCTGGGCCAGCTGAAGTTTGAGTTCCGGGTAGCCGCTGACGCCGAACGAACGGCAGAAGCGGTTGACGGTCGGCTCGCTGACCTTGGAGGCCTGGGCGAGCGCGGCGATGCTGAACCGGGTGGCCTGCTGTGGGTTGAGCAGGATCACTTCGGCGACTTTACGTTCAGCCTTGTTCAGGTCTTCAAGGCGATTCTGGATCTGTTCCAGTAAATTTCGCACGCGGTCCATATATGTTCCTTGGGTCAGCAGCGCAAATTAGAGTTCGGCTATGCCAAAAGGGCCTTTGATGCGGCCCCAAACGGTGGCCTATCCTACTGATGGCTCCGACCGGCTACCACTCGGAATCTGTATTTTGCGAAAATGTTGTGGTTATTACTACATTTTCTCTTGAGCGATGCCTTGAAAAAAGGTATTTGTAGCTTAACTTGATAAAAGAACAAACATCATGCCTTCGATTACGGTTGAACCGTGCACCTTTGCCTTGTTCGGCGCCCTCGGCGACCTGGCCTTGCGCAAGCTGTTTCCTGCCCTCTATCAACTCGATGGCGCAGGCCTTCTGCACGAGGATACGCGCATTATCGCGCTGGCCCGCGAGCCCGGCACCGAGCAGCAGCACCTGGCATTCATCGGCGCCGAACTGCGTCGTTATGTGGGCGCTAAAGAGCTGGACGAAGCGGTGGTCGAGCGCTTTCTGGCGCGGCTGACCTACCTGCACGTGGACTTCCTCAAGGCTGACGATTACATCGCCCTGGCCGAAATGGCCGGCAGTGCCCAACGCGTGATTGCCTACTTCGCCACGCCGGCCGCTGTGTATGGCGCGATTTGCGAGAACCTGGCCAAGGTCGGCCTCGCGGAAAACACCCGCGTGGTGCTGGAAAAACCCATCGGCTCCGACCTGGAATCCTCGCGCAAGGTCAACGACGCGGTGGCGCAGTTCTTCCCGGAAAACCGCACCTACCGCATCGACCATTACCTGGGTAAAGAGACGGTTCAAAACCTGATCGCCCTGCGTTTCGCCAACAGCCTGTTCGAAACCCAGTGGAACCAGAACTACATCTCCCACGTGGAAATCACCGTGGCCGAGAAGGTCGGGATCGAAGGCCGCTGGGGTTACTTCGACAAGGCCGGACAGCTGCGGGACATGATCCAGAATCACCTGCTGCAACTGCTCTGCCTGATCGCCATGGACCCCCCGGCTGACTTGTCCGCCGACAGCATCCGCGACGAGAAAGTCAAAGTCCTCAAGGCACTGGCGCCGATCAGCCCGGAAGGCCTGACCACTCAAGTGGTGCGCGGTCAGTACATCGCCGGCTACAGCGAAGGCAAGCCGGTGCCGGGTTACCTGGAAGAGCCTAATTCGAACACCCAGAGCGACACCGAAACCTTCGTCGCCTTGCGTGCCGATATCCGCAACTGGCGTTGGGCCGGCGTACCGTTTTACCTGCGCACCGGCAAGCGCATGCCGCAGAAACTGTCGCAGATCGTCATCCACTTCAAGGAACCGTCGCACTACATCTTCGCCCCTGAGCAGCGCCTGCAAATCAGCAACAAGCTGATTATCCGCCTGCAACCGGACGAAGGTATTTCCTTGCGCGTGATGACCAAAGAACAAGGCCTGGACAAGGGCATGCAGCTGCGCAGCGGTCCGTTGCAGCTGAATTTTTCCGACACTTATCGCAGCGCGCGGATTCCCGATGCCTACGAGCGGTTGTTGCTGGAAGTGATGCGCGGCAATCAGAACCTGTTTGTCCGCAAAGATGAAATCGAAGCCGCGTGGAAGTGGTGTGACCAGTTGATCGCCGGGTGGAAAAAATCCGGTGATGCGCCCAAGCCGTACGCGGCCGGGTCCTGGGGACCGATGAGCTCCATTGCTCTGATCACGCGGGACGGGAGGTCGTGGTATGGCGATATCTGAATTGAAACTGCCTCAGGGCGTCAACGCCCATGAGTTCAAGAGCCCGGTGCTGTTGGCGCAAGCCCTGGCACTGTCGGTTGCCAAGCAACTGGGCGAAGCGATCGAAGCCCAGGGCACCGCCACGCTGGTAGTGTCTGGCGGTCGCAGTCCGGTGGCGTTTTTCCAGCACCTGGCCAAGCAGGCGCTGGACTGGTCGAACGTGGTGGTCAGCCTGGCTGACGAGCGTTGGGTGCCGGTAGAACATCCCGACAGCAATGCTGGTCTGCTCAAGCGTTATCTGTTGCAAGGCCCGGCGGCCAAGGCTCAGTTCCTGAACCTGTACAGCGCCAGCGCCAACCTGGAACAGGCAGCCGAGCAAGCCGACCGTTTGTTGTCCGAACTGCCGGTGATCGACGTGCTGGTGCTGGGCATGGGTGACGACGGCCACACCGCCTCGTTGTTCCCGAACAGCCCGAACCTGGCTGACGCCTTGAAAGTCGACGGCACACGTCGTTGCTACCCGATGCTGGCACCGACCGTGCCGCATCAGCGCCTCACCATGAGCCGTGCGCTGCTGGCGTCGGCCAAACACAAAGTGCTATCGATTTCCGGTCAGTCCAAGCTGACCACCCTGAGTGCCGCATTGGCCGTCGACGATGTCGCCGCCATGCCGATTCGCGCGTTTTTGCAACCTACGTTAGAGATTTACTGGTGCCCATGAGCCAAGGAACAGCCGCTATGACAACCCCATCCCCGACCGTATCCATGGCGGACAAAGTTGCCCTGATCGACAGCCTCTGCGCCAAGGCGCGGATTCTGCCGGTGATCACCATCGCTCGCGAACAGGACGTGCTGCCACTGGCCGACGCCCTGGCTGCCGGTGGCCTGACCGCCCTGGAAGTGACCCTGCGTTCGCAGTTCGGCCTCAAGGCCATCCAGATCCTGCGCGAACAGCGCCCGGAACTGATGACCGGTGCCGGCACCGTGCTCGATCGCCACATGCTCGCCGCTGCCGAAGCGGCCGGTTCGCAGTTCATCGTCACGCCGGGCATCACCCGTGATTTGCTCGAAGCCAGCGTCAACAGCCCGATCCCGCTGTTGCCCGGCATCAGCAACGCCTCCGGCATCATGGAAGGCTATGGCCTGGGCTATCGCCGCTTCAAACTGTTCCCGGCCGAAGTCAGCGGTGGCGTCGCGGCCATCAAGGCCCTCGGCGGTCCGTTTGGCGAAGTGAAATTCTGCCCGACTGGCGGCGTCGGCCCGGCCAACATCAAGAGCTACATGGCGTTGAAAAACGTGATGTGCGTGGGCGGTAGCTGGATGCTTGATCCGGAGTGGATCAAGAACGGCGACTGGGCCCGCATTCAGGAATGCACCGCCGAGGCCTTGGCGCTGCTGGACTGATCCGCTTTACCTGACACTTCGTTGTGTGTTCTACGGCTTTACGGTGCGCTTGGTCGGTGCACCGTTTTTTTTTGCCCATAGAAAACCTGTGGGAGCGAGCCTGCTCGCTCCCACTTGGAAGAACAGGCGATACATAGTTACCGCATCTCACGGCTCGCCCGACGTTAACCTGCGTTCATCTTATGGAAGAGAGAACATCATGGACGACAACACCCCAGTTACACCCACACCGCCGGTTTACCTGCTGTCTCCCGAGCAGATCCCCGGTCCGTATTTTCGTAATCCGAAACTCATCAGGCGCAACATCAGCGAAGGCGCCGATGGTGTTCCCCTGGTGCTGCGCCTGGAAATCGTCGATGCGATGACCGGACAGCCTGTCACCGGCGCGCTGGTCGATATCTGGCATTGCAATGCGCGCGGGTTCTATTCGGGCTGGAGCAGGATTGATCCAGACAAGGAAGTTGACGACGGTGACATCGGCTCGATCCCGCGCACCGACGACGACACTTACCTGCGCGGCGGGCAGTTCACCGACAAGCAAGGCGCCGTGCGGTTTACCACGGTGTATCCGGGGTTCTACGCCGGCCGTGCGCTGCACATTCATGTCGCCGTGCGCATTACTGCCGGCAACAATTACCTGGAAGAACGGCATGTCGCCTGGGTCGGTCAGTTGTACTTGCCCGAGGTGGCGTCGCGCTCGGTCCTCAACTCCCGTGAGTACAGCGGTCGAAAGGCCTTGGCGCTGACCAATGATGAAGACGTTTACTACAAGCATCACAGCGGCGAAGCGTCGACCTTGAACGTGCACACCCTCAGTCGGGAGTCGACTGAAGATGGCTTCTTCGGCTCCACGACCATTGGCATCGACACCTTTGCGGTGTCATCGCACATCAAGCCCGAGGACTTCGACAAATACACCGTGTGACCTCAACGCAGTTCGGTCAGCGCCCGGGTCAGCAACTGCATGTGCGCGGCGGTGGTGGTCAGGCCTGGCGTGATGCGAATGCACGGGCCACTCGCGGCACCGCTGCGCATCACGGTAAACAGGTTGTAGTCGTTGAGCAGTCGCTCGACCATCGGCTGTTGATCGGACTGTCGGGTGAAACGCATCGACGTGATGCCGCAATACAGGCGAGGGTCATCCGGCGTCATCACTTCGATCCCCGGAAGTTCGCGCACTTCGCGCACCCACAGATTGCGCAAGTAGTTGAGCCGGGAACTCTTGGCGGCAGATCCGCCCATGGCCTGATGTTCTTCGAACACCAGCGGCAAGGTCAGCAGCGCTGGAATATTGGGCGTGCTGTACGGCGTGCGCGCACGAATATCGGTAATCGGGAAATGCATCTCACCCATGTCCGGGTCGATATCGGCCAGGCGCTCGGGTGCGATGTAGATGAAGCCCAGGGTCAGTGGTGCACCGATCCACTTGTGCAGGTTGAAGCCGGCGAACGAGACACCGAGTTCCTCGAGCTTGAAGTCGATCTGCCCCAGTGCGTGGGCGCCATCGAGGATCACATCGACCCCGTGTTCCTTGGCCGCAGCAGCAATCGCCTGCACCGGCATCACCAGGCCGGTGCGGTGGGTGACGTGAGTCAGGGCCATCAGTTTGAGCTTGGGGTAACGCGCAAACGCGTCGCGGTAACTGGCCAGCAGACTGTCGAAACTGGCGGGATGGGCGTGATTGATTTCGATCACTTCGACCCCGCGATTGCGCGCCAGCCAGCGCATCGCGCCTTTGACGGAGTCGTATTCCAGATCGCTGAGCAGCACCTGATCGCCCGGTTGCAGGCGGTTGTAGTTGCGGATCAACGATTGCAAGCCGTCCGAAGCGTTGCGGGTGAGGGCGACGGTGTCGGGCGGCACGCCCACCAGCTCAGCCAACTGCGCGCCGATCTGCTGAATTTCACCCTGTTCGAAGCGCTGTCGTACATACACCGAGTTGCTGCGATTGATCAGCTCGATGTTGCGTTGGTATTCCTCGACCACCGTTCGCGACATGCGCCCGAAGTAGCCGTTTTCCAGGTTGATCGGGCCGGGTTCGACAGCGTAGCGGTCGGCAAAGGTCTTCCAGAAGGATTCATCACGGGCGCGGCGGGTGTTATCGGGCATGGGCTACTCGGATCAGGATCAATGGCGGGGTGCAGGTTTGCCATGTTTGGCGCGCAGGGGTTCGAGCAGTTCCGACAAGCCGTTGTGGTCGATTTCCTGCATCAGGGCCAGCAAGCCACCCAGTTCGCCATGGGGGAATCCTTCCCGAGCGAACCAGTTCAGGTACTGGCCGGGCAAGTCGGCAATGATCCGGCCCTTGTATTTGCCAAAGGGCATTTCGCGAGTGATCAGTAGTTCGAGTTTTTCAGGGTTCATCAGTCGGTCGTCTTGATTCTATGCGTCTGGAAAATACAGGCATTCTGCATGCAGGCCAATTGACAGATCATGCAAAAAAAACGGATACAGATTTGGTTGTTTTATATAAGTAGTTGAAAAATAACGAATAAATAATAGGTCAGAAGCTGGCATGCAGGGTGCAATAGTCATTACATCTTTCATCAACCCGCAAGGAATTGAAAAATGACCGACATGAATAAAGAAGCCATCTCTGTACTCAACGACCTGATTGAAACCAGCAAAGACGGTCAGGAAGGGTTCAAGACTTGCGCTGAAGACATCAAGCACCCAGAACTCAAAACACTGTTTGTTCAGCGTTCTGCCGATTGCGCCACTGCCGCTGCTGAACTGCAATCTGCCGTGCGTTCGATGGGCGGTGATCCGGAAACCTCTACCAGTGTCAGCGGCGACTTGCATCGTCGTTGGGTCGACGTGAAGTCGATGTTCACCGGCAAGGACGAAGAAGCCGTTCTGAACGAAGCAGAACGCGGTGAAGACCATGCGCTGAAGGCTTACCGCGAAGCCATGGAGAAAATCAACAAGCACAACCTGGTGGGTATTCGTGACCTGGTTGAACGCCAATACCACGGCGTGCAACGCAATCATGACCAGGTGAAAGCCCTGCGTAACCAGGCTCGCGCACGCTCGTAAGCGTTCGTTGCCTGCCAAAAAACGCCAGCCAGTCTGGCGTTTTTTTGTGCCCGGTCGATTAACCGATGCTGATCGCCGGCAATGTCGGCAGCGTCACGGTCTGCTGCTTGCGCGGCGCCAGGATCTCGGCTTCGCCGTCCACCACCAACTCATCGTTCTGGTTGAACACGCGGGTGGCAATGCGTACACGAAACTTCGGCAGTTTCTCGAGGATCTCCAGGCGCACGGTCAGGGTGTCGCCAATTTTCACCGGCTTCTGAAAGCTCATCTGCTGGCCAATATAAATAGTCCCCGGCCCAGGCAGCTCGCAAGCAACGGCGGCGCTGATCAGCGCGCCACTGAACATGCCGTGCGCGATGCGCTCCTTGAACATGGTGCCTGCCGCGAATTCGGCGTCCAGGTGCACCGGGTTGTGGTCGCCGGACATCGCAGCGAACAACTGAATATCGCGCTCTTCGACCTTTTTGCTGTAGCTGGCGGTCTGGCCGACTTCGAGGGCTTCGTAAGGGGTGTTGGTAACCTGGGTCATCTGTCTCGATTCCTGTGACGAATAAATGAATCCACAAAAAAACTATTCTGACCGGGGTGGCCGGCGGTGGCTGAGGGCCTGGGCAATCCACTGCAACACGTCGTTGATCACTTCCTCGCGGTTGCTCTCATTGAACAATTCGTGTCGCGCCTGCGGGTAAATCGTCAGGTGCAGGTTCTGGCTGCCTGCCGCACGCAAGGCGTCAGCCAGATCTTTCAGACGTTTGCCTTCGCTCACCGGATCACATTCGCCGCCAATCACCAGCAGCGGCAGGCCCGGATCGATCTGGGCGAGATTGGACGCTTTGCTGATTTGCTGCAACCCACCGAGCAAATCGATCCACAGTTGGTTGGTGCAACGAAAGCCGCAGAGCGGGTCGTTGGCGTACAAATCCACTTCTGCCGGGTCGCGACTGAGCCAGTCGAAACGGGTACGCGCCGGTTTGAATTGTTTGTTGAACGAACCGAAGGACAGCCATTCGATCAGCGCACTACGGCCCTTGGGCCCTTGGCGCAATTTCTCCAGACGGGCGATCTGCCGCGCCGCGCGATAAAGCGCCACGGGCTGGAAATTCGAGCCGCTAAGCACCGCGCCGTGCAGGCTGGCGCTGTGATGCAGCAGATAAGCCTGGGCGATGTAGCTGCCCATGCTGTGACCGAGCAACACAATCGGCACGCCAGGATGATGCTGGCCGATGTGTTGATTAAGGCTGGCGAGGTCGCCGACAACCTTGCACCAGCCATCGTCATCGGCGAAATGCCCCAGTGTGCCGTTTTCGGCAGTTTTGCCATGTCCACGCAAATCCGGTGCGTACACGCCGTAGCCTTGCTCGCAGAGTTTTTCCGCCAGCCGGGCGTAGCGAGCGCTGTGCTCGGCCATGCCATGGGCCAGCAGGATCACGGCTTTTAACGGCGAGGCGGGCAGCCACTGGTTGACGAATAGGCGGCTGTGGTCACTCGCGGTCAGCCAGAACGTGTCGTGGATCATGGCGATTCCTTTGCATGGGGCTGCATGTGGCATGGGCGTGGTTGCATTGTATAGCGCATCCCGCGCTTGCCGTCTGATCAGGCCACGCCACGGCAGGAAGATTCACGCGGTCAATGACGGCGTCGGCTGTATTTGCCTGAATCGCCATAACTGCTAGTGTCCGTGAAGCCCCGCCTTTCGCTTCATGTTTTTTAGAAGTGACAGAAAAGCGGCCCGGATAGGCTCAGGTAAAGAGGACAAGAACAATGCAACCTGATTTCTGGAATGACAAACGCCCGGCCGGCGTGCCCCTGGACATCGATCTTGGGGCCTATAAGTCGGTGATTGAGGTGTTCGAGCGTTCCTGCAAGAAATTTGCTGACCGCCCGGCCTTCAGCAACATGGGCGTGACCCTGACCTACGCCGAACTGGAACGCCAGAGCCTGGCCTTCGCCGCGTACCTGCAAGCCCACACTGACCTGGTGCCGGGGGATCGCATCGCGGTGCAGATGCCCAACGTCCTGCATTACCCGATTGCCGTGTTCGGTGCCTTGCGCGCCGGGCTGATCGTGGTCAATACCAACCCGCTGTACACCGCGCGGGAGATGCGTCATCAGTTCAAGGACTCCGGCGCCCGGGCGTTGGTGTACCTGAACATGTTCGGGCAGAAGGTCCAGGAAGTGCTGCCTGACACCGACATCCAGTACCTGATCGAAGCGCGAATGGGCGACCTGATGCCGGCCGCCAAGGGCTGGCTGGTTAATACCATGGTCAGCAAGGTCAAGAAAATGGTCCCGGCGTATTCGTTGCCGCAGGCCATTTCCTTTAAAACCGCGCTGCACATGGGACGTGGCCTGGGGATCAAACCGCTGAAAGTCAGCCTCGACGACATCGCCGTGCTGCAATACACCGGCGGCACCACCGGTCTGGCCAAGGGCGCGATGCTCACCCACGGCAACCTGGTGGCGAACATGCAACAGGCGCGGGCGTGCCTGGGGCAGTTCGGCCCTGACGGTCAGCCGCTGCTGCGCGAAGGGCAGGAGGTGATGATCGCGCCGCTGCCGCTGTACCACATCTATGCGTTCACGGCGAACTGCATGTGCATGATGGTGACCGGCAACCACAACGTGCTGATCACCAATCCGCGTGACATTGGCGGCTTCATCAAGGAGCTGAAGAACTGGCGGTTCTCGGCGTTGCTGGGGCTCAACACGCTGTTCGTCGCCTTGATGGATCACCCGGATTTCAAGACCCTGGATTTCTCCAGCCTCAAGCTGACCAACTCCGGCGGCACGGCACTGGTCAAGGCCACCGCCGAGCGCTGGGAGCAGATGACCGGTTGCCGCATCACCGAAGGTTACGGCTTGACCGAAACGTCGCCGGTGGCCTGCACCAACCCGTATGGCGACCAATCGCGAATCGGCACGGTCGGCCTGCCGGTGCCGGGCACCACGCTCAAAGTGATCAACGATGATGGCGTCGAGCAGCCGTTGGGCGAGCGCGGCGAGCTGTGCATCAAGGGCCCGCAGATCATGAAGGGCTACTGGCAGAAACCGGAAGCCACCGCCGAAGTGCTGGATGCCGAGGGCTGGTTCAAGTCCGGCGACATCGCGGTGATCGACCCGGACGGTTTTGTGCGCATCGTCGATCGCAAGAAAGACATGATCATCGTCTCGGGCTTCAACGTGTACCCGAACGAGATCGAAGACGTGGTGATGGCTCACCCGAGAGTCGCCAACTGCGCGGTCATTGGTGTGCCGGACGAGCGTTCGGGGGAGGCGGTGAAGTTGTTTGTGGTGGCCCGTGAAGCCGGGGTCAGCCTTGAAGAGCTGAAGGCGTACTGCAAGGAAAACTTCACGGCGTACAAAGTGCCCAAGCACATTGTGTTGCGTGAGTCGTTGCCCATGACACCGGTCGGGAAGATTCTGCGGCGGGAGTTGCGCGATATCGCCTGATCGTTGAATGGCCGCGCGTCGCTCGATCGCGAGCAAGCTCGCTCCCACAAGGTTCTCGGTGATCTTGTGGGAGCGAGCTTGCTCGCGATTTTTTTTGGATAAGCCCCCGTATTTCGGGGCTTCCAAGGCTTTATAGGATTTTTGCTCTAAAATGACCGCTAGAAGTTCTTGAGTCACATTTGTGACCGTAGAGGCCGCTTTTGGCTCTGGTCGACCCTTGGCAAAGCTGCTACTCTCGGCGCGCTTTGTGACTTCTCGGCCTAGTAAAAAGCCAGACTCACCGATAAAACACACACCAATAATAATCGCATCAAATGCGGTGCTGAATTCGCGTTGCTGAGGAGTGGGCTTCCATGATCGAAGACTTTTGGAAGGATAAGTACCCAGCTGGGATCGCTGCCGAGATCAATCCAGACGAGTACCCGAATATTCAGGCAGTGTTGAAGCAATCCTGCCAACGCTTCGCCAACAAGCCGGCATTCAGCAACCTGGGCAAGACACTCACCTACGGTGAACTGTACGAATTGTCCGGTGCGTTTGCCGCTTATCTGCAACAGCATACCGACTTGCAGCCAGGCGATCGAATCGCCGTGCAGTTGCCTAACGTGTTGCAGTACCCGGTCGCCGTCTTCGGTGCCATTCGCGCCGGGCTGATCGTGGTCAACACCAACCCGCTGTACACCGCGCGGGAAATGGAACACCAGTTCAACGACTCCGGTGCCAAAGCGTTGGTCTGCCTGGCCAACATGGCGCATCTGGCGCAAACCGTCGTGCCGAAAACCGGCGTCAAGCACGTGATCGTCACGGAAGTGGCCGACCTGCTGCCGCCGCTCAAGCGCCTGTTGATCAACAGCGTCATCAAATACGTGAAGAAGATGGTCCCGGCGTATCACCTGCCCAAGGCCGTCAAGTTCAACGACGTGCTGAGCAAGGGGCATGGCCAGCCAGTGGCTGAAGCCAACCCGGCCAGCAGCGATGTCGCGGTGCTGCAATACACCGGCGGCACCACCGGCGTGGCGAAAGGGGCGATGCTGACCCACCGCAACCTCGTGGCGAACATGCTGCAATGCAAGGCGCTGATGGGTTCCAACCTTAATGAAGGTTGCGAGATCCTGATCACGCCGCTGCCTCTGTACCACATCTATGCGTTCACCTTTCATTGCATGGCGATGATGCTGATCGGCAACCACAACATCCTGATCAGCAACCCGCGCGACCTGCCGGCGATGGTCAAGGAACTGTCGAAGTGGAAGTTCAGCGGTTTCGTCGGCCTCAACACCTTGTTCGTGGCGCTGTGCAATAACGAAGGTTTCCGCAAGCTGGACTTCTCGGCGTTGAAAGTCACCCTGTCCGGTGGCATGGCCCTGCAACTGGCTGCCGCCGAACGCTGGAAAGCGGTCACTGGTTGCGCCATCTGCGAAGGTTACGGCATGACCGAAACCAGCCCGGTGGCCACCGTCAACCCGATCCAGCATATCCAGATCGGCACCATCGGCATCCCGGTCCCGTCGACCCGCTGCAAAGTCATCGACGATGCTGGCGTGGAGCAACCGCTGGGCGAAATCGGCGAACTGTGCGTGAAAGGTCCGCAGGTGATGAAGGGTTACTGGCAGCGCCAGGAAGCCACCGATGAAATCCTCGACAGCGAAGGCTGGTTGAAGACCGGTGACATCGCGTTGATCCAGCCGGACGGCTACATGCGCATTGTCGATCGCAAGAAAGACATGATCCTGGTCTCCGGTTTCAACGTGTACCCGAACGAACTGGAAGACGTGCTCGCGACCCTGCCGGGCGTGCTGCAATGTGCGGCCATTGGCGTGCCGGACGAGAAGTCGGGCGAGGCGATCAAGATCTTCATCGTCGCCAAGCCGGGCGTGACGCTGACCAAAGAGCAAGTGATGGAGCATATGCGTGCGAACGTCACTGGCTACAAGGTGCCGCGTGCCGTCGAGTTCCGTGATGCGCTGCCGACCACCAACGTCGGCAAGATTCTGCGCCGCGAGTTGCGCGACGAAGAACTGAAGAAAATCGCCGCGAAAAAGGTCGGCGCGTAACACCAAAAAGCCCCGCGGATGCGGGGCTTTTTTTGCTCGTCTGACAAGTCTTCGTTGCCTGTCAGACCGCCTTCGTCGGAACGCCGCCCGGAGACAGGCTCGCTCCCACATTTTTGACCGTGTTCTCTCAGAAGGAATGCGATCACCTGTGGGAGCGAGCCTGCTCGCGAAGCTTTTGCTTTTTGCTTACAGGCGGAACGGCGCGAAATTGACGTTGGTACCCGCCGGGCGCATGTCCTGCAGGAACGAATCCTTGTCGGCACTCAGCTCCAGGCTCAAGGCAGCCTTGCGCTTGCCTTCATTGCGCACCACCAGGCCTTCCAGCTTCTCGCGCAGGAACACGGTCGGCACTTTCAGGTGCAGCAGCTCGTCGGTGTCCGGCGTGTGCATCAGCAAGTGAACCCATTCGTACTGACCAATGGCCAGGCGCGCGACCGGGATATCGAACCACCAGATGTTGCGGTTGCGGTTCAATTCGGTGAAATGGCAGTTGTTGACGCCAAGCACGGCACCGCCAAGTTCCTGGTTTCTGCGGGCAATGGCCTGCTTTTTATCGAGTTTCATAACATTCCTACGGGATTGGATCTTCAGCGCCATGGCCTGAATACGTTGCGCATTCTCGGGGGTTGGTCGGCAAACATAAAGCCCAACCTGCCAAGATCGACGAAATGTGCCGTACAAAATAAATGAAACTCCCTGCAAACGCCCCCGGTCAATCCTTGTGTAACGACTTTTCTCATTGATTTGTTCACAGGAGAAACACCATGAGCAGCACTGGCGATAAAGTAAAAGGCATGGCCAACGAAGCGGTCGGCAACGTCAAGCAAGGCGTGGGCAAGGCCACTGACAACACCAAACTGCAAGCCGAAGGCAAAGTGCAGGAAAAGAAAGGCGAGGCTCAGCAAGCCGTGGGCAAAGCCAAAGATGCCATCAAGAAAGGCGTCGACAAGGCTTGATTTGGCCTTTGAGGACGATCAGGAACGGCCATCCACGGATGGCCGTTTTTGTTTAAGCCTGAACTTGAGCGCGGAAATTGTTTCAAAGTCGCCAAGTAGGCTACTTTGATGTAGCAAACGGCCCCTGAGTCGCCACGACTTCAACCCCAATCTTGCGGCGAAAGGAGACGCTAATGATTTTCCCGGACATGAAAGGCCTGCCCCTGCACCGAGTGATGGTGCGCACGGTCACCGAGTTCATCGACGATGAAATGTCGACTTATGCCTCGGCGCTGGCCTATCAGATGTTGTTCTCGCTGTTTCCCTTCATCCTGTTCCTGATTGCCCTGATCGGTTTCCTGCACCTGCCGGACTTTTTCTCCTGGCTGCGCCTGCAATCTGAACTCGTCTTGCCGCCCCAGGCGCTGGAACAGGTCAACCCGGTGATTGACCAGCTCCAGCAATCCAAGGGCGGCTTGCTCTCGGTGGGTATCGTGATTGCGCTGTACACCGCGTCTGCCGGCGTGCGGCTGATGATGAGCGCGATGAACGCGGCCTACGATGTGGTCGAAGGCCGGCCGGCGTGGAAGCGCTTCCCGTTGTCGATCATCTACACCGTCGGCATCGCCGGGATGCTGCTGGTCGCCGCTGCGCTGATGGTGCTCGGTCCGCAGTTGATGGGCTGGATCGCTGCGCAAGTCGGTCTCGAAGACTTCATCGTGACGCTCTGGACGATCGTGCGCTGGCCGGTGGTGGTGATTCTGCTGATGGTCGCGGTGGCGCTGATTTATTACGTCATGCCCGACGTCAAACAGGAGTTTCGCTTTATCACGCCGGGGTCGGTGCTGGCGGTGGTGGTGTGGATCTGTGCCTCTGTGGGCTTCGGTCTGTACGTCAAGGAGTTCGCCAACTACAACGCCATGTATGGCAGTATCGGCGCGATCATCGTGCTGTTGCTGTACTTCTACATTTCCGCCGCGGTGCTGTTGCTCGGCGCGGAGATGAATGCGGTGATCGAGCACATGTCGAACGAAGGCAAGGACCCCGGCGAGAAGGTCCCTGGCGAACACGGCCATGACTATGAAAAACACCATGTTTCCGGATTGGGGCGCGATCACTCGCTCGATTCCACCACTGACGAAGTCATCAAATGATCCGTGAAATTCTGAAAATGGGCGATGAGCGCCTGCTGCGCGTTGCCCCGCCGGTACCGGCCGAGATGTTCGACAGCCCTGAGTTGTGGCAGTTGATCGACGACATGTTCCAGACCATGGAAAGCGTCGGTGGCGTTGGCCTGGCTGCGCCGCAGATCGGTGTCGACCTGCAACTGGTGATCTTCGGTTTCGAGCACAGTGAACGCTACCCGGACGCCGAGGCAGTGCCGCAAACCATCCTGATCAATCCGCTGATCACACCGTTGAGCCCGACGCAGGAGGAGGGGTTTGAAGGATGCCTGTCCGTGCCGGGGCTGCGCGGCGCCGTGGACCGTTACCAGCAGATTCGCTACGAAGGTGTCGACCCCAAGGGCCAGCCCATCGTACGCATCGCCTCAGGCTTCCATGCGCGGGTGGTGCAGCATGAATGCGATCACCTGATCGGCCGTTTGTATCCGTCGCGCATTACCGACTTCAGCAAGTTCGGGTTTACCGAAGTCATGTTCCCGGACCTTGATCCGAACGCAGACGACTAAGACCACCACAAAACCAATGTGGGAGCGGGCTTGCTCGCGAAGGCGGTGTAACAGTCACTGGAGATGGTGAATGTAGCGCCCCCTTCGCGAGCAAGCCCGCTCCCACATTGGATTTTCACAAGTCTTGAGTAAGCGGAGTGCCCGGCTCCAACCCCATCGCAATCATCGGCTTGCTGCGTGCATAACGGCTCAACCGTTCCACCATGGCATACGGCATCTGCGGATCGAAGGCAAAGCCGCGACGCTCATAAAAGCCCCGCAAGTCCGGATGGCAAAACAGCCACACCGGAAGGTCGAGGTCCTTGACCGCCGCCGCAATCAAATCACCTGCAACCCCCTGTTCGCGACAGCCCGGGTCGACAAACAACCCCGTCAACCAATGCCCGCCCGCCACCGGTCGCAAGCACAGCGCCGCCACAATTTCATTGCGTCTGGCCACCCATAACCGAGCGTCGCGCACGGCTTTCATCGGCGATTGGTGCGCGCGATAAAATTTGTTCATCAGTGGCCATAACGGCTCGTCGAGCAGGGTGTACTGGGTGTCGGGCATGGGTCTGGACTGTCGGTGTGCAAAGCGGGCGATTATAAAAGAACGGGCGCGCAGGGATAGGTGTATACCTGATCTCACATCCCGTATGAGTGGAGTACGTATCATGGCCAAAGGCATGGATTCAAAGAAAGCAGCGAAGAAAAAGCCGGCGAAAACCGCCGATGAAAAGCGCGCGGACAAGAAGGCCAAGAAGGTGGATGTGTTCGGTCACTGATCCCGCGACAAGGGAGCCCGGCCATCGGGCTCCTGCTGCACGTCTAACGAAATAACCAAATAATCTGCAAGATTTCCCAAGGCCAATGCACAGAAGGGGACTGGTCCCGATCTGAGCAACGCCATGCCTCATTACTTTGATAACGCCCACCGAGAAGAAATCGACACCCTGCGTCAGCGCTTTACGGCCCGCACCGAATGGCCGACCTGGCTGTTGTTGATCGGCGTTTACGGCGGCTGGTTCAGCCTGGTGCTGGCGAGTGATCGATTGGGGTTGTGGTGGAGCACGGCGCTGCTGATTCCATTGCTGGTGCTGTGGTTGTCGGTGCAACACGAATTGCTCCACGGTCACCCGACCCGCTGGACAACCCTGAACAAGATCCTCGGCTATGCGCCGTTCGCGGTCTGGTATCCCTACACCCTGTACCGCGACAGTCATCTGCTACATCACCGCGACGAAGACCTGACCGTTCCAGGTCGCGATCCGGAAAGCCGTTACCTGAGCGCCGAGCAGTGGCAGGGCAGTTCACTGTTCGAACAGGGCCTGCACTGGCTGAACAAAACCGTGATCGGGCGTTTCATGATCGGTGCGCCGCTCGCCTTGCTGGCACTGGCGAAAGAACAACTGCAGCAGTTGATCAACGGTGAGCGACAGGCCTGGCTGATGTGGCTGACCCACGGTGTACTGACCTTGCTGATGCTCGCATTCATCGCCCGCTACAGCGTGTTGCCGGTGTGGCATTACCTGCTGCTGATCAGCGTGCCGGCGCTGTCGATTGCGATGATTCGCTCCTACTATGAACATCGTCCGCACGCGCACTCCGAACAGCGGACCGTACTCAATGAAGCTGCGTGGCCTTGGCGCTGGCTGTTCCTGAACCTCAATTTTCATCTGGTGCATCACGACTTGCCGGGGTTGGCGTGGTACGACTTGCCGCGTGCTTATCACGCACGCCGCGAACAATGGATCGCGCGCAGTGGCGGGTTTCTGGTGCGGGGGTATGGCCAGTTGTGGCGCGAGAATGGCGTGAAAGCAATCGACAGCCCACAGCATCCGTTTCACTGATTTGTTGGATCCCCCCCCAATCCCCTGTGGGAGCGAGCCTGCTCGCTCCCACAATTAGAAATTTGTTGTTTGGGATATTTCGATGACACGCCACCTTGCCGAACTCCTGATGTACGTCGCCCCCGAGCCCATCCGCCAGGCCAACGAACGCTGGCTGACGTGCATTCTCGAACGCTTTCCCAGCGATCGCCTCGATGCCAGCCACCTGTCATTGACAGACCTCTGGCTCTCCCCGCACTTGCTGCTGACCCAAACCTGCGGCTACCCGCTGATGACGGCATTGCGCGGTCAGGTCCGGGTGATCGGACGGCCGCGTTATGAGCTGCCGGACAGCACCGCTGGCAGCCATTGCAGCCTGCTGCTGAGTCGCGCCGGTGATCCTCGGCGGACCTTGGCTGACTTCCGCGACAGCCGCGGCGTGATCAATGGCGAAGACTCCAACAGCGGCATGAACCTGCTGCGCCATCGACTGGCGCCGCTGCATCGCGACGGACAGTTCTTTGCCAGTGTCGCCATCAGCGGCAGCCACCGCGACAGCCTGCGCTGGCTGCGTGAAGATCACGCGGATCTGGCCGCCATCGACAGCGTGACCTTTGCCTATCTGGCCCAACACGCCCGCGAAGAAGTCGCCGGCCTGCGCGTCGTGACCCGCAGCGCATTCAGTCCGACCTTGCCCTACATCTCGGCCGCCGGGACGAGCGATGAACAGGCTGAGCACTTGCTGCAAGTGATGAATCAGACCTTGAGCGAACTGCCCGACGTGGCTGAAATCCTCGGGCTGAAAGAAGTGCTGCCTGCCAGCGAAAGCGACTATCAGGTGATCCTCGACTATCAGCAGGAAGCGGAAATTCTCGGCTATAGCCGTTTGCGCTGAAATTTCTAAATCGAATATAAAAATGCTTTTTAAGTATTATTAAAGAATAAGGCTCCTTGTTAGGATCGCGCCACCGGATCACCGGACATTCAGCGACCCCTAACCCTTGGAGCCTCTATGTCCGGCACCGACGACTCCCATCGTAACCACGTGGGCGGATTGTTCCGCGCTCATTACCCCTGGCTGTGCGCACGCTTGCGCCAGTATCTGGGAACCGGCGCGAGTGTCGAAGACATTGCCGCCGACACCTTCATGCAATTGCTCGAATCCCCCAGCCTGACGCCTATTCGTGAGCCGCGCGCGTTGCTCACGACTATCGCCCGCCGACGGGTTTATGAGCTCTGGCGTCGCCGCGATCTGGAGCGTCAGCACCTCGAACAGCTACCGCAGGCCGACCTGGCTCGCGGGCCATCGCCTGAAGATTTGCTTCAGTTATCGCAAACCCTGAACAGCCTCGACCGCACCCTCGAGCGACTGCCGGGCAAGGTCCGGGCAACCTTCCTGCTGTCGCACGTCGACGGCCTCACTTATCCACAAATCGCTGCCGAACTGGGCATTTCCCAGCGTTCGGTCAGCATTTACATGACCCGCTCCCGGGCACTGTGCGCCCAGCACAGCGCCAACCAACCCTTGACCCGGAGGTCCGCATGAGATCGATCAAAACCCTGCTCGGCAGTTCGCTACTGGCGCTGAGCCTGGTGGCCAGCCAGGTTCCGGCAGCGGAAAAAGCTGCGCCCATCCACTTCGGCGACATCACTTGGGAGAGCGGCAGCCTGATCACTGAAATCCTGCGATTGATCGTCGAAAAAGGTTACGGCTACCCGACCGACACCTTGCCGGGCAGCACCGTCAGCCTTGAAGCGGCGCTGGCCAAAAACGACATTCAAGTGATCGGCGAAGAGTGGGCTGGGCGCAGTCCGGCGTGGGTCAAGGCGTCTGCCGAGGGCAAGGTGTTCGGTTTGGGCGACACGGTCAAAGGCGCCACCGAAGGCTGGTGGGTGCCGGAATACGTGATCAAGGGCGACCCGGAACGTGGCATCAAGCCACTGGCGCCGGAATTGAAATCCGTTGCCGACCTGGCTAAATACAAGGACGTGTTCCGCGACCCGGAAGACCCCAGCCGTGGCCGCTTCCTCAACAGCCCTACCGGCTGGACCTCAGAGATCGTCAACAGTCAGAAACTCAAGGCGTATGACCTGACCGCCAGCTACGTCAACTTCCGCACCGGCTCCGGCGCGGCGCTGGATGCCGAAGTCGCTTCATCGATCCGCCGTGGCAAACCGGTGCTGTTCTATTACTGGTCGCCGACGCCGCTGCTGGGGCGTTTCAAACTGGTGAAACTCGACGAGCCGCCGTTCGACGCAGAAGCCTGGAAAACCCTGGCCGATTCCAGCAACCCCAACCCCAAGGGCACGCGCTCGATGCCGGCCAGCCTGGCCATTGGCGTGTCGGCACCGTTCAAGGCGCAGTACCCGGACCTTGTGTCGTTCTTTGAAAAGGTCGATTTGCCGATCGATCTGCTGAACCAGACGCTGGGGCAGATGAGCGAAAAACGCCTGCAACCGCGTGAGGTGGCCCAGGCGTTTTTACGCGAGCAGCCGCAGGTGTGGAAGGCTTGGGTGCCGGGGGAGGTGGCTACGAAAGTGAGTGCAAGTTTGTAATGGTGTAGTGCCTGGTTAAAAGCCATCGTGCAAGCTCGCTCCCAGATTAAATTCCTGCCCCTCTAACGTTGAGGGGCAAGACTTTAAGTTAGGGTATTTCGTTGGGCCAGATCTATTCTGTCAGTGAAAAACTACCTCCGACCTTTGCGGGACTATTAGGGTTATCTTCATCGACTGCGATGAACTCGAAGGTGCCTCGTGCAAATTTTTTATCCAGGTCTACTTCAAGCAACGTGATGACACCTCCTTGCACTTGCCCAATCCAGGAACTTCCGTGCTCTTTGGAGTTGTAAATGCCAGTAACGCTAGGGCCCCCTTCTTCGGGATCTCGGTTTATGAATGGATAAGTACCAGGTTCTATTTTGTCGTCGATATTCAATTGAACTCCCCATGTAGCGGGAGGGAAGTCAAGGTTGACTCCGACAACCAGTAGCTGATCTTGTTTCACCACCAGCTCGAGGTGGTTAGTTGGAATAGAAACCTCTTCTCCACCCTTTTCCCTGACATTTACGCTGAACAGCCCGATAGCTTTTTTTTCGGTATTCATGTTTTTTCTTCCTTGCTGGTTATCAATAGAGTCCCGTATATCCTGTAAACGCAGCTGGCTCATGATTTTCCAAACAAGGGTGTACGTCTACTGTCAGAAGTTACAGGTATTGGATTTTTAACTTAAGTAACAGACAAGCGGTAGGAGGGTTGTCAGCAAAAGAACCCCTGTCGGGGCTCTTTTTGTGAACGTAATCAACATCAAAGTGAAGCCAGAAACTTGTCGACCACTTGAGTGCCACTCTTTTCGCTACTGCTGCTTTCTTTCTCGGCCTGCGCCAGTTTCATCTTGTCCTGCAGGCGATCGGCAATTTCTTGTGCGACGGCCTGTTGTTTCTCCGGCGGCATGGCTTTCAAGTCTTCTTCGGTAATGCCCATGTCTTTCAGAATACTGTCGCGCAGCCGCTGTTCCGGCGTTTTGCTCATGTAGTCCTTGAAGTCGGTCATCGCCGCGCTGTCACTGAACTTGTCTTGCACATCGGCCGGTACTTTCGACGGATCGGCTGCCTGCAGCGCCACGCGGGTTTTGGCGAAGGCTTCATCGATGTTGTCGCTGATCTTGCTCGCTTCGTTCACTTGCTGCGTGGTTTGTTGGGTCGCGGACGCCTGGACCTGCGCCTGAACATTGGTTTGCAGCGCTTGCAGCATCGCGCCCTGCATGCCGCTTTGCAGCCCGGCGGCGGCTTCAGCGCTCGGGTCTTCGCCGGGACGCTTGGGCAGAGGGATCATTTGTGTTTGTTTTGCACTGACCAACATGATGAATAGCCCTGTAGGTAATTGCTGACCGGAGGGCAGGAGCAATTAGCGTGCCGTCGCTTGAGGCCCCTGTTTACGGGGCTCGATGGGTGAATAGCGGTCAGCAGTTGCCGTCAGGCGGCAGAGTTCGACCGCGCCGTCACGGCAAGCCGTTACAGCCGTGTTTCAGGAAGCCCTGACGTTGTGCCAGGCGCTGGAAGTACTCGTCGACGGCGGGGAAGTCCGGCCGTTCCATCGGGGTCATCAGCCAGCGGTTGACCGACAGCCCGACGACAATGTCGGCCAGGGTAAAACGAGGCCCGGCGACATAGGCTTTGGTGACCGAGAGCTGATGTTCGAGGATCGCCATTTTCTGGTTCCAACCGCGCACGCCGACAGCAATCCGGTGCGGGTCCTGAAACTCCGGGTCCTTACGCACCAAAGCGGTAAACGCGTAGCTCCAGGAAGGGTTAAGCTCGGTGGCTTGCCAATCCATCCACTGTTCCACCCGCGCCCGCGCCGCCGGGTCATGCGGCAGCAAATCAGTGTTTTGGTGTTTGCCGGCCAGGTAGCGGCAGATGGTGTTCGACTCCCACAACACGCCGGCCTCGTCGATGATCACCGGCACCTGTGCGTTGGGGTTCAGGCGCAGAAACTCCGGCGTGTGGGTCGACGCATAACCGCTGCCCCAGTCCTCACGCTCGTAGGCAAGGCCTAGTTCCTCACAGGTCCACAGGACTTTTCTGACATTGATGGACGACGCCTTGCCGAGAATCTTCAGTGCATGTTCCATTGAGCTACTCCGTTTTCAAACCGGATCCGGCAGCGCCGGCGTTGGCAAACCAAACGTGCGATCAAACAGCCAGTTGAACGCGAAGGTGTAGCACGGGATGAAGATGATCAGCGCCAAGTCCAGCAGGAACGCTTGCACCAGACTGATGTTCATCCACCAGGCAATCAACGGGATGAGAAACACTATCAAGGTTAGTTGAAAACCCACGGCATGGGCGATGCGCCGTTTGACGGTGCGGGTGCGTGATAACTGGCGACTTTCCCAGCGCTCGAACAGCGAGGTGTAGATGAAATTCCAGGTCACGGCGATGGTGGTGATGATCACCGCCAAGGGGCCGGTACTGCCAGGGGAAGTGCCGGACAACAGCGCCAGGCCGAGTGCCGAAAACGTCATGCCGATGACTTCATACAACGACACGTAGACCAGTTTGCGTTTAACGCCTTGCATGGGGATTTGCCTCTTTTTTGCGAACTTGAAACCAGCGCACTGGCGAAGGCGGCGAAAGATAGCTTCAATAGGAGTGACAGAAAAAGTCAGAAGCTTTCAGTTTTAGTGATAGGACGGTGAATGAATTTCAACAGTGACAGCATCGAGTTGTTTCTCGCGGTGATCGAACGCGGCTCGTTTTCAGCGGCTGCCCGGGCGCTGGGCAAAGTCCCGTCGGCCGTGAGCATGAGCATCGCCAACCTGGAGGCTGAACTGGGTTATCCGCTGTTTGATCGCAGCCACCGCGAACCGGTGCCAACCGCCATGGCCAGTGCGCTGGTGCCGCACGCTCGACTGATCGCCGAGCAGCTCAAACAACTGCACGTGCATGCCATCGAGTTATCGCTGGGACTGGAGAGCAAGTTGTCGATAGGCGTCGTGGCGGACATCGACAAGGGGCGCTTGATGGCGGCGATCAAGGTGATTGCCGAGCGTCATCCTCTGCTGGAAATCGAAGTGCTCAGTGCGCCGCAGGATGATGTGTTGGCCATGCTGCACAGCGGCCGGGTCAGCGTGTGCCTGGCCTTCGCCGGGCTCAGCATGAATGTGCTGGAGCGGTTTCAGTTTGTCGGCACTGAGCGGATGATCGCCACGCTCGCGGCGGACAATCCGATGCTTCAGGGGCAGGATTTGTTTCTCGAGGATCTGGTAAACGTCCGGCAAATCATCGTCGCCAGCCGCGACTTGCCGATCAGTGAAACCCGGCCCTTGGTCGGCGAGTCTTACTGGCGCACCGACACCTTGGCGATGGCGCTGGAGATGGTCGAAGCGGGCTTGGGTTGGGGCAACTTTCCGGTGTCTGTGGTCCAGCCGCTGCTCGATGCCGGAAGGCTCAAACGCCTGAATTTTCGCAACATCGAGAATGGTCTGGAGTTGCCGGTGCATGCCGTGTGGCTCAAGAGCCAACCGTTGCAGAAGGGCGCGTTGGCGTTTGTCGAACTGATGGGCCACTGACAGCGATGATCCCACAGGGGGGGTTATGTGCTTTCGCGGATTTTCAGTTCAAACCCCATATCCTGCACCGGTTTGGCCACCGAATTCCCCGCCAGCAACGTCAACATCAACTCCGCCGAACGCCGGCCAATGGCCTCTCGCGGTGTGTTGATGCTGCTCAGGCGCGGCACCATGTGCGCCGAGGCGGGCAGGTCGTTGAAGCCGAGGATGGCGATTTGTTCCGGGATCTTGATGCCGTGGCGCATCGCTTCGAGCAGTGCGCCCTGGGCCAGGTCGTCGTTGCCAAAAAAGATCGCATCGATATCGGGATGACTGGCCAGCAGTTGCAGAAACAACTCGCCGCCCAATCCAACGGAGGAGGCACGCGGGGTCAGCACTTCCAGGTCAGGGTCATACAAACCGGCCTTTTGCAGGGCTTTGCGGAACCCTTCACCGCGCAGCAAGGTGCGCTGGTCCAGCTGCGCGCCGATGTAGGCCAGACGCTTGCGACCACGGGACAGCAAATGTTCAGCCGCTGTTTCACCGGCGGCCAATTGCGAGAAGCCCACGCAATTCACGCCCGCCGCACTGTCCAGTTCCATCATGTACACGCAGGGAATGTTGCTGGCTTCAATCATCCGCCGCGAACTTTCAGTGCGGTCGAAACCGGTCAGCAGCAAGCCGCGAGGCTGATAGGCCATGTAGTTGCGCAGCAGGTTTTCTTCTTCATCGCGCGAGTAATGGAAGTTGCCGATCAGCACTTCAAAGCCCTTGGGGCGAAGCACTTGATGAATGGCTTCCAGCGTGTCGATGAACAACAGGTTGGACAGTGACGGCACTAACACCACCACCGAATGGCTCTGCGCCGAAGCCAGGGCGCGGGCGGCGGGGTTGACCACGTAGTTGAGTTCAAGCGCGGCTTTCTGGACTTTTTCCACCAGTTCGGTGGCCACGGTGCTGACGCCACGCAACGCACGGGAGGCGGTAATCGGACTGACGCCGGCCAGTCGGGCCACTTCATTGAGGGTAGGGCGGCCAGTGGTGCGGGTATTTTTATCGTTTTTAGGGGAGGTCATCGGGCGGCTTGCCAAACAAAATTCAAGGCACTAAGGTAGCGCTGTCCCGAAGCAGCTGCAAATGCGTAAGCGAGTTTTGCCTGAACCTCGCTTTTTGGCGCTGGGACGAAAATGCTGCAACCCATAAAAAATGACAAGAAGGCGTCGGCAACTTCTGCTTTTGCACGAGTGTCATAACTGGCAAAGGTAGCGCTGTCTGCGCGCTGAGGTGTTACATGAATCATCCCATCACCGCCCTGGTCATCATGGGCGTTGCCGGTTGCGGCAAGACATGCGTCAGCGAGGCCTTGTGCCAACTGAGCGGCGCCACTGCCATTGAAGGCGATACTTTCCACCCTGCCGCCAATATCGAAAAGATGAGCGCGGGTATCCCCCTGAACGACCAGGACCGTGCCGGCTGGCTCGACAGCCTGTGCGATGAACTGCGCCGCGTCGACGCCAAGGGCGAACGCCCGGTGCTGACCTGCTCGGCCCTCAAACACAGTTACCGCGAAGTGTTGCGTAGCGCCTTGCCGGGCCTGGGCTTCGTGTTCCTTGAATTGACCCCTGAAGTCGCCGCCGAGCGTGTGTCGCATCGGCCGGGGCACTTCATGCCTTCGACCCTGATCGACAGCCAGTTCGCCACCCTCGAATCCCCCGTGGGCGAGCCGTTGACCCTGGCGCTGGACGCATCGACCCACAGCGTCGAGCAACTGGCGTCGCAGGCGCATGTCTGGTGGCAGGCAAACGGCTTGAAACAGGCCGTATGAGCGTTGCCAAAAAAGATAGCGCTGTCCTGATGGCTTGCGAATTACCCGCTTTAATAACAACAACAACCAGGAGACACCCCTAATGTTTGGCATGTCCCACGAGACGTTCCTGCTGCTCGATGCAGTGGTCACGGTGATCGGGCTTATCGTCCTGATCACCAAGTTCAAATTCCACCCCTTTATTGCCCTGATCATCGCCGCTGCATTTCTCGGGCTGACCTCCGGCATGCCGATCGGCACCGTTATCAAAGCGTTCCAGGACGGCTTCGGTGGGGTGCTCGGTTTTGTCGGGATCATCCTGGCGCTGGGCACCATGCTCGGCAAAATGATGGCCGAGTCGGGCGGGGCGGATCAGATTGCCCAGACGCTGATTCGCGCGTTCGGCAAAGACAAAGTGCAGTGGGCGATGATGTTCGCGGCCTTCCTGGTCGGCATTCCGCTGTTCTTCGAAATCGGTTTCGTGCTGCTGATCCCGCTGGTGTTCATCGTTGCGCGTCGTACCGGCGTGTCGATCATCAAGATCGGTATCCCGCTGCTGGCCGGTCTGTCCGCCGTGCACGGTCTGGTTCCGCCGCACCCGGGTCCATTGCTGGCCATCGGCGTGTTCGGCGCCGACATCGGCAAAACGATTCTGTACGGGCTGATCGTTGCGCTGCCGACGGCCATCATTGCCGGTCCGATCTACGGCACGTTTATCGCCAAATACATCCCCGGTCATCCTAACCAGGAACTGGTGGATCAACTGGCGCGTGAGCCGGAATCGGCCGACCTGCCAAGCTTCAGCATCACGCTGATCACTGTGCTGCTGCCAGTGTTCCTGATGTTGCTCAAGACCTTTGCCGATGTGGTACTGCCAGAAGGCAATTTCGCACGCTCCTTCATGGACCTGATCGGCCACCCGATCTCGGCGTTGCTGTTGGCGCTGCTGTTGTCGCTGTACACCTTCGGTCACCGTCAGGGCATCGACTCGAAACGCATTCTGAAATGGCTCGATTCGAGCCTCGCGCCGACCGCTGCGATCATTCTGATTATTGGGGCCGGTGGTGGCTTCAAGCAGATGCTGGTGACCAGCGGCGTGGGTGACGTGATCGGCCACATGGCGGTGAATGCACAGATCTCGCCGATCCTGCTGGCGTGGCTGGTGGCGGCGGTGATTCGCGTGGCTACCGGTTCGGCGACCGTTGCGACCATTACTGGCGCGGGCATTGTGGTGCCGGTGGTGGGGATGATTCCGGGTGTGAACCGTGAGCTGCTGGTGTTGGCCACCGGTGCCGGTTCGCTGGTCCTGTCGCACGTCAACGACGCGGGTTTCTGGCTGGTGAAGCAATACTTCAACATGACCGTAGCGGAAACCTTCAAGACCTGGACGGCGATGGAAACCATCCTGTCCGTGGTTGCGCTGGGCTTTATCCTGCTGCTGTCGATGTTCGTTTAAACGACGCCGCAACGCTTTTGTAGGAGCCGGCTTGCTGGCGATGCAGGCGACTCGGTTGATCTTCTGACCGGGTCGATGCGATCGCCAGCAAGCCGGCTCCTACAGGTTCGGTGTCAGGATTTGGCGACTAGCCCATCCGCCCTGAACATCCCGCGAATCCCGCGCACAGCCTGACGAATCCGGTCCTGGTTTTCGATCAGCGCGAAGCGCACATGATCATCCCCATACTCACCAAACCCCACGCCCGGCGAGACGCAGACCTTGGCCTCGGCCAGCAGTTTCTTGGCGAACTCCAGCGAGCCCAGGTGCGCATACGCCTCGGGAATCTTGGCCCAGACGTACATCGACGCTTTCGGGTTTTCGACCATCCAGCCCAGTTCATGCAGGCCTTTGACCAGCACGTTACGCCGCTGCCGATACTGCTCGGCGATGTCCTTGACGCATTGCTGATCGCCTTCCAGCGCCGCAATCGCCGCGACTTGCAGCGGGGTGAAGGTGCCGTAGTCGTGGTAGCTCTTGATCCGTGCCAGGGCGTTGACCAGTTCCGGGTTGCCGACCATGAAACCGATCCGCCAGCCCGCCATGTTGTAGCTCTTGGACAGGGTGAAAAACTCCACCGCAATGTCCTTGGCGCCCGGCACTTGCATGATCGAGGGGGCTTTCCAGCCGTCGTAGACGATGTCGGCGTAGGCCAGGTCGTGCACCACCAGTACGTCGTATTGCTTGGCGAGGGCGATCACCCGTTCGAAGAAATCCAGCTCCACGCATTGCGCGGTAGGGTTGGACGGGAAGCCGAGGATCATCATTTTCGGTTTCGGGATCGAGCCGCGAATCGCCCGTTCCAGTTCGGCGAAGAAATCCACGCCAGGAATCAGTGGCACCGAACGCACCTGGGCGCCGGCAATCACGGCACCGTAGATGTGAATTGGATAACTCGGGTTCGGCACCAGCACGGTATCGCCCTGATCCAGCGTGGCGAGCATCAAGTGCGCCAGGCCTTCCTTGGAACCGATGGTGACAATGGCTTCGGTTTCCGGGTCGATGTCGACCTCGTAGCGATCCTTGTACCAATTGGAAATCGCCCGGCGCAGACGCGGAATGCCTTTGGACGTCGAGTAGCCGTGGGTGTCTTCGCGCTGGGCGACGGTCACCAGTTTTTCGACGATGTGCGGCGGAGTAGGGCCATCAGGGTTGCCCATGCTGAAGTCGATGATGTCTTCGCCACGACGACGGGCGGCCATCTTCAGCTCGGCAGTGATGTTGAAAACGTAAGGAGGGAGTCGATCTATGCGCGCAAAGCGGCGCGGCGAACCTTGTTCGGCCATTGTTGCCTCGGATAACGTGAGCGCCCGGAACCGTCCGAGCGACGCTGGCCACTGCGGTGGCCTGTTGCGGAAGATAAGGGCAGTCGTGGCACACTGTCCAGCCAATGAGTAAACAAATTTTTCCGAAGGAAATCGGTAGATGGAATTTAGCAGCGGCTTCTTGCTGAGCCTTTCGTTGTGCCTGGATATCGGCGTGGCCAACATCGCGATGATCACCCTGGCCATGCAACGCGGCTATTTCCAAGGCTTTGCACTGGGCTTGGGGACCTGTGTCGGCGACCTGATCTACGCGGTGCTGGCGCTGGCGGGCATGACCGTTTTGCTGCAATACGAAACCGTGCGCTGGGTGCTGTGGATCGGCGGTTCGGCGTTGCTGATCTATTTTGCGGCGAAGATGATCTATTCGGCGATTCACCACGAAGCGGCCTTGGCGCAAACCGAAGAGGTGGGGCAGAACTCCCATCGCAAAGAGTTTTTCCGCGGGATCTTCCTCGCCATGTCCTCGCCCAGTGCCATCCTGTGGTTCGCAGCGGTGGGCGGCACGCTGATCGCCCGTTCCGGTGGCGGTGGTGCGCTCAGCTCGGCGCTGTTTCTCGGCGGATTCCTCTGTGCCGGTCTGCTGTGGAGTGCCGGTTTGTGCTTTGCCGCGAGCCACGGCGGCAAGTTGCTGGGTGACAAACTGCTGCGCTACTCGTACATGGCATCGGCGGCGATCTTCTGCTATTTCGCGGTCTACGTGATCCTATCGGGATACAACGAGTTTGTAGGCGCGGCGGCAGTCGAACAGTTGCACGCCCTGTAACTGGGCGAATCGGGTTTGGCTTCTATACTCCCAGCCGAACCCATTTTTAAGCCTCAGGAGTTGAGCCATGGATGAGCAAACAGGCGTAAAACCAGCCGAGCCCCGCTTCGAACACGGGCACTTCCTGCTCATTGCAGGGTTTGGGGGGCGATTCACCCAGGAAACCTCGAAGAAAATCCCCGATCTCTGGGAAAAATTCATTCCCGAGATTGGCCAGATTCCCGGTCAAAAAGGCGAAGTGACCTACGGTATCTGCTGCAATCCGGATGGCAAGGGCGGATTCGAATACATCGCCGGCGTCGAGATCGACAAGCTCGACGACCTGCCGGAGAAGTACCGTTGGGTCGAAGTTCAACCTCAGCATTACGCGGTATTCGAGCACAAGGGATCGCTGGATACCTTGCCCCAGACCTTTCAGTACATCTGGAAAACCTGGTTGCCGCAGTCCGGCAAAGAGGCGGCGGACGCCCCGGAATTCGAACGCTACAGCGAAGACTTCAACCCGAAGCTCAACACCGGTGTGTTGGAAATCTGGCTGCCGATCAAACCAGACAAGCCGTGAACACCGCGAGAGGCGGACGGCGTGTCCGCCTCTTGTCGGGCTATTTACCTTGCTTCATCCGGCGCGCCCGCATCAGGTCGATCGACAAGGTGACGAAGCCAAACGTGCTGATGCCCAACAACATAAGAAGACCGATCTGAACGCTGCTCATGGTGTGTTCCCCCTATTGATGTCCTGAGACCGGCTCCATCAATAATCCGAACCTTCGAGCAATGAAAGCGCCTATACGCAGGCTTTACGGCGCCGGCAGTGATCGATATGAACACCTTATTCAACTATCATTCGCAGCCTTTCCCACGCTGATTCCGAGCCGCCATGAACACCCTCATCCGCAACGTCACCGCCACTGACCTGGACCGCTGCTACGCCATCGAAACCGTTGCCTACGAAGGTGACGAGGCGGCCACCCGCGAGAAAATCGCCACGCGCATTGCCACCTGGCCTGAGGGTTTCATCGTGGCGGAAGTCGACGGCGTTGTAGCCGGTTTCATCAATTCCGGTGCGGCGTTTCAGGTGGAGATGTCGGACGAAGCGTTCAAGGAACTGATCGGCCACGACCCGGCCGGCCCGCAAGTCGTGATCATGTCGGTGGTGGTGCACCCGGACTATCAAGGGCTGGGACTGGCGAAGCGGTTGATGGGCGAATTCATTGAGCGGATGCGTGCGTTGGGCAAAACCCAGATTCACCTGATGTGCAAGGAGCGGCATATTCCGCTGTATGCCGGGTTTGGTTTTGCCTACGTCAAACCGTCGGCCTCGGACCATGGCGGGATGGCGTGGCATGAGATGGTTCTCGACTTATAAATCCACCGAAAATCCCCTGTGGGAGCGAGCCTGCTCGCGAAGGCAATGTGTCAGTGAACATCATCATTGGCTGATACACCGCCTTCGCGAGCAGGCTCGCTCCCCCATTGATTTGGTGTTGGGTCAGCAGTGCCTCAGAACACCAGACCCATCCGCCGCTCATAGCCAATCCGGCCCCTGTAGGCCTCGCCGCTGTCCACCCAGCCAAATTTGGCATACAGCGCAATAGCCGACTCATTGTCCGCATCCACCGACAATTCCAGCCCCTTTATCTCCGGAAACGCCTGGCGCGCCACCTCGGGCAGCGCTTGCAGGCAAGCCTTGCCATAGCCTTTTCCCTGAGCACGTTGATCGACTTGCAGCGCATGCAAAGTGGCGCTGTGTTCATCGGCCCAGGCCGGTAACACGGGCGGGCGTTTGAGCAGCAGGAAGGCCACCGGAGCATCCTCGACCAGCAGCGCAAATCCTTTGACGCCGGGGCCAGGTTTGGACAGCAAGGTGTGCAACGCGCCATGAATGTCGCCGCTGAACTTGATTTGTTCTTTGTGTACTTCGATGGCCTCGACCTGCTGGCGCTGGCGCGCGTTCAGGCTTTCGTAAGGCACGAGACGGGCTGTCACTGGAGTGTCCTTTTCCCACATGAATGAGCCTCGGATTCTAGCGAGTTTGCACCGTTGGATTATTTTTATTTCGACTGTCGATTTGGCTTTTTGCCGAACGACTAAGGGTGTCTTCACTACAAAAAACACGGAGAACCACCATGAGCGCTACACACGAAATCGAGACCCTGATCGACACTTATCGCCAGGCCGTCATCTCCAAGGATGTCGACCGGATCATGGCCCTGTACGCCGAGGAGATCGTCTCCTACGACGCGGTCAAGGCCCTGCAGTTTCGCGGCAAGGCCGCCTACCGCGCGCATTGGCTGGAGTGCATGGAAATGTGCCAAGGCCCGCATAAATTCGACTTCGACCACATGAACGTCGTGGCGGACGAGCACATCGCCTTCGCCCATTGGCTGGCCCATTGCGGCGGCACCAACGACAAGGGTGAAACCCAGGCCTGCTGGATGCGCGTCACCGCTTGTTACCGTCGCGACGGCGGGCAATGGCGGATTGTCCACGAACACTGGTCGGCGCCGTTCGACATGGCCAGTGGCGCTGCGCTGTTCAATCTGGAGCCCTGATCGTCGGGAATTTCGCCAACGCGTCAATCTGCAGCCATAGTTGATCCGTTCGATTCAGGAGAGCCACATGAAATACCTATGCCTGGTCTACAGCAACGAGCACACCTTGCACTCGCTGCCCGAGAGCCCGAACGACGCGGAGTGCATGGCCTACGCCGAGTCGATCCAGAGTGGCGGCCGGATGCTCGCGGCCGAGGCGCTGGAGTCGGTGCAGACCGCCACCACCGTGCGCATGCGTAACGGCAAGATGTCGATCACCGACGGTCCGTTCGCCGAAACCAAGGAGCAGTTGGCCGGCTTCTACCTGATCGATGCCAAAGACCTCAATGAAGCGCTCCAGGTCGCCGGCAACATCCCGGCGGCCCGGGTCGGCTGTGTCGAGGTGCGTCCCGTTCGCCAGTTGAATCCTTGAATAACAAAAACCAGAAAGGAGTTGTGCATGAGCCCGCAATCAGCTGAAAAAAAGTCTGAGTTCGAGTTATCCATCAGCCGCCTGATCGACGCGCCACGCCAGAAGATCTTCCGCGCCTGGACCGAGCCGGCCTTGCTCGCCCAATGGTGGGGGCCGCACGGCATGACCACGCCGGAGTGTGAAATGGACCTGTGGGTCGGCGGCCAGTTTCGCACCCTGATGCGCGCACCGGACGGCAGCGAATACCCGACCATGGGCGTGTTCCTGGAGATCGTCGCGCCTGAGCGACTGGTGTTCACCGATGCGTTTGTCCCGGGCTGGATTCCTTCGGGCAAACCGTTCATGGCGGCCGAAGTGACGCTCGAAGAGCGGGGCGGCAAAACCCTCTACACCGCGCGTGCCATGCATTGGTCAAAAGAGGATCACAAGGCCCACGAAGACATGGGGTTTCATGATGGCTGGGGGCAAAGCCTTGATCGACTGGAAACGCTGGTGACTGAAGGCATGCCGGACTGATGCCTGGCGAGGCGGTGCAGGCCCGGGTCGAGCAGGTTTACCGCGAAGACTCGCGACGAATCCTGGCGACGCTGATCCGCTTGCTCGGCGATTTCGACCTCGCCGAAGAGGCCCTGCACGAGGCCTTTTTCATCGCGGTCGAACGCTGGCAGCGTGACGGCGTGCCGGACAATCCGCGCGCCTGGCTGGTGTCCACCGGGCGCTTCAAGGCCATCGATGCCTTGCGTCGGCGCGCGCGGTTTATTGCCTCGCAGCCGATGCTGATCGCGCAACTGGAGGCGCTGGAGCAGGCCGACTGGAGTGACGAAGACGTGGAAGACGATCGCCTGCGCCTAATCTTCACCTGCTGTCACCCGGCACTCGCCTCCGACGCCCAGGTGCCACTGACCTTGCGCGAAGTCTGCGACCTGACCACTGAGGAAATTGCCCGGGCGTTCCTGTCGGCGCCGGCCACCATCGCTCAACGCATCGTGCGAGCGAAGGCGAAAATCCGTGATGCGAAAATCCCTTATCAAGTGCCGACGCTAGCGGAATTGCCCGAGCGCCTCGACAGTGTGCTGCGGGTGATTTACCTGGTGTTCAACGAAGGTTACTCGGCGTCCATTGGCGCTGAAGTGACGCGCGAAGACCTGACGCGCGAGGCGATCCGGCTGGGGCGATTGCTGTTGGAGTTGCTGCCGGAGCCGGAGGTCATGGGGCTTCTGGCGATGATGTTGCTGCACGAGTCACGGCGCCAGGCCCGGACGTCGGCGACCGGCGAGTTGATCCTGCTGGATGAGCAGGACCGCTCGTTGTGGGACGCCGGGATGATTGCCGAGGGTTGTGCCTTGGTCGAACAGGCGCTGACCCGGCAGCGCTTCGGGCCTTATTGCCTGCAAGCTGCGATTGCGGCGGTGCACGCTGAAGCGGCGACACCGCAAGACACGGACTGGCTGCAGATTGTCGGTCTGTATGACCTGCTGTTGCGGGTGGTGCCGTCGCCGGTGATCGAGTTAAACCGGGCGGCGGCGATCTCCCGGCGCGATGGGCCGTTGGCGGGGCTGACGTTGGTTGAGGCGATTCTGGATCGGGGCGAATTGCTCGACTACCACTTGGCGCATTCGGCGCGGGCGGAATTTTGTCGGCAGCTTGGGCGAGTGGAGGAAGCGCGGGCGGCGTATGAGCGGGCGCTGGAGTTGACGCAGCAAGTACCGGAGCGGCGGTTTCTTGAGGCGCGGATCAACGCTTTAAAATGATGTGATCTGGCGGGACCCTTCGCGAGCAGGCTCGCTCCCACACTGGATCTATGTCGCAACGAAGATCACCTGTAGGAGTGAGCCTGCTCGCGATGGCAGCCTCACTGTTCCACAGCTGATCGTCGCCACACCATAAATCCAATGTGGGAGCGAGCCTGCTCGCGAATGGAGGCGCCGCTATTCCAGCATCTTGCTCAACAACCAGCTCCCCGCCGGCCCCGGCGGATGCTGGCGCGACCACAGCGCATCGACAAACACCGGTTTCGGCCAGCCGCGCACCTGAAGTTCCTGCAACGACCCCGGCCCAAACCGCTCCACCAACCACCTCGGCAACGGCGCCCAGCCAAATCCACCCTGAGCCATTTCCAGCAGCATCAAATAACTCGGCGCCGACCACACGCGCCCCTTCGCCCGACTTTCATACGGATTGACGATGGTTGCCAAACGCAATTCCCGGTGCTGTTGCAGCACGTCCTGATCGATATGATCGAGCGCCGCCAACGGATGCACAGGGGAGACGAACAATGCGATTTCGGTCTTTTCTTCAACCGTCGAACTCACCAGGTCCGGCGGATAGCTGTCCTGCATTTCGGCAAACGCCACCTGCGCCCGACCCCGTTGCACCAGCGCAATCAAGTCATCGCATTCGGCAATCAGGCATTCGAGTTCCAGGTCCGGATATCGCTGCTCAAACGCACCCAGCGCCGCTTCGAAGCGGTCGGATTGATAGGTATCGGAAATCGCCACGGTCAGTTTCGGCTCGACACCTTGTGACAACTGGCTGGCGGCCATTTCCAGGCGGCTGGCGGCGGCCAGGATTTCCTCTGCCCGTTGCAGCATCACGTGACCTGCCGGGGTCAGGCTGGGTTTGCGACTGCTGCGGTCGAACAGCACCAGGTTCAGATCGATCTCCAGACTGGCCACCGCCGCACTGATGGTCGACTGGCTGCGCCCCAATTTGCGCGCCGCTGCGGAAAACGAGCCTTGGGTTGCCGCCTGGACAAACGCCAGCAACACTTCGTGAGAGGCCATGAACTATCGCCTTGATCGATGGTTATTGGTTATGAAGTATCGGTGTGATGCAGGATCATGGCAACCACAGTCACTCAGAGGAGTCCGGCCATGAGCGCCAATAAATCCATCACTGAACGTATTTTCCAGGCCGTTGGTTTCGAACTGCTGGCCATCCTGATCTGTACCCCGTTGCTGGCCTGGATCATGGACAAACCGCTGCTCGACATGGGTATGGTCACGATGTTCATTGCAGCCCTGGCCCTGGGCTGGAACGTGGTCTTCAACGGCCTGTTCGACCGCGTGCTCAAGCACTACAAAATGGCTCACAACGCGTGGGTCCGGGTGGTCCATGCGCTGCTGTTTGAAGGTGGTCTGGTTGCCTTCGGTGTGCCGCTGATTGCCTGGTGGCTGAAGATCGGCCTGTGGGAAGCGTTCCTGCTCGACATCGGTGTACTGCTGTTCTTCCTGCCGTACACCTACATTTACCACTGGGTGTACGACGTGGTGCGGGAGCGGGTGATGATCGGCCGGGCTACCTTGCACAAAGCTCACTGACAAACTCGAGAAACGCCCGCACCTTGGCCGCCGGCAAGTGCCGTGAAGGGTACAAGGCATACAGTGGGAAACGCTCATCGGGCCAGTCGGGAAACAACTCGACCAGGCGGCCCGTCTTCAAGGCCGGCGCCATCCCCAGGTCCAGCACCTGGGCGATGGCCTGGCCGCTTTCGCAAACGCTGTGCAGCGTGCCGACATCATTGACCAGCAAGCGGCAATGCGGCTGCACATGCAACACCGGCCGTCCCGGTCGATGGAATTCCCAACCGAACGGGCGAGCGGTTTGCGGATCGCGAAACTGCATGCACACGTGCCGCTCGTCCTCCATGTCCAAGGGCGTCAATGGCCGCCCATGTTTTTTCAGATAGGCCGGCGAGGCGACGGTCAGTACCCGCACTTCCAACAATTGGCGCGCCACCAGCGAAGAGGACGCTGGATGGCCGAATCGTATGGCCAGATCAAAACCGTCCGCCACCATGTCACCCAACTGATCGCGGGTTTGCAACTCCAGGTACAGCTCGGGGTAGCGCTGCATGAACTGGCCGAGCGCCGGGCCCAGAATCAACCGGGAAAAGTACGGGTCCATGTTGACTCGCAGACGTCCCCGGACTTGGGTGGCGCTGCTGGACGCCGAGTTCGCCGCTTCTTCGAGACTGGCCAGCAGTGGCGCGATCTCGCCGTAGAAGCGCCGGCCCTCATCGGTCAGGGTGACGGTGCGGGTGGTGCGGTCGAACAGGCGAATGCCCAAGCGTTTTTCCAGCCGGGCGATGGCGCGGCTCACGCCCGATGGCGTCAGTTCCAAGGCCTCGGCGGCGCGCACGAAGCTGCCACCATCGACCACTGCGCTGAACACGCCCATGCCGCTGGCAAGACTGGCATCGAAGCTCATTGATGATTCCTGATCACGTGTGCAATGACATTGATGCTATCGGAGAATCTCGCTATTGCGCGGAAAATTCTCCCCGTCGCGACAGTCGTCGTTTTCTCGCAGGAGAGCAGTTCATGTACGCAGTGATGGGCATTACCGGGCAGGTGGGTGGCGAAGTCGCCCGAACCTTGTTGGCCGCCGGCCATGCAGTGCGCGCCGTGGTGCGCAACGCCGACAAAGGCGCGGTGTGGGCGCAGCGCGGTTGTGAGTTGGCAGTGGCCGATGTTGATGACTGGCAGGCCATGGCCCAGGCCTTTACCGGCGTGGACGGTGTGTTTGTGATGATGCCGTCGAACTTCGATCCGTCTCCCGGTTTCCCGGAAACCCGCCAAGTGGCGGATAACATTCGTCAGGCACTGGCAGCCGCTCGCCCCGGTCAAGTGGTGTGCCTGTCGACCATCGGTGCCCAGGCCACTCAGCCGAACCTGCTCAACCAATTACAAATACTTGAGCAGGCATTAACCACGCTGGAGTTGCCCGTCACTTTCCTGCGCCCGGCGTGGTTCATGGAGAACGCTCAGTGGGACGTCGAGCACGCAATGGGTTCGGGGATGATTCCGAGTTTCCTGCAACCGCTGGATAAACCGGTGCCGATGATCGCCACCGCCGACGTTGGACGGCTGGCCGCCGAGCTGTTGCAGGAGTCGTGGCAAGGCAAACGAATCGTCGAACTGGAAGGCCCGCAACGCATCACGCCGCTGCAACTGGGTGCCGGTTTCAGCGAACTCTTGGGCAAACCGGTGCGGATGCAAAGCGTGCCGCGTGAGACCTGGCAGGCGTTGTTCGAGCACCAGGGCATGCGCAATCCATTGCCGCGGATGCGGATGATTGATGGCTTCAACGAAGGCTGGATCGAGTTCGAAGGCGAGCCGCGCAAGGGCAGGGTGGAACTGCTGGCGGTGTTGAAGGGACTGGTTTCCCGGCACTAAATTTATGGACTGGTTGGCAAATCTCATCCAGTCCACAACCTGAAGAACACCCGTAACCTTGTGGGAGCGAGCCTGCTCGCGAAAGCGGTGCTCCAGTCAACGATTATGTTGAATGTGAAGGCCTCTTCGCGAGCAGGCTCGCTCCCACAGTGGGTGTAATTCAGTTCAGAACTTTTGTGTCAGACGTGGAAGTAGCCCACGCAGCTGTCAAACGGCAAACGCTTCAGCTCGATCTTGTTCAAGTCCAGCACTTCGCGCAGGGCCTTGGTTTCGCCCGGGAAGTTGCGGTAAGCCACTTCGTCCAGCACCACGATCGCGCCTTTAGGCATGTACGGCAGGAAGGTTTCCAGCGCGACTTTGGTCGATTCGTACAGGTCGGTGTCGAGGATCAGCATGGCCACGACCAGGTCAGGACGGGTCTTCACCCACTCCGGCACAGTCTTGACGATGTCGCCCTTGACCAGCTCGCAACGCGGGATGCGGTTGACCGGGCGCAGCAGGTCGTTGGCGTCGATCATGTCCTGGATCAGCGACTGGTCGGTGTCGGAGAACATGGTCTCGTTGACGTCGGCCGGGTCTTCTTTCTTGTCGATGCTCTGGAAGCCTTCGAAGGTGTCGAAACCAACGATCGAACGGTTGATCGCGTACGGTTCCAGGATCATCGACAAGTGCATGTACAGCATCAGCGAGTTGCCCTTGTACACGCCGCACTCGATGATCGCGCCCGGTACTTCAGCGACTTTCTTGAACAGCTCCATGCGCGACAGGGCAGCGGTCACGCCGATGCGGTTGGCGAACACGAACGGGGCGTCGGCCACGTACTCGGCATCGACCCGTTTCAGAACGTTGGCACGGGTTTCGTTGTACTGGGCCTCGGCAGGCGTGATGCGACGCTTGGTCATTGCTGGATTCCTTGGAAATTCGAAAAGTCGTGGGCGTGGAAATAGTCTTTGAAACCGGCGCCGACGTCAGGGCAGGCGCTGTCGACGTTGATCGCGCCACGCTTGTGTTTGAGGTCATCGAGGTGCATCAGGCGGAAATCCACGCTGAAGCGGGTTTGTTCGGTGTGGTTGGCAACCGTGCCGTGCAGGTGCGAGCCGGAGAAAATCAGCATCTCACCGGTGTTGCCGGCGATGCGCACTTCAGACGCGGTATTGATCGCCTCCAGTGGCACCGGGTGCACGCGGACTTCCTCCTTGAGGTTGTCCTTGGCCTTGTGCCGCTGGTTGCTGATCCAGTCGTTGAGGCTCCACTCGCTGGAGGTGTTCTTCACCGGCACGTCGAAGTAACCGGCGTTGATCATCATGGTCTGGTCGGGGCGAATGGTGTGCACCGGCATCCAGGTGTTGATCTGGCAATCGACGCTGCCGTACCACGTGTCGCGGTGCGGTTTGTAGGCGTAGCTGACGCCGGCGTGCAGGTAGTCATAGTTCGGCACCACGCGGATGCGCGGCACGTCGAAAATGTACTCGCGCGGGTCGACGCCGATCTCGTCGATAAACGACAGGATCAGGTCCTTGGCGCGCTGGCTGTTGGTGAACTGGCCCTTGAGGCGCGTCACCAACACCACGAATTCTTCCACCGGCATCAGCGTGTGCAGGGCCTGGTGGTTGGTCTCGCCGTCGAAAGCGGCGGTGATGCTTTCCTGAGCGAACGCACACAGCTCTTTGGCCGCGCGCAGCTGAGTGTTCAGGAAGATGTCGCCGGCGTAGATGGCTTCTTTGAAGTCAGCTTTTTGCTGAAGCTGATTGATATACAGATTCACGATTCCACTCCTGAATACATCGAGTCTCTTAAGAATCGGCAACACGTTAGCAAACTGAAGTGCTAACTGGCGGGTGGTGGATCAATAAATGCGTAATCGCCTGTATTTGCGACGAAATGCTTTTTACCCGGCAAAAAAAACCTGTGGGAGCGAGCCTGCTCGCGAAGAGGGAGTGTCAGTCGATACATCTGCAACTGACAGACCGCCTTCGCGAGCAGGCTCGCTCCCACAGGGTCTTGGGTTGGTCAGAAGATTTGGGTGAACAACCAGTACAAGCTGCCCGACAACAGGATCGCGGCCGGCAAGGTCAGCACCCACGCCATCAGCAGGTTGCGGATGGTCTTCATCTGCAAGCCGCCCCCGTTGGCGACCATGGTCCCGGCCACGCCCGACGACAACACGTGGGTGGTCGACACCGGCAAACCGAACATATCCGCCGCGCCAATCGTCAGCATCGCCACGGTTTCCGCCGAGGCGCCCTGGGCGTAGGTCAGGTGCGTCTTGCCGATCTTCTCGCCGACCGTCACCACGATGCGCTTCCAGCCGACCATGGTGCCCAGGCCGAGTGCAATCGCCACCGCGATCTTCACCCACAGCGGAATGAAGCGCGTCGAGTTGTCGATCTGCTGTTTGAACAGCTGCAGCTTGCCGCTGGTGTCGGCGTCGAAATTACCGACCTTGTTCTTGTCCATCAGGCGAATGGTTTCGCTGGTCAGGTACATGTCGTTTCGCACGTTGCCCACGGCCTCGGCCGGCACTTTGGCCAGCGAGCCGTAACCCTTGACCTGCGCGCCGATGCTGCCGGTGAGGGCGGCGAGGGCCGGTACCAGTTGCGGCGTGGCTTCCTTGCTGCGCACGTAGTCGGACAGGATCGGGCGCGGGTCGGCCGGGGCCGGTTGCGGTGCAGCCTTGACCAGCGCTTGCTGGGTGACTTCCGCGACGGCGGCGAACTGCAACGCCTGGTCGGCCGGCATGGTGCGGTTCAGCGCGTAGGCCATGGGCAGCGTGCCGACCAGAATCAACATGATCAGGCCCATGCCTTTCTGGCCATCGTTGGAACCGTGGGCGAACGACACGCCGGTGCAGGTCACAATCAACATGCCGCGAATCCACCACGGTGGCGGGGTGTTGCCTTCGGGGGCCTTGTACAGCGAGCGATTCTTGACGAACGCGCGCAGGGCCAGCAGCAGCAACGCGGCGAAACCAAAGCCGACCAGCGGCGAGAGCAGCAAGGCGTAACCGATCTTGGTCGCCTGCGCCCAGTCCACGCCGCTGGTGCCGTCACGGCCGTGCATCAGCGCGTTAGCCACGCCGACGCCGATGATCGAACCGATCAGCGTGTGCGAAGACGAGGCCGGCAAACCCAGCCACCAGGTGCCGAGGTTCCACAGTATCGCGGCGATCAACAGGGCGAAGATCATCGCAAAACCGGCAGAGGAACCGACTTGCAGAATCAGTTCCACTGGCAGCAAAGCAATGATGCCAAATGCCACCGCGCCGCTGGACAGCAGCACGCCGAGGAAGTTGAAAAACCCGGACCACGCCACCGCGAAATTCGGCGGCATCGAGTTGGTGTAGATCACTGTCGCCACGGCGTTGGCGGTGTCGTGGAAACCGTTGACGAATTCAAAGCCGAGGGCGATCAGCAGCGCCACGCCCAGCAGCAGAAACGGGGTCCAGGTGGTCACCACTGTGCCGAGTTCGTGCATGTCGTGCATCAGGCTGTAAGCGGTGAACAACAACCCGATGGCCAGCACGCCGAAAAAAATCACCAGCGTGAACACGCCGGGTTTTTTATCGAATTGGGGTCTGGCGCTGCTGCTAGCGGACGCCTGAGCATCGGCGGGGTAGGAAGGAGTAGCCATAACGGACAATCCTGATGAGGTAGGTGTGTCAGTGATAGTCGTTGCTAATTGTTACAGAGAGACTGCGTCAGGTCAGGGTTTGGGGTTTTTGCTTGTCCGTTAATCAGAATTCACTTGGCCAGGCACGACCTGTGGCGAGGGGGCTTGCCCCCGCTGGGCAGCGAAGCGGCCCCCGACTTTCTTCAGTCAAACGGTGTTGGCAGGTTTTGCGACTGCTTCGCAGCCGAGCGGGAGCAAGCTCCCTCGCCACAGGGGATTGGTGGTGCTTTGAGGCTCAGTAATCCTGGCGCTTGCGAAACGCCCAGCGTCCGGCCAGCACGGTAAAGGTCGCGACCAGTGCCACCAGGATCCAGAACCCTTCCGGGTCGCCGGACAGAGGGATGCCGCCAACGTTCATGCCAAAGAAACCGGCAATGATGTTGATCGGCAACGCCAGCACCGTGACCACCGTCAACGTAAACAGTGTGCGGTTGCTCTGCTCGTTGAGGTTGGCGGCGATTTCTTCCTGCAACAGCTTGATCCGCTCACCCAGCGCCGTGAGGTCGTTGATGATCAGCGCAAACTCCTCGGTGGACTTGCGCAGCTCCTTGACGTCCTCCTTCTGCAGCCATTGCGGCGGCCGATTGAGCAAGCGCAGCAACGACCCGGGCTCCAGCGCCAGCAGGCGTTGCAGGCGCACCAGCACCCGGCGGTTGGCGCCCAGTTCGGCACGGTTGGTCGACAGCCGCGAGGACAACAATTCATCTTCGATCTGATCGACACTCAGGCTGGTCTTGCGCACGATTTGCGTTAGCACCTCGCCCTGATCGCGCAGCAAGTGCACGAGCAATTCCAGCGGCGAACGGAAACATTCACCGGCCTTCACCGAGGAACGCAGCTTGTCCACCGAGTGCAGCGGTTGCAGACGCGCGCTGATGATCAACCGACTGCGGGCGCACACCCACAGCGTCGAGACATCCGAGGAGACCATGCTGCTGAGGTTGAACACCACATCGTTGACCACCGCCAGCAAGGCCGAATCCACATGCTCGATACGCGTCGAGCGCGACCCTTCGTGCAGCGCTTCGAAAAACTCGTCCGGCAATTCCAGATGACTTTTCATCCAGCGCTCGCACGCGGCGTGCGCCAGGTTCAGGTGCAGCCAGAGGAATTCTTCACTGTCGTCGGGTTGTTGCAGGCATTGCAGCGCCCTGGCCGAATCGATCTCGCGACCGCGTTCACCAGGGCGAAAACTGAACCCGTAGAGCAGGCCGAACAGATCGGTGTCGCGATGGCTTTGGTCGATGCTGTGGTTCATGAGTGCTCGCAAGGAAGGCGCCTGTCGCGGGCTTTACAGGTTCACTTGAGCCGCATCATCGCAAGGATTTTTGACAGTGATGTGACAGCTTGATGAAGGCCAAATAGTGGCGCTACCGACGGTCGGAATCGATTAAAGAACCGCTCTGGCACGCCGATCCCGCTTACGTTAACGTGCGCGCCTTTGGCCACGAGCCAAGGTCGCAGACAGGGATGTCCGGACACCTTTCACGCCTTGTTGCGGCGTGTCTCACCCCTGTCATGAGTATCACTCGATGCTGCAAAAATCCCTGAGAGCACAAATCCTCGCTTTGTTGAGCGGCAGCCTGCTGGCGATGTTGCTGATCGCTTTGGCTTGCTTTCACTTCCTGTCCAGCGGTGTTCAGAGCTACGCGAACCTGATCGATGGCCCGTTGCACACTTCCCAGTTGATCGATGAAGCCAACCTGCAATTCAAGGTGCAGGTTCAGGAATGGAAAAACGTCCTGCTGCGCGGCAAGCAACCGGCGGACCTGGACAAATACTGGAAGCAATTCGAAGACCGTCAACGCGATGTGCAAAGTATCCTCGGTGAACTGGCCGGGCAGAAGGGAATCGAGCCGCAACTCAAGACCCGCATCGAACGCCTGCGTGATGAACACCGCTTGCTTGGCACTGCTTATCAGAAGGGCCGCGATGCCTACGTCGCTGCCGGTGCCGACCCGACTGCTGGCGACAGCGCCGTCAAAGGCGTGGACCGCGCCGCCAGCGATCAGATGAGCGAACTGGTCGCCGAACTGCGCAAGCAGGGCGCCGAGCAGTCGAAGCTGATCAGTGCCGACGCTGACCGCACCGTGTTGCTGGGGATCATCGTGATGCTCGCCTCGGGCTTGCTGGTTGGTTTGTTGAGCCTGTGGCTGGTCAACCGCAACCTGGTCGAACCGATTCGCAAACTGATCGACTATGTGGCGCAACTCAGCCAAGGCAAGTTCGCCGATCGCGTGGCCAGCACCCGTCAGGATGAGCTGGGCAAACTGGCGGTCGCCGCCAATACCCTGCGTGATTTCCTCGCCGAAACCTTCAGCCACTTGCAGCGCAGCGCCAAGGACCTGGACAGCGCCAGCGGCGAACTGAACTCCATCGCCAGCCTGATGGCGGGTGGCACCAACGAGCAGTTCAACCGCACCGATCAGGTGGCCACGGCGATGAACGAAATGTCCGCCACCGCGCAAGAAGTGGCCCGCCACGCCGCCGATGCCGCACGCGCTGCCGACGACGCTGACCAGTCCGCGCAGCAGGGCGAGAAAGTCATGCAGGGCACCATCCACACCATCACCCAGATGCGCGGTGAAATCGCCAACACCGCCACGGTCATTCGTCAGCTGGAAACCGATAGCGGCCGTATCGGCAAGGTACTGGAAGTGATTCGCGGCATCGCCGAACAGACCAACCTGCTGGCGCTCAACGCCGCCATCGAAGCGGCCCGTGCCGGTGAAGCCGGGCGTGGTTTTGCGGTGGTCGCTGATGAAGTGCGCAGCCTGGCCCAGCGCACGGCGGCGTCGATCATCGAGATTAACCAGATCATCCAGACCGTACAAACCGGCGCGGTGGACGCGGCACAGGCGATTGAAAGCGGGCAGTCACGCAGTGAAGAAAGCGTGCAGCAAGTGACCGAGGCCGGCGCCATGCTGGAGCGCATCACCCAGGCGGTCGAAGCGATTCGCGACATGAACCGCCAGATCGCCACCGCTGCCGAAGAGCAGACCTCGGTCGCCGAGGACATCTCGCGCAACCTCACCGAGATCACCAGCATCGCCAGTACCAATCTGGACAACGTGCAACGCACCGAAGCGGCAAGCCACAACCTGCACGGCTTGTCGTCGCAGTTGAATGACGTGACGGCGCGTTTGAGCGCGTAAGGCCGACGGCTGTGTACCGGCTCGCTTACCAAGTCGGTACACACTCGATCTCAAGTGCGGCTTGGCCATGTCGATGAGGGAGATACCCAACACCCACAGTGGATAAATCCCATGGTCAGCATCACCTCGGTATCGATCAACCAGACCCTCACCACTTCCACCAGCAAAACCGCGATCAGCGATCCCGCCGCCGACACCTCCGTCACCGCCACCACCGCAACGCCTTCCGACGACACTAAAGTGGCCGCCGGTGGCGCTCCCGCGTCGAGCGACAGCAGTTCCAGCAGCAGTGAAGAATCCGATGCAGTGAAAACCTTGCGCAAGCAAATCGCCGAGCTGCAAAAGCAGATGCAGGAACAGCAGCAACAGCTGCAAGCGGCCCAGGCGAAACAGGAAGATGCGGACGCCAAAGCGGCTGATGTCGCGGCGGCTCAATCGCAGGTGGCGACCACGGCGGGTTCGTTGCAGACGGCGACGGCGGCGTTGTTGCAGGCGTTGCAGGATTCCGATTCGAGCACGTCGGGTTCGCTGGTCAGTACCAGCGCCTAAGCCTGCACCGGCAGGCTGAAGGTAAACGTCGTGCCCTGTTGCGCAGTCGAGACCACGTCCAGTTTTCCACCGTGGGACTGCGCAATCTGACTGGCAATGTACAAGCCCAACCCGAGGCCGGTCTGCGGCGTATCGCTGGCCGGTCGCGAGTAGGGGCGGAACAGATACGCCAATGCGTCCTCGGCAATCAGCCCCTGATTTTTTACGCTCAGGATGAAATGCCCTTCGTTGATCTGCGCATCGACCTCGACCGGACCTTGGGGATCGCCGTGGGCTACCGCGTTTGCCACCAGATTGGACAGCAACTGGGCGACCCGCTCGCGGTCGCACGCGACGTTGTGCAAATCGCCGATGGACGAGGTTATGACCCGGTCCGGGTGAACACTCTGAACCTCGGAAATCACATGCCCTAGTACCGCATCCAGATCCGCGCACGGTTCGATGTTCACCGGAATGCCGCTGCCAAAGGAGCCACGGGCGAAATCCAGCACGTCATCGACCAGGCGTGTGGCGCGTTGGGCGCTGGTAAGGATGTGCCGGGCCCGTTGCTGATTGGCCGGCTCAGGGAGTTTGCGCAGGAGCATTTCGGCGCCGGCGCTGATCGCGAACAACGGGTTGCGCAAGTCATGGCCGAGCACAGCGATGAACTGTTCGCGCAGTTGCGAGGTTTCACGTTCCTGCTTGAGCGCCGCTTCGGTGTGCTGCTGGTTTTCTTCAGCTTCGATTTGCAGCGCGAGCATCCGGGCGAAGGATTCCATGGTGCTCTGGATCGTGCTGGATTTGAGCGGCGCCGGGTTGGGATCAAGCGCGCAGATGGTGCCGAAAAAACGCCCGTCGGTGCGGAAGATCGGCACCGAGATGTAGCTTTCGAACTGGTAAATACGCGGTGTGTGGTGATTGTGGTAGAGCGGGTCTTCACTGGCCTTGTCGATCACCACCGACTGGTGGGCCTGACGAATTTCGTGGCACAGGGTCGTGACCAGGTCCAGTTCACCGCCGACCTGCAGGCCGAAATTCAGTTGGTCGAGTACGGCACAAGCGGTCCAGGAGCTTTCTGTCACACGCGCCACCGCGCAGAAGCGCAGGCCCGTCAACTCACGGATGACCTGGAGAATCGCCGGCACCGCGCTGATCCGACCGATCGTGGCGATGTCTGCTGCCGCTGTGTGCCCCATGTCCGTCAATCCCTGCGTGTCCACCGTGAACCGATTCTAGCGGGCTGGCGGCGTGTTGGCGCGCTCTGAATTCGGGATGCAAAAAAGCCGCACGATTTGGAGATCGTGCGGCTTTATCAGTTCAGATTACTTGTCTTGTTTGTTGCTCAGGACTTTGCCGGTGGCGGCATCGAAATCGACGTCCCATTCCGTGCCGTCAGCCAGACGCAGTTCAACTTCGTATTCGTAGCCGTTGAAGTGGTTGTCCAGGTCCGTGTCGGTGATGGTCGCGCCTGGGTGCAGTTTCAGTGCTGCCTGGTTCATTTCTTCCAGCGGCTTGATCTTGCCGCTCTTGACCAGCTCAGGGATCTGATCGACGCGAACGTCAGCCTGGGCCAGGCCAGCAGTGAGGGTCAGGGCAGCGGCGGTGAACAGGGCAGTCAATGTTTTCATGAGGTTCTTTCCTTGGGTTGTTCCGTTTAAGTGACGCCAGATTAGCTATGGCAACTTAATTCATCCTTAATTCCAGAAAGCCATCGCTCACAGGTTCTGCACAAATCCTGTGGGAGCGTGGCTTGCCCGCGATAGCCGCACCGCGGTCCCGAATCAATACCCGTTGTTCTGCAGCAACTGCGCAACAGTCCCCGCCGCCGGCCGCTTGTAAAACTTCAACAACTCACTCGCCCGGTTAGTAAAGATCCCATCCACCCCGGCATCCGTCACTTTCTGGTAATCCACCGCGTCATCAATGGTGTACACGTGCACCAACAAACCCTGATCGTGGGTGAACTGGTTCATCCACGGTTTCACCAGGTCCGAATAGCTCTGGTCGCCACCTTGGGTCAGCGCGGCGGAGGGGCCGGTGCCGATGGCGCCCTGAGCCTTGGCGTACTCGACCCATTGCTGGAATTCGGCTTTGTCTTTCGGTTCCTGCTTGGCGTAGTACGTGGCTTTGTCCTTGTCGCCGGACTCGGCGAACGTCACCTTGGATTTCGGCTCGATGCTGCCTTCGCCGACCCACAGCAGCAGGATCTTCGGCACCTTCGGCATTTCTTTTTCCAGCAGTTCAAGGCTGCTCTTCTCGAAAGTTTGCAGCACCACCTTGCCTTTGCCCTGACCGACCGCCAGGTCACTTTTCGCCAGTTTCGAACCGGCCGGGCTCAGCCAGCCTCGGTCCTGCAACTTGTCCTTGAGGTCGCGCTCGATGCCGGGGAATTGCTTCGGCTCCTTGGTCTCGATGTACAGGCCAGGCTTGTGCAGCGGGTTGCCTTGGGCGATGTCGATGATCTCGTCCAGGGTCAGGATTTTCAGCCCGGCGTAGGACGGACGCGCGCGATCCGGGTAAGCGGTGTTGAACCAACTGCCGGCGTCGAGAGTTTTCAACTCGGCCATGGTGAACGCGTTGGCCGGGCTGTCCTTGCGATCAGGGAATCGGGTGGCGACGTCAGTGGTGCGTTGCAGGTTGTTGTCGTGCAGGGCAAACAGCACGCCGTCCTTGCTGCGCTGCAGGTCCATCTCCAGGTAATCGGCGCCCAGGTCGCGGGCCAGTTTGTAGGCGGCCGCGGTGGACTCGGGAGCATCGAACGACGCGCCGCGGTGGGCGATCACCGCCGGGTGCGGAATGCCCAAACGGCTGGCCAGAGCGGTCGGGCCGGGCTCGCTGGCGGCCTGTGCCTGGCCGAGGCCGAGCATCAGGCTCAGCAGCAAGGCGCTTTTGGTGAAGGTAACCGGCATGTCGAGATCCTTTCGCAGAGAGATTTTCAAAGACGTCTCTTTTAACAACTGAGCGCCGCTCGCGCTATCGCCAGACCGACATAAACGTGTTTAAAGGCCATTTTTTCAGCGCCGGTGTGCGCTGGTTTGCAGTACTCTTGGCCACGGCAGTTTCCCCGGCAGAGGGAAACCCGCGTCATTTTCCTTGCGTGTAAACCATCGATCACCGGTCGTTAACGACCTTATTGTGAGGTTTATATGCGCATCACTTCCGAACTCATCTGCCAGGCCGCCGACCAACTCAACGGCTTCGTCGGCCTCAATCGCAAGACGGGTCATTACATCGTTCGATTCAGCGAAGACTCGTTCGGCATGGACGTGGCCGATGACGGCATCATTGCGGTGAGCGAGTTTGTCTGGGCGCCGGGGGCGGGGCAGGTCATGACGCTCAAGCGTGAGCTGATTCAGTTGTTGCTGGATCAGAATATTGATGACCGGATCAATGTTACCGAGCCGTTGCGGGTGTATATGCAGCGGCGGGACGTGCCGGAGATTGCGGCGGTGCGGAGTCTTGTGCAGGGCTAAGCTTTGCGGCGACTGTGTTGGCCTCTTCGCGAGCAGGCTCGCTCCCACAGTTGAAATGCGTTCCCCTGTGGGAGCGAGCCTGCTCGCGAAGGCGGCCTAATGGACAGCGCAATTTTC